>JAQBOP010000051.1 GCA_028287975.1 Mucilaginibacter sp. | reverse complement strand
TCTAACAAAAAAAAAAAACCAAACAAAGAAATTTCAGCCTTGTAAACTTTAATAAAACCAGCTGGTACCAGGTTATCGATAAAGACAGCGTTTACAACTATTACTCGGCAAATGACGGCAGGTTACTACCTGGCGGAGACAGGCGTTATGCTATTTACTTAGCGAGATACTTTACGCAAGACAGCACATCGGCCATAAAAAGCGCTGTGTCGCAAAAAACGTTCGACGGGCAATACCAGCCCATTAATCACCTGCTGCCCGTATGGAAGATAGCGTTAAATCGCCCCGACGGCATGGATATTTATGTAGAAACCGCGCAAAGCCGTATGGGTACTTTCAACAACAACACCCGCAAAGTTTTATTGTGGGTGTTTGAACAATTTCATACCTGGCAGTTTTTAGTGGCTATTGGCGGCAATACCTTCAGGCTGATTGTGTTGCTGACGCTGGTTAGTATTATGTTTCTGGCTTTACTAAGCGGGCTCACTGTATATGGCTTGTTTTGGAAAAATTTTAAAGCCGTAACAGAAAAGCGTAAATTGAAAGGCACAGAAGACAGGCGCTTTATCCATCGTTATCACCGGCAGATAGGGCTTTGTATCTCCTTTATATTGTTATTATTCATTACCAGCGGTGCATTCCATTTGATAGTACAGTTACGTTACGAGAAGGATAAACCACAATACTCGCAGTTGATAAATCGCAACCAGCTTGGTTTATCTAACCTGCAATTACCCATTGCCGACAGCAACATTAAGCGCGTAGCGCTTGCCCAATTTAATGGCCATACCTTTTACCAGGTAACCAACACCAAAAAACAGATCTTATACTTTGATGCTACTAACCGTACAGAACTACAGGATGGAGATAAATTATATGCCCAATTTTTAAGCAAATATTATGGCGATGATAAAACGGCGGGCAATCCTGTTGTAACCCGGATCGGGCAATTTGATAACGAATATGGCTTCATCAACAAACGCCTGCCGGTACAAAGGATCAGCTATCCCGATGGCCGCAACCGGTATATCGAAACGACATCGGCCAAACTGGCTGCCGAGGTTGCCGGGATAGACCGCGCAGAGGGCCTGAGTTTTATTTTCCTGCATAAATTTTTTTGGATGACCTGGGCCGGTAAAGATATCCGCGACATTGTGAGTATGTTAGCAGCGCTAACGGCTTTAGTAGTTTCGTTATTAGGCTTTACCGCTTTCATTAAAAACAAATAAACAATGAGCAAAGCATTGGTGGTACTGGCATTTATTGGTTTAAGCTTAGGCGGCTGTACCGCGGGCAACAATAAACCGGTTAAGCAAAAACAATATAAATACTATTGCACCATGCACCCGCAAATTGGGGCAGATAAACCCGGGATCTGCTCCAAATGCGGGATGCAGCTGGTTGAGCGCGATACCACACGGTAACTTTAATTTTACTTTGTGCTTACGTTGTTATTATAGTGGTATGGTAGCTTTGCGCCATGAAGATACAAATATGGTCTGACGTGATGTGCCCGTTTTGCTACATTGGCAAACGCAGGTTTGAACAAGCTTTGCAGCAATTTGAGCACAAGGATGAGGTAGAGATAGAATGGAAAAGCTTCCAGCTTAACCCTAACCTGGTAACAGACCCTGCTATAAACATCAATCAATATTTGGCCGATATTAAAGGTATAACTTTGGATCACGCCATGCAAATGAACGACCAGGTAACCGAAATGGCGGCCGAAGTTGGTTTGGCTTATGATTTTGACAAAGCTATTGTAGCCAATAGTTTTGACGCGCACCGATTCGCGCACTTAGCCAAACAAAATGGCCTGGGCGACGAAGCCGAAGAAGCGTTATTCAGATCGTACTTCACCGAAGGTAAAAACATAGCCGACCATGATGTTTTGGCGGATCTTGGCGAAAGTATTGGTTTAGATAAAGCCGAAGTTTATCATACACTGGCAGGTAATAAATATGCCATCAATGTTCAGCAGGACATTGCGCAGGCGCAGCAGTTAGGGATCCGCGGCGTTCCGTTTTTTGTGATGGATAATAAATATGGGGTATCGGGCGCACAAGCGGTTCCGACGTTTTTGCAAACGTTAGAAAAATCATACAGCGAGTGGGTTGCAAATAAGCCGGCAAAACTGGAAATTATTGACGGAAACAATTGCGAAATTGACGGAAACTGCTAATTATTCCTCATTCAAATCACCATCATTAGGATTTAAGATATATTCAAAATTTTCATACCCGTTATGAAAATGAAACTTCAGCCTTGACTTGGGCACCTCAATATCTAACGACATTGCCGCTAATATTTCCGGCAGGTTATCCCTGATCAGTTTCAGGTCGGTCACCTTGGGTATTTCAACATAAATACCATCGTCTACGGCTTTAATTTCCCAACCGTGAAGGTTAGTGTGCTGCAAAATATCAAGCCATTTTTGTTGATAAGCGTTCATAATATTTTTTATTCTAATAAAGTAAAAACTGTCAAAATGGTTTTTAAAATTTGAAAATGTTATAATTTGTTATAACTTTATATTTATGAAATCAACTATCAGAAATATAGGTAATTCAAGAGGGATAATAATTCCTCAAAGTATTCTAAAAGAATGTCACATTGAAAATGAGGTTAATATTGAAATCCACAATAACAACATTGTAATTAGCCCGGCAGTTGAACTAAAACGAAAAGGTTGGGAAGACGCTTTTAAGCAAATGGCTAAAAACGGTGACGACCACCTTGTTATTCCAGATGTATTCGACGATGAAAATATTGAAGACTGGAAATGGTAAAGCAATATGGCGTTTATTGGATTAATCTTGACCCAACAATTGGGAGCGAAGTAAGTAAAACCCGCCCGTGTATCATTATATCGCCCGATGAACTGAACCGTTTCATCAGAACAGTTATTATCGCTCCGTTGACTCACACTATAAAACTATATCCTACAAGGGTTATCTGCGATATAAACGGCGACAAAGGCTCAGTAATGTTAGATCAGATAAAAACAGTTGATAAAACAAGGATAGGCAATTATATAACTACTATTACTACAGACGAAATTGAAAAAATAAAGTCAGTTATTAATCAAATGTTATGTTGATTGAGTATATCAACTTCTTTTCTTCTTATTTTTTTGACTTTATGCTAACATAAACAAATGTACATTTGCCGAGTTAATCAAATGATTAATTTTGCGTGAGTAAAACAAAGTTTATTAACTTTTTGTATAATATAGTCAGGAAATATCTTGTATAAGTAATACCTTTGCCTCAATTAATGGATACTGAAATCAGCACAGCTCTTCAACTTAAAAAAAAGGCTAAAAAGCCTCAAGGCAAAATAACTACCTTTTTAATAAGCCTTTATAATATCAACAAATTTATCCTGAGGTTTTTTAAGGAGGCTTTTTTACCCCCCTTCGAGTTTAAAGAAATTGTAAGGCAATGCTATGAAGTTGGGGTACGCTCGTTCTCATTAATATCATTAACCGGGTTTATAGTCGGTTTAATATTTACCAAACAATCGCGCCCGTCGTTAGGCCAGTTTGGCGCAACGTCATGGTTGCCGTCGCTGGTGTCCATAGCCATTATGCGTGCC
The DNA here is from genome assembly GCA_028287975.1 of Mucilaginibacter sp. Taxonomy (GTDB): domain Bacteria; phylum Bacteroidota; class Bacteroidia; order Sphingobacteriales; family Sphingobacteriaceae; genus Mucilaginibacter. Next base: position 28,960 of record JAQBOP010000051.1, on the reverse strand, counting down.
CTGGCACCGTTGGTTACCGCATTAATTGCAGCCGGTAAAGTAGGTTCTGGTATCGGCGCCGAGTTAGGCTCCATGCGTGTAACCGAGCAGATCGATGCCATGGAAGTATCCGGCACTAAACCTTTTAAGTTTTTGGTATGCACCCGTGTGTTGGCTACTACGCTTACCATACCTATTTTGGCTACTTATACAGGTTTGGTGGCTATGCTGGGTGGATACATCAACGTGGCGGTAAATGAGGGCACCAGCTTTAACACCTTTGTACAGGAGTTTTTTGACCCGTTAACGTTTACAGATTTTAGTTCATCGCTGGTAAAATCCATTGTATTTGGGTTTACCATCGGTATTGTCGGCTGTTACCAGGGTTATTACTCTACCAAGGGTACCGAGGGTGTTGGTAAAGCTGCTAACGGCGCAGTTGTAACTGCCATGTTTTTAATATTTATTGAAGAAATTGTTATCGTACAAATAACCAGCTGGTTCCGCTAAATATAAATTATGTATAAGCCAAAGGCACCTATTGATTACAATAACGCGGTTATAACCATTAAAGGACTGAAAAAATCCTTTGATGATTATCACGTATTGCGCGGTATTGACCTTGATCTGTACCAGGGCGAGAACCTTGTGGTGCTTGGGCGTTCGGGTACGGGTAAGTCTGTATTGATAAAAATTATTTCGGGTTTATTGCAGGCCGATACCGGAACTATCACTGTATTAGGCAAGGATATCGATAAAATATCTGACAAAGATTTACAGGAGTTGCGCATTCGAATTGGCTTTTCTTTTCAGAACAGCGCCTTGTACGATAGTATGACTGTACGTAAAAACCTGGAGTTTCCGCTGGTGCGTAACCGCAAGGGGATCACTCGTAAAGAAATAGACAGCGCGGTTGAAGAGGTGTTGGAAGCGGTTGGTTTATCACAAACCATCAACCAAATGCCTTCTGAACTATCAGGCGGCCAGCGTAAGCGGATAGGTATTGCCCGTACGTTGATATTAAACCCCGAGATCATGCTGTATGATGAGCCAACAGCCGGCCTCGACCCTATCACCTGTATTGAAATTAATGAACTGATAAACGAGGTTCAGGAAAAATATAAAACATCATCCATCATCATTACGCATGATTTGACCTGTGCCAAACAAACCGGCGACAGGATAGCCATGTTGTTAGACGGCCAATTTCAGCGCCAGGGTACTTTTGACGAGGTTTTTGATACTAATGACGATCGGGTAAAACCATTCTTTGATTACAATTTTATAAAGTAGATTCATAAAGCATTAAAATATAATGGAAAAAGCAGAAAATAAACGAGCAGTAATAGTAGGGCTATTTTTAGCCATCGGCTTGATCGTATTTATTCTTGGCGTTTTTACATTGGGCAGCCAGTCAAAAACATTTTCAAAAAGCATCCATGTCAGCGCTGTGTTCGATGATGTTTCGGGATTAAAAACCGGTAACAGTGTCTGGTTCTCGGGCGTTAAGGTGGGCAGTATCAGCAAGATCCATTTCATTGGCCCGTCGCAGGTTGATGTACGTATGAGCATTGACGAAGCCTCACAACAATACGTACACCGTAATGCAGGCGTTCATATCGGGTCTGACGGTTTAATAGGCAATAAGATCATTGTGATCGACGGCGGCAGTCCGCAGGCACCTATTGTGCAGGATAATGATGTCTTACAAACTGAAAAGGTAACATCAACCGACGATATGTTAAAGGTATTACAGCAAAACAACCAAAATCTGTTATCAATAACCGGCGATTTTAAAATGCTGAGCCGTAAAATATTACAAGGCAAAGGTACGGTAGGTACTTTAATGGCCGACAGCACTGTGGGGATCCAGTTTAGAAATGCGATGAGCAATTTTGAAAAAGCCAGCGCCAATGCAGCTCAATTATCCGCGCAGTTAGAACGCTTTAGTGTAAAGATGAATACCAAAGGCGGCCTTGCAGATAAATTGTTGACTGACACTACTACTTTCGCCAGCATAAAGGCGGTTACAAACCAGCTTAAACAAGCTGCTGCCAATACTACAGAGATCACCAATACTTTAAAAACAACTACTGATAAATTTAATCGTACGGATAACACTGTGGGTATTTTATTAAACGACCCTAAAGCAGCCGCACAGGTGCAAAGTACCATCCAAAATTTACAGCAAAGCTCTATTAAATTGAATGAGGATCTTGAAGCTGCCCAACATAACTTCCTGCTAAAAGGCTTCTTTAAAGACAGAGCAAAAGCGAAAGCTGATAGTATAAAAAAGGCTAATAAGAACTAATTCACTGTCATTTCGAGCATAGCGAGAGATCTATACACGGATATGTAGCCGACCTATCCTGTATAGATCTCTCCTGTTGGTCGAGATGACATATCTATTTGCCAAATCTCACTTCACAAAAACACTTTCCATTTTCATAAGTTTAAATAATACAGGCCACTTATGCCTGCAACATTTAACACACGGCTTATGAAATCTCCTACATCAACACCCGCAACAAACATCGGTACAAAAAAGACTTCGGTTAAATCCTCCGAGGAAATTAAAACAGATTTCCCGATGAGTGAAAAAGACGAGGTAAAAAAAGCGGAGCAGAAATTACAACAAGCGCAGAAAAAGAGTAATTAAAATTCATTCGCTATCTTGGGCTGTCCAAATTCATCACAACATGAAAAAAATAGCCTTTGGCTTATTGTTACTGACTGTTACTGTACTATCGGCCTGCAAATCATCTGTAAAACCCGAAAGCCTATACGGTAAATGGAAATATACCCGGGTGCGTAACCCAAACGCCAGTCCGCCGGATAGTGTTGGTGCCGTTACCCTACAGTCAGAAAAACCTTATATCCAGTTTACGCAGCAAGACAGCCTGATCATTAACTGGGATAGCAAAGTGCTATCGCACGGCACATTTAAAATAGACGGCCGCAATATCCAATACAAAGAAATTTTAGCCGATGGTAAGACGCGCGAATTTCCATTTTATATAGAGGATTTTACAGATAAACAGATCATCTTTTCGACAAAAGGGACAGACGGTTCTGAAGTTACCGCGGTAAAGGAATAAATAATTAAAAATAAAAGGTGATACTTAACCCATAATTTGCACATAGTTATAAAAGGACATTTGTATGCAAGGTATCAGCAATTCAGATCAGCCGGCAAGGCGGCAGGAGCTTTTTATCCGGTTGTATAAAAGCGCTTTCCCGGTTGTTGCCAAATATGTGAGCCGGATGGGCGGCAGCTTTGATGAAGCTAAAGATGTTTTCCAGGATGCATTGGTAGTTTATTATGAAAAGGCTGTGGTAACGCCTACCCTATTAGATAACGATATCGCCTACCTGGTTGGCACTGCCAAGAACTTATGGCTGAAACGTTTCAGGCAGACCAATCACAATGTGCCGTTGGATCATATAGATATTGAATCTACTAACGAGGAAAACCCATCGAACAGCCGCCTGCTGCGTTTCCTGGAAACTGCCGGTAAAAAATGTATGGAGCTGTTAAAGGGCTTTTATTACGACCAGCTATCACTCACAGAAATAGCCGACGAATTTGGCTATTCGGGCATCCGCAGCGCCACCGTGCAGAAGTACAAATGTTTAGAGAAAGTAAGAGAAACCGTTAAAGAAAAAGCATTGGCATATGACGACTTCATGGAATGAAACCCGGCAGATAGAAGCCCATATCATGGGGACGGCAAATACAGGCGATGCTTTGCTTTTCGAGGCCCGGCTGATGCTGGATAATGACCTGGCCGACAAAGTGATCTGGCAGCAAAAGGCTTACGGCGCCATACAGCAATTTGGCCGCAGGCAGCTAAAAAAAGAAATAGAAACCGCACATCAACAACTGTTTACCCGGCCGGAACATATCGGCTTTAGCCAGAAAATAAAGCGGCTGTTTAGTAAACAATAAACTAAAGACATCATGAATATTGACAAGAACGAGTTCCGCAAATTTGCGGTGGGGCATTGCCATGTCCAAAAAGACCGGGTAGATAATTATATTACCAGCGTTGAAAACACGACTATACCAACAGCCATGACACCCTATATTACTGAAGAGCGCGAAATGCGGGTGTCGCAAATGGATGTATTTTCGAGGCTGATGATGGACCGTATTATCTTTATGGGTGCGCCCGTTGAGGCAAACATCGCCAATATTGTGCAGGCACAGTTGCTGTTCCTGCAGTCGACCGACGCCAAGAAGGATATCCACATGTACATCAATTCGCCGGGTGGCGAGGTTTATGCCGGGTTTGGTATTTACGACACCATGCAACTGGTAAGTCCGGATGTGGCCACCATTTGTACGGGTATGGCGCTGTCTTTCGGGGCGATATTGTTGTGCGGTGGCGCGGCAGGCAAGCGTAGCGCATTGGCACATTCGCGGGTAATGCTGCACCAGCCGTTGGGCGGTGTGCAGGGCCAGGCGTCTGATATAGAGATCACCGCCAACCAGGTATTAAAAGTTAAAAAAGAGCTTTACGATATCATTGCCAAACACAGCGGCCAGAACTACCAAAAAGTACATGACGTTTGCGACCGCGATCACTGGATGATAGCCGCCGAAGCTAAGGAGTTTGGAGTGATCGATGAAGTATTGTAGCTCGTCTGAATCACAGATTAAGCGGATTTATATGATTAGAGTGATTATTTTTAATTAATGATTTCAATCAAATCTCCCCTACTGGTCGAAGTTTAGCGACAGCGTAACTTCGTCCTAAAATGAAGCAAGCATTCTGCTTGCCTAACTAACAAATCATTATCTTAGTTAAATGGGCCAGCGCCATGGATTATTACAACACCAGGAAGGAATGTTACCGATTATACGGTTAAGCTGAAAGCTTAACACTTTTTAGGACGAAGTTACGCTGTCGCTAAACTTCACCTAAAATGAAGCAAGCATTCTGCTTGCCTAACTAACAAATCATTATCTTAGCTAAATGGGGCCAGTGCCATGGATTATTACAATGACCAGGAGGGAATGTTACCAATTATACAGTTAAGCTGAAAGCTTAACACATTTTAGGACGAAGTTACGCTGTCGCTAAACTTCGACCAGTAAGGTGTAGGTGCTAAATCACAAAAATCTGCTTAATCTGTGATTCAGACAATTAATGCGCCATACCCGCTGCCGCGTTATCACTCACCGCCACCTTATTAACTATCCGCCTGCTGCCAAAAAATAAAATAAGCAGGGCTATTAATGCTGATATTTCCATAATGGCGGCCATGGGTACGGATGAATGACTGTTCAAAATGCCGACACCTAACGTAGCCAACGCCCCCAAGCCCAATTGCAGTGCGCCTAACAATGCCGAGGCTGTACCTGCGTTTTTCTCGAACGGTGCCAGGGATAGTGCCGACGCGTTAGGGCTGGTTGTACCGATACAGCAAAGCATGATAAATATAATACCTATAGTTCCGCCCAGGCCATACCAGTTATACCAACTGCCGATAAGAAATAACAGGGACGTTATTACCTGTACACTTAACGAAACCCGGATGATCTGCTCGCTTTTATATTTTTTTAGCAACAGGTTATTTACCTGGCTTGAACCTATGAAACCAACGGACAGTCCCGCGAAGATCCAGCCGTAAGTTTTGGCGCTAACCTTAAACACTTCCATAAATACTATCGGCGAAGCCGAAACATATACAAACAAGCCGGCGAAAGCAAATGCGCCTGCAAAAGCGTAAGTATAAAATTGCGGTTCTTTAATTACCAGCAAAAAACTACTGATAATAGGCTTTGGCTTTAATGAATAAGTTGGGTCGGCCTTATAACTCTCCGGCAAAAAGAAAATCACTGTTAATAAGATCACCAATGCCATTATGCCCAGTATCACAAATATTAAATGCCAGCCAAAAACTTCGGTAACATAGCCGCCAACGGTTGGCGCAATCATGGGCGATGCGCCCAGGATCAATATCAGCAGGGCAAAGATCTTGGCGTTTTGGTCGAGCGGAAAAATATCACGCACCATGGCCATTGACGCCACACCGGCAGCACAAGCCCCAATAGCTTGTATAAACCGCAGGACGATCAGGGTTTCGATACTGGTAGAAAAATAACAGCCTGCCGATGCGATAATGTATAGTACCAGTCCAATATAAAGCGGCCGTTTGCGGCCAAATCTGTCTAACAACGGGCCATATAATAATTGCCCTGCTGCAAGTCCTACAAAAAAGCTGGATAACGAAAGCGAAACCTGCGCGGTTGTAGTATGAAATGATTTGGCTATAGCCGGGAAGCCCGGCAGATACATATCGATAGAGAATGGCCCCAATGCGGTTAGTGATCCTAATATCAATACAGTGAAAAAATAACGTTGTTTAGTCATAAATAAAAAACCGGGATGTACTCTCCTGTTGCGGCAAAGATCGCTTTTCAATATTAACAGCGGCCATTAACAAGGTAATATTTTGGTAATTTATCAATATTGCCCACTAAAATAGACAGCACAGGCAAAAAGAAAAAACATCGGGATGTGATATCTGGCCTGTTATCCAACAGGTTAAGTGTATTAAGCCGTTTGTATGCGTTAGCATTAACTTTGGCTTATTATTTGATTAATATTTTTTACAACATTTATATTATAATAATTAATTTTTATGAAAAAGCTAATTGCATATATCGGAATCCTCACTATGTTTTTATTAACCAGCAGCCTGGCTCATGCCCAGCATAAAAAAATTAGCGACCAGGGTAAGGGTGCTATAATAGGCGGTGCGGGCGGTGCTGTTGTAGGTGGCCTAGTGGGGCACAACGTTGGCGGTGCCTTAATAGGTGGTGCTATTGGTGCCGGTGGCGGTTACGTTATTGGTAACGAGCACCGTAAAAGTGTTGAGAAAAAGAGACGTGCTGCCTACAGAGCAGCATATTATCGTAAACATGGCCACTATCCAAATGCCTATGTTTACAAAAAACCAACAAGATAATAACTATTGATTTATGCGAAAGCCTGTAACTAAGTTACGGGCTTTTGTATTTTTAGTTATATTTAAATCCATTTAAACCACGTTATAATCTCGATGGTAAAAGTTTTATTTACAGTTATTGCGTGTTTTTTACCCGCCCTGTTATGGGCACAAAACGACAGCAGTTCTGTAAAATATCGCCCTACCGATACCATTGCGAGAGTCGACCTGATCGATATTGCCCGTTCGCTTTTTACCATTAAGACACGTACCATATCTCCTGACGAAAAAAAGAAGTTCTATTTTTCTGTATTGCCTGTTTCATCCTCGGGGATCAGTAACGGCAAAACGCTGATCACGTCTACCACCGCAGGTTTTTACCTGGGCGACAGGCGCACTACCTATCTTTCTTCAATTACATTTACACCTTATGCTAACTTTAAGGGCCGGTACGGCTTACCTATTCACTCCAGCATCTGGCTAAATAATAACGCATACAACATCCAGGGCGATACCCGGGTATTGGTGTACCCCCAATATACCTGGGGCTTGGGCGGCGGCCAGCACGCGGGTGATAAATTCTTAGTTAATTATGAATACATTCGCTTTTATCAAAGTGTATTAAAAAAAATAACACCCTATTTTTTTGCCGGTATTGGTTACAATCTTGACTATTACATGGATATTGAAAGTGATAACGGGACGTCTAAAACATTTAGCGAATTTACAGGCTACCAGTTCGGCACTAGGCCCGGCCAAAATTCTTTTTCGTCAGGGCCAAGCATTAACTTATTATACGATACCCGCAATAACTCCATCAACCCTTTACCGGGTTGGTATGGTAATATTATCTATCGTTACAGCATGGCTGCGCTGGGCAGTAATGATAACTGGCAATCATTATATGTTGATGTGCGTAAATATGTGTCGTTAACCACTTCGTCGTCAAAAAACATGATCGCCTTCTGGACCTATTACTGGACCTCGCTTTCATCGGGCATCCCTTATCTTAACCTGCCATCAATTGGTAACGACCCCTATCAGCGATCAGGGCGTGGCATAGCGCAAAACCGGTACCGTGGTGAGAACCTGTTTTACCTGGAAACAGAATACCGCCGCGACATTACAGCCAACGGACTACTGGGTTTTGTAATATTTGCCAATGCAAACTCGGCCAGTGAGGAGCATCTGCGCGAATTTAAATACTGGAACCCTGCCGGCGGCGCCGGGCTGCGTGTTAAATTCAATAAAAAATCAAACACCAATATTGGTTTAGATTATGGATTCAGTAAAAATTACTCGGCGTTTATGCTCAATTTAGGCGAGGCTTTTTAACCGCAAAAGACACTTTAAATAATGTAAAGGCATTAATTATTTTTTTACAATATTTTAACTACATTGTTACATATATTAAAATAATATTGAATATATATAACTATATTTGATGGTTAACATTCGAAAAAAGTTTCAGCCTTTACCGTCTATTTTTAACCCGAAGCACTATATTAAACGACTCATAAGTTTTTCGAAGTATTAATTTATACACATGTCAAAACGTATTTTAATATTAGACGATAACCAGGATATCCTGGATATTGTTCATGAAACACTGTCGTACGAAAAGTTTGATGTAAAAAGCATCTCAGACGGAGCAGAAGTTATGCCCATGGTAGAAAGCTTTTTGCCAAACCTTGTGATACTTGATTACCGTGTTGCAGGTATAAACGGCGGCGAACTGTGTCAGCAAATAAAATGTCACCCCAAATTTAAAGATATCCCTGTTATTATTTTCTCGGCTTATATTAATCATGACGACGAGTTGTTTGGTTACGGCTGTGATGCTGTTATAAACAAACCGTTTGACCTTAGTGAGCTGGTTGAAAAAGTTAACAACCTGATATCTTAGGTCATATATTTTCCTCTCATTTTAGCCATAATAATTTAAAAAGCATAAAACAATAAAAACACACTAATGTTGTCTTTAAAAAACATATTGGAAAAAGATATACTTTACACCATGTTTTTTATAATTTATAATGCTTACTATTGCTATAACTAACTCAACTCATTAACTTATTTTTTAGATGAAAATTTTTATCGCCAAGCTGCCTTATCAATATCAGGAAGCTGACATCATTGAACTTTTTGCCACTTATGGCGAAGTAAGTTCTGTTAACGTAATCATGGATCGCGAAACAGGCAGAAGCAAATGCTATGCTTTTGTTGAAATGCCAAATGATGAAGAAGCGCAAAACGCTATTACCAATCTGGACGAAAAACAAATTTTAGACAAAACTATAGCGGTAAGCCAGGCTAAAGAAAAAACCGACAGGCCAAGCGGTGGTGGCGGTGGCTACCGAGGCGGAAGCAGTGGTGGCGGTGGCTATCGTGGTGGTAACAGCGGCGGTGGTGGCGGATACAACCGCGACAGAAGCAGCGGTGGTGGCGGCGGTTACAACAAAGACCGTGGCAATAGCGGCGGCAGTGGATACAACAAAGATCGTGGTAACAGCGGCGGTGGCGGTGGTAACTATCGCGACCGTGGTGGTAAAGAAAATTCTGATTATTAATCTGTAAACTATACCAACAAAAAGCCGGACCATAAATTATGATCCGGCTTTTTTGTGCCTCATCTAAATCCTCTCCAAAGGAGAGGACTTCGATGCAAGTCTTATAATTCAAGACTTACTCTATTGAATGCCTTTATTCTTAGATTATTTAAACTTAAACCCTACCCCAAATTGCCAAACCTGGTTTTGGTAGTTAGGCACATAAGTGTTACCGCGGTAATCTGTTTTCTCCAGGTCTATAGTATAACGGGCATGCAGATCAACATTTCTGTTCAGATCAAAGCTCACGCCCAATACGCCATCCAGGTATGATTTATGGCCGTTATTGTTTTCGTAATATTGTTCGCTTGAGGTTGTAAATCCGTTATCGTAAGTATTGGTTGTCGACAGTAAATATGACAACTGCGGGCCAACATAAATGTTAAACGCCGGTGCTACCCTAAATTTGGCCAGTAACGGCACATCAATAAAGTTTGTACGCTGGGTAAAGTTACCGTCATTGGTATTCGCGGTATATCCTTTTTGCGAGAACAGTACTTCGGGTGCAAAAGATAACGGATAGATGATCGGCAGGTCGAAAGTAAGACCTACGTTTAGCCCCGCCAGGCTGCCCGTACTATAGCCCGAGTTTGACGATACCATATTTGACACGTTGGCACCAATTTCAAACCCTACTGACGGAGTGTAAAAATCACTGTTATCATCATTTCTGGAATTGTTATAACCACGTTGCGAGTGGTAGTAACGGCGCTGTGCGCTCACTGAGCCTGCAATTAGCAAACATATAGCTAAGAAGAAAATTTTTTTCATGGTAGTGTATTTTTATCTTGTTAAACAATGTTTTTTAGAGCGATAGCATTTGTAAAGGTTTATTTACCCTTACATTTTTTTATTTGTTTTTAATTAAACACCTATGTAACAAGTACAAAAAAATGCAATCAAACACATGATTTTCGCTATATTAAAGCAGATTTTTTTGTCGCTATCGCCCTTTTATCAATTAAATTTTTTAAATACATTTATTGTTCAAACAAGTACTATGAAACAAAAATTATTTTTGATTTGCTTCGTGCTTACCGCTTTTGCATCAAACCTGCATGCACAAAGCGTTATAGCCTGGAAACAAGCAACTTCCGGCGGATATACTTATAAATATGTAACCGGCGATCCTACCCACTCGCGTTTCTATGTGCTTAAAAATGGGCTTACGGTTATACTGAGCCCAACCAATAAACAACCACGCATACAAGCCTACGTAGCAGTAAAGGCCGGCAGCAAAACCGACCCCGACAACCATACCGGCCTGGCACATTACCTTGAACACATGATGTTTAAGGGCACCGATAAATATGGCACAATGGATTTTGAGAAAGAGAAACCCCTGCTTGACCAGATAGATGCCCTGTATGAACAATATAACTCGACCACCGACGAAGGAAAACGTGCGGAAATATATAAGCAGATTGACCAGGTATCAGGCCAGGCGGCAAAATTTTCGATAGCCAACGAGTATGATAAAATGATGGCCGCAATGGGCGGGCAAAACAGCAATGCCTTTACATCCTTTGAGCAAACAGTTTATGAGGATGATATCCCCAGCGCTGCAATTGATAAATATTTAACCATACAGACCGAGCGTTTCCGCAGCCCGGTATTGCGCATTTTCCATACCGAGTTGGAGGCTGTTTATGAAGAAAAAAATATCGGCCTGGATAATGATGGCCGTAAAACTTTTGAAGCCATGTTTGCAGCGCTTTTCCCTAACAATAATTATGGCAGGCATACTACCATAGGTACTGTTCAGGATTTGAAGAATCCATCATTAAAAGCTATCCGAAATTATTATTATACGTATTATGTACCTAATAATATGGGGGTTATTCTTTCGGGCGATTTTAACCCGGATATAGTTATCAAAAAAGTTGATGAGCATTTCGGCTATATGAAAGCCAAGCCTATCCCGGCGTATAGTTTCGCACCCGAAAAACTAATAACCAGCCCGTTAACAAAGGATGTTTACGGCCCAAGTCCTGAAACCTTGACTATTGGGTTCCGTTTCCCGGGAGCCAACACCCGCGATGCGCGCCTGCTTGACCTAATGGGTTCAATGCTTACCAATGGGAAGGCCGGTTTATTTGACCTTGATCTCACCAAAAAACAACTGTTACTTAGCGCGAATGCAAACTCTTATGCTTTAAAAGATTACAGCGTTTTGCTTTTAACCGGCAACCCCATTAAAGGACAATCATTAGACGAAGTAAAAGGATTGATGCTTGGCGAAATAGCAAAACTAAGAAAAGGCGATTTTTCTGAAGACCTGATCACATCGATAGTTAATAACCAGAAAAAAAGTATTATCGAGGACAACGAAAGTTACAACACCAGGGCATCAAACCTGTTAAGCGATTTTACATCAGGTGTCGACTGGCGTGCTGATGTGGGCACGGTAAATGAGTTATCAAAAATCACTAAGGCGCAAATTGTGGCGTTTGCCAATAAATATCTTACCGACAATAACTATGTTATAGTTTACAAGCACCAGGGCGAGGATAAAAATGTAGTAAAGGTGGTAAAACCGCCTATCACTGCTGTGGATGTAAATACTACTGCACAATCGCCATTTTTACAAAAGGTTGAGGCTATGCCTGCCAGCGCGGTAAAACCTGCCTGGCTGGATTATAACAAAGACATACAAAGGGCAAAGTCGGGCCGCGCAGAATTACTATCGGTACAAAATAAAGATAACAGCATATTCAGGCTTTACTACCGTTATGACATGGGTAGCTGGAACAGCAAACTTTTGCCTATAGCCGCTCAATACGTTCAATACCTGGGTACCAAAACAAAAACAGCCGAGGATTTTAGCAAAGCGTTTTATAAGCTGGCATCGTCATTCAATATATCCGCAGGTACAGAAATCTCAACCATTTCCATTAGCGGCCTGCAGGAAAACTTTAACGCGACTGTAAAACTTTACGAGGACCTGTTGGCTAATTGCCAACCTGACGAAGCCGCCTTAACAGCCCTCAAGGCCAGGATGAGAAAGGCCCGCGAAAATGCCAAGCTTAATAAAACATCAATAGCGCAGGGGCTGGTAAGTTACGCGCAGTACGGGCCGGAAAACCCTTTTAATAATGTATTGAGCGATGCCGAACTGGACAGCCTTAAAGCAACCGATCTGGTTAAGATCCTGCATGAACTAAACAACTACAAGCATAATATTTTATACTACGGGCCATATACCGCCGCGAAAACAGCTTTAGTACTAACCACCCTGCATAAAACGCCTATGGTATTCATGCCATATCCGGAAAAAAAGCATTTTGTTAAACTAACAGTCGACCATAACCGGGTGTTATTTGCCGATTATGATATGGTACAGGCAGAGATCTACTGGATCCGTAACGAGGGTGCATACAACCCATCGCAGACACCAAAGATAGAGCTGTTTAACAACTACTTCGGCACGGGCGGTATGAGCGCTGTTGTTTTTCAACAGATCCGCGAGTCGAAGGCGCTGGCTTATAATACTTACGCATCGTATGCGTCGCCGGTTAAAAAAGGCGATCCCAACTTTTTTGTGGGTTATGTGGGTACGCAGGCCGATAAACTAAACGATGCTATCAAAAGCATGAACGATCTGCTTAATAACATGCCCGAATCTGAAAAAGGCCTGAGCAATGCCAGGGATAATATCCGTAAATCATTAGAAACAGACCGTATAACACAGGATGATATTCTATTTAACTACCTGGCCGCGAAACGCCTGGGGATTGATTACGATATGCGCAAAAGCACCTTTGATAATCTGGACAAGCTTGATTTTAATGCGATCAAAGCTTTTCATGACAACGAGTTAAAGGACAAGGCTTATACTTATTGTATTGTGGCATCTGTTAAACGCGTTAATGACAGCGATCTGCAAAAATATGGCGAATTAATAAAACCGGATATGAAACAAATATTTGGCTATTAATAACTAATTAATGTATTGTAAAACAAGCAATAAGAATTCACATCAATAAAAAAGCATTTATTTTTAATACATTATAGCTAATAGTTAGTATTAAATACCTAAAAATAATATTGGTATAGGAATTGCTATGACAAAGGCAACGATACATACTACCTTTTTTCAAAAGGATTAATACTTGATACGATGCAACGGATATTAGCGGTTGATGATAACAAAGACATTTTAGAAGTTTTACAATTGATACTTGAAGACTCTGGCTACGAAGTAGAAACACTTGCCGACGGTCATTTTTTATTTGACAGGATAGAAAAACATCATCCGGATCTGATCATATTAGATATTATGCTGGGTAATTTAGATGGCCGCGAACTATGCCGCAGTGTTAAAGCCAAAAAAGAAACTAATAATATCCCGGTGATATTACTTTCTGCCAGCCACGCCATAACTGATACCTATCAACAGAATGGTAACCCGAATGATTTTATTGCCAAACCATTTGATATTAACGTATTGCTTGACAGTGTTGAAAGACAATTAGCGGCGGCTTAGGTAATAATTACATATTTCATATTAAGACAGGTTGTTCAACCTGTCTTTTTTTTGTGATCTTTTTTTCCAAAAAATTTGGAATTGTAATTTTATACTCTACATTTGTAGAGTAATATCTAAAAACATAGAGCATGAAATTAACAACTGCCGAGGAACAATTAATGGAACACGTATGGGAGCTTGAAGAAGCCTATATGAAAAACATTATTGATAGTTATCCGGAGCCCAAGCCTGCCACAACAACCATTGCTACGCTATTAAAGCGTATGCAGGAAAAAGAATTTGTGGGTTATAAGCTTACAGGTAACTCAAGGTTATACTATCCCTTGGTAAGCAAATCAGATTATTTTTCTAAACAGGTTAATAAATTGATCAAAAACTTCTTTGGCGACTCGGCTTTACAATTTGCATCCTTCTTTACCAAAGAAACCAATCTTAGCCAAGCCGAACTGGAAGGGCTGAGAAAAATTATTGATAACGAAATCAGCAAAAAGAAACAATGATAAGCTACATTTTAAACTTTACGCTATGCTCGGCTTTATTGCTTGGGGCATATCAACTGATGTTAAAAAACAAGGTTATGTTTGGTTTTAACCGGATGTATTTGATAGCGGCTATTATATTATCACTTGCTGTTCCGGTAATAATAGTGAGCCATAACCCCGTGCCTAAAGCTGCCGCAAGGGTGTTTGTACCGGTGCAAGAAAAATTACAAAGCAAAATATATAAGGTTAGTGCCAATATAGACCGGATAGATCGTGCCGTAGCAACCAAACCCGCTTACAGCATTAATTTACTCCTGGCTGTTTATTGCGTTGTATCGGGTTTGTTGCTTTTAAGGTTTATGATTAACCTATTTTTGATGCAGCGGGTTATTCGCAAAAACGAGCATGCAGAATATAAAAGCGCCACATTGATCCTCATTGATAATGACCTAACTCCACATACATTTTTAAACTACATCTTTTTAAATAAAGGCAAATATCGTCAGCATGAAATTGAGCCGGAGATTTTAAAACACGAGCTGGCTCATGCCCGACAACTCCACTCGGCCGATGTGTTATTTATTGAACTGATATGGGCAATATGCTGGTTTAACCCGTTCCTGTTGCTTTACCGTAGGGCCATACAGCTTAATCATGAATTTTTAGCTGATGAAGCGGCAATTGGCGCTAACGCTAACATTGCAGACTATCAGCAGTTGTTATTGTGCAAGGTTGGCGATGTAAAAAGCCTCAATATCACCAGCCAATTTAATTATTCTGTAACCAAAAACCGATTAATAATGATGACAAAAAAGACCTCGGCCACCACCGCATGGATCTGCAAGCTGGCCGTTATCCCGGTAGTGGCTCTTGCTACAACCGCGTTTTGCAACAAAACCAATATCCCGCTAAAAATAGGGTTTAAACCTCTGGATTCTTTGGGTGTAAAATACCAGGTTGGCGCAGATGATATCTGGTTTTTAAGTTATCCATGTACCAAAAACGGTCTGTCTGCCGGGGACTGGGAGCAATACATGGCCATTGTAGCCAAATATAAAACCACTATAAAGGGTGAAGATAAAGTAAATGAAAACGTAAGCCCGGCAGATAGATTGAAGTTGGAAGTGATGTATAAACAAATGAGTCGGGCCCAGCAGATCAAAGCCAATTTTCATTTTCTTTTTTACGCCGAAAGATATCCAAAAGTAACACCTGCACAAAGCGAGCTAAATTTTTGGATGAGCAATGCCGAATATACTGTACAAATCGATTCAAAGAGGGTTGATAATAAAGAGTTGGGGAAATATCAGCCTGCCAACTTTGCTTCGGTATGGGTAAAAGACAGTGAACAAAAAACAAACGATCTATTAGAGACATTTGCCGGGTACCATGGTCGTAGATATATAGTAAATCTATTAACTACCAACTATTATAATGACTTTGTAACAAAACACAAAGAAAGCGACCTGTCTTATGCAACCTATGAACACGGAGACAGTAGCAAGTTGGTAATTTATGATTCTTTTTACTCACATCGTTAAAGTTTTCCACAACTACAACATCCATTTTTATATATGCGTTTAAAAAGTGTTTTCCACACTTTGTTAATTACTATTGTGGATTACCTTTTTGTGTTTAGCTAAATTAGCGCCACCATTGTTACGCATTATGATAAAAATCAAATACAGCATATTTATACTATTTCTATGTTCCGCGCTTAGTTTACACGCCCAAACAGACCCATCGTTTAAGGTGTACCGTACCTACCACGCGGCAACTGATCTTTTACAGCGTGGCATGTATGTAGCAGCCTCACAACAGTACCAGTTGGTAATGGCATCGCGGTTAAAAACAAGCAGTCAGCCCCAATTTGAAAGCGAGCTATCCCTGTTAAAAGAGAATTCGCAATACTATGTTGCCTTATGTGCACTTGAACTGGGCAATGATAACTCCGAGAGCCTTTTTTTAAAATTCATTAATGAGCATCCTGAAAATCCACTGGCAAAGCTGGCTGTTTACCAGATAGGCCGCGCCTATTCAATCCAGGGGAAATATAAAGAGGCTTTAGAATGGTTTGATAAAATAAGCGCCGGGCAGCTAACCGGCAGCGAAAATACAGAGTACAAGTTCCGCAAGGGCTATGCTTATTTCTCGCTGAACGACTATACCAATGCGCAACTGCTATTCAGCGAGGTAAAAACAAGGCGTTCCCCCTATACCGACGACGCTACTTATTATTTTGCATACATAGCTTATTTGAACAAGGATTACCATTTGGCTTTGGTGAATTTTGAGAAGTTAAAAAACTCCAAAAAATACATCAACAGCTATCCTTATTATATTACAGCAGTATACTTTTTAGATAAACGCTACGATGATGTATTAAGCTATGCCGTACCCATCGTAAACTCAACCAAACAACAAAACGAAACCGAAATGCTGCGTATTATTGCGGCATCGTACTTTGCAAAGGTTGATTATGACAATGCCGTAAAATACTATGACCGTTTTGAGGCACGCGATCTGGGCAGGACCCAAAATACCCAGGACAGCTACCAAATGGGTTATGCCTATTACAAGGTAGGCAACTACACCAAATCGGCCAGCGAGTTGGAGAAACTGATAGAACAAAACGACGCTTACAGCCAAAGCGGGAACTATACTTTAGGCCAGGTGTTCCTGAAATTAAACAACAAACAAAGTGCGCGTAACGCGTTCTTAGCCGCGTCTAAACTCAACTTCGACAAGCAATTGCAGGAAGACGCATTGTACCAATATGCAAAACTATCGTACGAACTTGATTTTAATACCCAGGCGCTCGAAGCTACCCGTCTTTATTTAAAAAATTATCCAAGATCGCCGCGTACCACTGAAGTTAAGGTTTTGTTAGGCGAGGAACTACTGAACTCGCGCAACTATAAAGAGGCGGTTGAGATCCTGGAGCCTATCCCTAATAAAACACAAAGCGCCAAGATAGCTTACCAAAAGGTGACCTATTACCGCGGGTTAGAGTTTTATAACGAACGTGCTTTCGAGAACGCTATCGGCATTTTCTTACGCTCATTAAAAGAACCGGTTGATCCGAAAGTTAAAGTTTTAACCACTTACTGGATGGCGGAGGCCATGTACGAGGTGCGTAAATACACCGAGTCGGTATCAACTTTCCAGGATTTCCTGGATATGCCTGAGGCTAAGGAAACCAACGTTTACAACTATGCCAATTACGCGTTGGCTTATGCTGCCTTTTACGACGAAAAATACAAGACCGCGGCAACTTACTTCCAAAAGTTTTTAGATGGTGAAGAAAAAGATCCGAATACCATAAACGACGCTGTAACCCGTATAGGCGACAGCTACTTTGTATTAAAGAGCTACGAAAAAGCTTTGGAGTATTATAACCGCATCATTAACCAGCATATTAAAGGTGAGGATTATGCTTTGTTTCAACGTGGTATGATTCAGGGTTTACAGGGAGCACCTGATACTAAGATCAATACCCTTAAAGACCTGTTAAGTACTTTCCCTAATTCTGATTATGCCGATGATGCCGACTTTGAGATAGCCTATACTTACTTTGTAAAGAACGATGGCCCAACCGCCAAGACCCTTTTACAAACCATGATACAAAAATACCCACAGAGCAGCTATGTACCGCGTGCCCTGGTTACCATTGGTTTGATTGACTATAATGCGGGCAATGATGATCTTGCTGTCGAGTCGTTTAAACAGGTGATAAAAGATTACGCGTCGACAGACGAAGCTAAACAGGCGCTTAAGCAGATCGAGAAGATCTATACCGATAAAGGTGATGCACAAACGTTCATCGCTTATGCAGGTACTACCCCTATCGGCAACTACTCTGCCGCCGACCAGGAAAACATCATGTATACCGCTGCCAACAACCTTTATTTAAAAGGCGACTGGCAAGGCACCGTATCAGCGGTGAATGGTTATTTTGATAAATTCCCAACCAAGCCGATCTATGAAAAACAAAGCAGGTTTATCCGTGCGCAGGCATTGGTTAACCTGAACAGGCCTGATGAAGCCGTGCAGGATTACAACGTGATCTTAAACGACTGGACCAGTACATCAACCGAACAGTCGTTAATAAGTATGGCTAAGCTGTACATGAACCAGAAAAAATATAATGACGCGGTGGTATTCCTGAAAAAGCTGGAGATCAACGCTGAATATAAGGCCGATTATACCTTCGCTATTAATAACCTGTTGGTATGCTATTCGCAAATGAAGGCATCTGACGACGTGCTAAACTACGTTAAAGTGATAAGGCAAAACGAAAAATCATCACAGGAAGATAAATTTAAGACCGGCTTATATGCAGGTATAGCCCATTTGCAAAAAGGTGATACTACCGCTGCTGTAAATGAGTTTGATTACACCATCAGCAATACTAAAACTATAGCGGCTGCCGAGGCTAAATATAACATAGCCAACATTCAGTACTTAAAGCATCAGTACAAATCATCGCAAAAAACTTGTTTTGAGATTGCTAAAGAGATGCCTAATTACGACTACTGGATAGCCAAGACCTTCATTTTACTGTCTGACGATTATGTAGCGCTGAAAGATAATTTCCAGGCTAAGGCTACGCTGCAAAGTGTATTGGATAATTACAAAGGCAATGATGACATCTTGCCGACGGCACAACAAAAAATGGATAAAATATCTCCGTCAAAGGCTGGCAAAACACCGGCCGCCGGAAGGGATCTGGCCAAACCGGACAGTACCGGCAACAAAACAGATACTACAACTAACAAACCGGTTAACAAAGGATAAAAGAAGACAAGCACATGAAATTAAAATACACCTATACGCTGTTTACTTTGATCATGGTATTATACTTTGTTCCGGCTAACGCGCAAAAAAGTACCAAGTCAAAAAAAGCAGCCACCACTAAAACAACAAAAAAAGCGCCTGCTAAACCGGGTGCAAAATCAACTAAACCGTCCGGCACCAAAAAAGTAACCGACACCAAATCATTAGGCGACCAGGCTGCAAAAAGCGCGGCTGATACTACCAAAGGCGGTGGTGCAGGCGGTGCCAATGGTGCAAACGGCGGCAGCTTATCAGAAGAGATCGTAATTACATCAGCTTACAAACCTTTGCTGGCCGATGCGGTAAAGATTCGTCGTAACCCTGATCTTGAAGATAAAACACCTTATAAAGCTCCGTTAACTTATAGTCCGCTTGATAAACGTTTAGAACGTAACTCAGAAATAAAACAGCTTGATGCCATGAAAATGCCCGCCCAGTTGGATACTTTGCCGTATAACAATATTGTAAGAGGCGCGGTGGGTAATTTAAAAACCACCTTCTTTGAAGGCTATTTCGGTAACGGCCGCGACCAGGCTTTACAGGTAGGCGGCTACGTTAAGCATATTATGCAAGGCGGCACCACTTACTATAAGCAAAACGAACGTAACGACCAGATAGGCGTGTTTGGCAAAAGCATAGGCGATGTAAATACATTGACAGGCCGTATAGACTACACCAACAGCAGTAACAATTTTTATGGTTACGATAAAGACCATCCGCCCGTTAAGCTTGACGTTGCCGGTCAATCTTTTAACACGATAGGCGCCGAGGGCGAGATTGCCAAAAATTATAAAGACGTTGAAAACGATTTTACCTATGCCTTAAAATTAAAGGGCTATATTTTTAGCGATAAGTTTAACGCCAAAGAAAATAACCTGGTGCTATCAGGCTTTTTAAACGAAACCATTAACCAGTTTTATGCCGGTTTAAGCGCATCGCTTGATCTGAGCACGCAAAAAGATTCATTATACTCATACAACAACAGCATTGTAAGGTTAAACCCTTACATTAAGTTCCAGGGTACAGCCTATAAAATTGATGCAGGTGTAAACATTGTTGATGAGTTTGGTTTTGCATCGCGTTTCTCTATCTTCCCGGCTGCTAAGGCCGAGTTACAGGTTATCCCTAAATATGTCCGCATATTTGTTGAGGCTAAAGGCGATGTCAATAAATCATCGTTAAGAGACTTTTACGGGCTCAACCCTTTCCTGGGCCAGAACCTGGATATCAGGAATTCGGTTGATAAGCTTGACCTGAGTGCCGGCCTTAAAGGCACACTTGCACCGGGGCTTGGCTTTAAAGCAACTTTCTTCAGGAATACGGTAAAAAACATGCCTTTGTTTGTAAGCAACTTTAATTTTGCTGCCGGCAAGAACAGGTTTGGTGTGATATACGACGATGGCACAGCCACCGTAAGTGGTTTTAACGGCGAACTTGATTACAAAGCATCAAGTGATGTAAGTGTATTTGGGCGCGCTGAATTTAAAACCTACAGTATGGCCACCGAAGTGCAGGCCTGGAACATGCCAAAGTTTAAATTAACCGCAGGTACTGCTATCAACATTAATGATAAGGTTAAGGTTACCGGTTCGTTATTATTTAGGGGGATAGCTTATGACAAGCCAAACGACGCGCTATATACTAAAACATTTGGCGTAGCCGGTCCTCCTGCAGCAACAACACAAATCAGCCAGTTTGCCGACCTGAGCGGCGGGGTTGAATACAGCATTAATAAACAGATCTCCATTTTTGGAAAGGTAAATAACATTTTAAATTCAACAAATCAAACCTGGTTATATTATCCTGATTACGGATTTAATATATTTGGCGGTGCCAGTTTCAGCTTCTAATAGTTAAAGTTGTATGATTATCGTGTTAGGCAGTTTTTTTAACAGCTTAACACTTTAGACTGTCGACTTAAGCGTTATATTTGAAGTTAACTAATTAACCGTTACTTTTAGCAAATGGATGTAGGCTTTTATTTAAGCGAATTGCTCATGCAAGAGGGCGAAGTAAGCATACCCGGACTGGGTAACTTTGAACGGTTGCGGATGAGTGGCTATTACGACGAAAATGAACGCACTTTTTATCCCCCTTATCACCGGGCAAAATTTAGTGCAAGCCAATCTGACGTTGATTCATTGGCTAATTACATCGCGCTAAAAAAACACATCTCCGGCGCATCCGCCGGTTATTTTGTTGAGAAATATGTTTCGAATATAAAACAAGAGGCTTTAACAGGCGAAGTAGCTGTTGGTAACATCGGCTGGTTTTATACTGCCGACGATCAACTAACTTTTAAACCTGCTGATAAGATCCCTGACGATAGCATTTTTTATGGGCTTGAACCGGTTGGCATAGCTAAAACAAACGACGCAGGGTTTGAAGATATACCGACAGTGCCTGCGGAAGAAGTTATTGAAGAGGCAGTAGTAGAAACACCTTATCAGCCTGAACCCGAAATTGTGAGCGAGCCGGTTGTATTTGAAAATCATTACCAGCCGCAGCCTGTAGAATTTTATAATAACAAAGAAGATAGGGCGTATGTAAATGATGAGCCTGA
This sequence comes from Mucilaginibacter sp., assembly GCA_028287975.1. Taxonomy (GTDB): domain Bacteria; phylum Bacteroidota; class Bacteroidia; order Sphingobacteriales; family Sphingobacteriaceae; genus Mucilaginibacter. The sequence continues at coordinate 7,045 of JAQBOP010000051.1, read as the reverse complement.
TGAACGCAAAAGTCCTTTGCGGATCTTCCTGGTAGTAGTTGTTATTATACTGTTATTGGATACCATTATATTAGGGATCTATCGTTATGATCCGGATACTTTTGCCAAAATGGCTTTCTGGCGAAACAATACAAAAGCTACTGATACCGTTAAATCTAAAACAGTTGTGCCTATAAAGGTTGCAGATACAGCTAATACAGATTCGATAGAAACAGCGGATGGGGCACAACAGAAAGCAGATACAGTAGCTAAAGCCGCCCCGGTTACTCAGAAACCTGAGGCGCAAAAAGTAGCGCCTGTAGTAACTGCCCGTAAAACAGAGCAGCCCGTTGTTAAGCAGCCGGTAGCCATAGCAAAACCGGCCGCAGCAACAGCCAAAGTTATAGCACCGCTTGATACGAGCGCGCTAAAACCATCGGACGCTGTAGGGACAAGGCGTTTTGAAGTTTATGTATTAACCTGTAAAACTATGCCTACAGCCCTGCGTTATAGTTTGAAGCTAAGGAAAAATGGCCTGGACCCACGCATAGTAACAGATGCCCGGGGCAAATTGATCCATATATCGATCGGTCATTTTGCAACAGAAAAAGAAGCCCGGGCCTATGGCATAAAACAGCAGGAAGCCGGTAAAGTAAGTACAGATGCTTATCCAAGAGAAATTATACCACAAAAACAATAACACAACAATTAATGCAAGCAGTAACAGACACAGTAAAAAATCTAACAGATACAGCTAACCATGCTGCACAACAATTGGCAGCCGCACCAAAAGAACTTCATTTTGGCGAGTTAATAATAAAAGGCGGTATTGTAATGATACCTATCGGTATTTTGGCGGTGCTGGCACTGGTTATATTTTTTGAAAGATATTTCACTATCCGCAAGGCATCAAAAAACGAATCGAACCTGTTACAACAAATCCGCAGCAGCATTCATTCAGGTAATTTAGAGTCGGCCATAGCTATTTGCCGTAACAATAACTCGCCGTTGGGCCGTATGCTGCAAAAAGGTTTATTACGTATTGGCAGGCCAATTAAAGATATCGAGGGCGCTATTGAAAACATAGGCAAGCTTGAAGTGTCAAAGCTTGAAAAAAACATAGGCATTTTAGGCATAGTTGCCGGTATTGCGCCCATGTTTGGTTTCCTGGGTACTATCGCGGGGGTGATCAAGATCTTCTATGATATCTCAATGACCGATAATTACAGTATGTCGGTAATATCGGGCGGTTTATATGTAAAGATGGTAACATCGGCAGCCGGTTTATTTGTAGGTATTATTGCCTATGTGGGCTACCATATTTTAAATATGATGGTTGATAAGGTGATCTTACAATTAGAGACCGACGCTATTGAATTTATTGACCTGTTAGAAGAGCCCAGCAAATAATGAATTTAAGAAAGAGAACGAGGGGGGCATCTGCCGAGGTACATACTTCGGCCATGAACGATATCATGTTCTTCCTGCTTTTGTTTTTCCTGATCGCGTCGACGCTGACCAACCCTAACGTTATCAAGTTAAGCTTACCAAAATCAGCCGCGGGTAAATCAATCGCCAAAAAAACCATTATCGTATCTATTAAAAAGGACCTGACATACTACGTAGATAAAAAGCCGGTACCTGTAGCAGACCTTAATACTGTATTATCTACCTATAAAACAGCGGATACCGAAGTAACTATAGTTTTATACGTTGACAAAGTGGTGGCTATACAGGATGTTGTGGCGGTAATGGATATAGCACAAAAATTAAATATTAAACTGGTACTGGCAACGGAACCTAAATAGAGATTAGTGATTAGTTTTAAAGATTGAAGAATAGTGATTGAAGATTAGTTGCATTACGATAAGCCAATCCCCAATCTTTACTCTTCAATAACCAATCTTTCGATCCAATGACGACTAATGACCAATGACGATTGACAAAAATGAATTACTACCAGGAAGAAAATAACTATCCAAAGGCATTTGCGGCGACAGGCGTTATCCTGGCGCTGGTAATGGCTATGTGTTATTTTATCGTATTTAACAATCCGCCGCCGCCCGAGAATGGTACAGGTGGGATCTTGGTAAATTACGGTACTACTGACGAAGGTATGGGCAGTGATTATATGAGCACGGAGCAGCCATCTGTTGCCGAAAAAGCTAACCATACCCGGCCTGACAAGGTAACCAAGGCCCCGCCTACCGAAGAAAAAACCAAGGTTGAAACCAGCGACAAAAACGTAGTCACCCAAAATACAGAGGACGCGCCCGAAGTTGCGGCCAATACCAAAAAGAAAAGCGATAATATTGCCACCCAGCCAACCAAGGCCGTGAGCAAGCCATCGGTAAATCAAAACGCGCTGTATAAAGGTAAAACCAATAACGGCGTTGGCGAAGGCGATGGTACAACCAACACGCCCGGCAACCAGGGTAAGCCAACCGGCAGTACGCTTACCAATAACTACAACGGTACAGGCTCGGGCAATGGCGGCAGTTTGATGATGTCGCAACGTAACTTTACCAGCAAACCAGCTATAGACGACAACGGCAGGCATACCGGTAAAATTGTGGTAGATCTTAGAGTTGACAAAAACGGCAACGTAACTTACGCACGCGCCGGCGCCCGTGGTACTACCATATCCGACTCGAACTTGCTGCAAAAATGCGAAGATGCCGTTAAAAACTCCAAACTAAACCCACTTGAATCGGCACCGGACCAACAGGTGGGTACTGTGGTGTTTGTGTTTAAGGTAAATTAGGTAATTTTTTTATTTGTCGAAAATTTACAAGTTATTTTTTAGAATGTTTAATCTGCGCTAATTGCTCAACAGCTTTTTCGAAAGTAGCGTATGATTTCATTATCCAATCAATTGATTCGTAGTTTTTTATACTAAATTCCTTTACATCCTTTCCCATACTAATTATATTGAGCTCGTTACAGTTTTTACACTTGACTATATACCATTTGTTTCCGGACTCATCAACATTTTTTTTTGTAACATCTGTTTCAAGATTCAAACTGCATTTAGTACAAGGTTGTATTAAAGTATCGATGATCTCTTTCGGTTCGATTTTCTTTGTTAAATCCAAAAGCTTTTGATAAAGTTCGCCGTATAACCATTTGTTCAATTCGGTGCCTAAATTAATTCCAACCATCCCAGCCAATTCATAAAAAAGGTCGTAAATAAACTCGCGCTCTTCGGTATCGTAATTTTCGTTATCCAGTAACGATAAATTAGATTTTAAAATTTCTCTCCGATTTTTTTTTGGAGAGTTATTATTGATTTCATTAATCAATTGCTCAGCGCATTTATTAAAAAAATCATTTAAGAAGCTAGTCATTTCACTGCTTGATGGATTCAAACCTCTACTATTCCAGGCTTCTAAGGAAAACTTGTTTTGACTTTGAAATTCCAATAGCCCATCGAGCAGTTTTTTATCCGGTTGTGACATAAGTATAGGCAAATTTCAAGCGTTATAAGGCTGTTCAGATCATTTCATTAAATCTATGATTTTATTACAGTATATTAAAATCTGCCCATCCATCACTGGTCGAAGTTTAGCGATAGCGTAACTTCGTCCTAAAATGAAGCAAGCATTCTGCTTGCGTACACAACAAATCATTATCCTAGCTAAATGAGCCGTAAATATATTTTCCACGAGCACGACCAGCTTTATTTTGTAAGTTTTGCCACTGTAAATTGGGTTGATGTTTTTGTAAGACGAATATATTGCAACATTATGGTTGACAGCCTTAAATACTGCATAGAAACAAAGAACTTGAGTTATATGCCTGGTGTATCATGTCAAGCTCTGTACATTTGATCATCAGTACCGAAAATGGGAATTTATCGGATATCATGCGGGATCTGAAAAGGCATACTTCTAAAACAATATTAAAAGCCATTGAAGAAAACGTGCAGGAAAGCAGGCGCAAATGGTTATTGTGGATGTTTGAACGGGCAGGAAAACATAATGCCAATAATGAACAATACCAATTTTGGCAGCAAAACAACCATCCTGTAGAATTGTCGACCCATAAAATGTTAATTCAGCGGCTGGATTATCTGCACAACAACCCGGTTGAAAGCGGTGCGGTCAACCATCCGCCGGATTATTTGTACAGCAGTGCCAGGGATTATTATAACGACCAGGAGGAGATGTTACCGATTATACGGTTAAGCTGAAAGCTTAATCCATTTTAGGACGAAGTTACGCTGCCGCTAAACTTCGACCAGTGGTGGTGAAGTTGGGACAAATTTAGCTTAGAAATGCCCGCTAATTACCGGGCATCATTATTAAAGTAACTTATTTTCAAATATTATAAATTAAATAATCTCAAAATTACTTCAATAATAGCATAAATAATTGCTAACCAGATTATTCCTCCAAGTATAAATTGTAGTAAATTTTCATATTTTCTATAACGAACAGGCATTTATTTATTTCTGATTATCTTAGTTTATACAATTATATAGCATTTATGCTATATTTCCAAATATTACTATATGCAATTTCGCTATAATGGCAAAAACTCATATAGTTGAAATTAAAGCTATAGAACTATTAGCTGATAATGTGAGAAAGTATCGTATTAAGGCTAATATCAGCCAAACTGTGCTTGCTGATTTAGTAGGTGTAACTTATAGTCAGATTGCAAGAATAGAATTAGCCGAAATCAATACATCTGTGAGCATGATATATTTAATAGCAAAGGCATTAGAAATAGAACCAAGCAAATTATTAGAATAATTGATTATGACACATCGTGCCAATCAACCTTCTTTAGAAATAATTGAGGAAATAGAATTTCCTGATTCCCCATCATTAATGTTATGAATTTTTTTTCAATGTAAATTATTGACGGAAAGTGACGCAAATTACATTGTTTTACATGAACACAGGGCCGGTTTATTTGTTATCTTTAAAACTTACACACCCGTCTGCCACGAAAAACTTAGTACTCTCCTTTATACTGATAACCGGTTTTGCTTTTACCACCAAGGCTCAGCAAAAACCGCTTGCGCCGATCGACTTTAAAGACCATATTGGCAAGGTAGCTACCTTATGCGATACGGTTTACGGCGTAAAGATCTTCAGCGATACGCTTACGCTTTTAAACATGGGTGGAAACTATCCCAACCAAAAATTTACAATAGCGGTAAAGGGCAATAAACTGCAATTGGATTGGGCCAATCTGAAAAGAAAACACGTTTGCGTAACCGGCCTTTTAGAGTTGTATAAAAACACGCTGCAAATTGTTGCATCAGAGCCTAACCAGGTAACTGTAAGCAAATAATGCTTTTTATTAAATAATTGTAACAAACGTTACATATAGCTTGATAAAGCGTTATATAAAGTTTATAATTGCGGTCCAATATATAAACTTTACACAATATGAATAAGCTTTCAAATGGCGATTATATAGTATTTGCTATTTACTTTGTAGTGGTTGCCTCTTACGGGCTATGGGTTTACTGGCGCAAGCGTAAAGCCGAAACCGGATCAAATGATTATTTCCTGGCAGAAGGCTCGCTTACCTGGTGGGCAATAGGCGCGTCCCTGATCGCTTCAAACATATCGGCCGAGCAATTCATCGGTATGAGCGGGTCGGGTTTTAAAATGGGCCTTGCCATAGCCACTTACGAATGGATGGCTGCTGCCACCCTGATCATTGTGGCCGTTTTCTTTATCCCGGTGTATCTCAAGAATAAGATCTTTACCATGCCGCAGTTTTTGAACCAGCGGTACAATGGCACAGTAGCTATGATCATGGCTATCTTCTGGCTGTTGTTATACGTGGTAGTAAACTTAACATCCATACTCTTCTTAGGTGCTTTGGCAGTTAGTGCAATATCCGGTGTTAATATAGATGTCTGTATATGGGGTATGGCCATATTTGCCGTTATCATCACCTTGGGTGGTATGAAAGTTATTGGTTATACAGACGTTATCCAGGTGTTCTTTTTGATACTGGGCGGCTTGGTAACTACTTATATTGCGGTTAACCTGGTGTCTGACCACTTTGGTGGCGGAGGTTTTTTACATGGCCTAACTGTAATGAAGGCACAAGCCGGCGACCATTTCCACATGATCTTTAAAACCGACAATCCCAACTACCTTGACCTGCCGGGCTTAAGCGTGTTGATAGGCGGTATGTGGATTGTGAACCTAAACTATTGGGGCTGTAACCAATACATTACGCAACGTGCTTTGGGTGCCGATCTGAAAACGGCCCGCGGCGGGATCCTGTTCGCAGCTTTCCTGAAATTATTAATGCCGATAATTGTAGTATTACCCGGTATTGCAGCATTCATCTTATACAAACAGGACGTATTTGACTTCGCCAGTAAAATGACTATCGGTGGTGAGGTAAATCCTGACAGGTCATATCCTATTTTGCTTAACCTGTTGCCTTCTGGCTTAAAAGGCTTATCATTCGCTGCGCTTACAGCTGCGGTAGTTGCCTCATTAGCAGGTAAGGCAAATAGTATTGCTACGATATTTACCCTTGACGTTTACAAGAAAATTAAACCGGGCATCACTGATAAACAGACCGTAACCATTGGTAAGATCACCGTAGTTGTAGCTATGTTGCTTGGCGTATTTATCTGTAAGCATTTGGGTATCGACAAAAAAGGCGGTTTCCAATATATCCAGGAATACACAGGTTTTGTTTCGCCGGGGATCTTTGCCATGTTTATCTTAGGTTTCTTCTGGAAAAAAACAACATCAAGCGCCGCACTGTTTGCTACTGTCGGTGGTTTTATTTTATCTGTTGGGTTCAAAGTACTTCCTTTATATGTTAACCTGCAGGGTTTAGCTTCAACCGGCTTTGCCGATAAGAATGCCAACGGTGTTTATGAAATGCCGTTTATTGACCGTATGGGCTTTGTGTTCCTGATCTGCGTGGTGGGTATGTATATCATTTCAATGATAGAGAATGCAAGCGGTAAAAAAGTTCACGGTTTAGAAGTAGACCCAAGCATGTTCAAAACATCAAGAGGCTTTGCAATTGGCACACTGGTAATTGGCGGGGCGTTAGTTGCGCTCTATTCAAT
>JAQBOP010000045.1 GCA_028287975.1 Mucilaginibacter sp. | reverse complement strand
AGCCTGATGAAAACTGGGCGACAAACAGTGGTTTAGATCATGCTGATAAAACACAAGTACTGGCGTGGTTTAAAAAAGAATATGCCGGATGGAACGACATTTGGTACGAACTGCTTGAAAATGCGACAATGCCTGTTATTCCGCGCCCAATTTATTGTATGCCTTTAGATCAAACATGGGAAACCTTGCCCAACTTAACGTTACTTGGCGATGCAGCACACGTAATGCCGCCTTTCGCGGGAGAAGGTGCGAACACATCTATGTTTGATGCTTTAGAATTAAGTGAATGTTTAACATCCGTCAAACACGGTACTTTAAAGGACGCCATTGCTTTTTATGAAGTAAGCATGCGTAAAAGAGCAACAACAGCAGCAAAACAATCGCTGGAAAATGGCGAGCGAATGCACAGCGACGGCGCGCTTGAAAAGATGCTGGCCGTTTTTGGAATTAAATAACCTTACAGCGATGGGTTTAAAACCCATCGCTATGGAAATTAAACTTATCTTTAAATATGCATCATCAAGACATTGAATCCCCTGAAAAACTACAGGATGCCATACAGGGGTTTTGGTACGTCAGATGGGACGGTGAAGAATCACAAGATGGTTTTGAAGTGATGCCCGACGGACACGCCGAGATCATTTTTCATTTCGGCAGCGGCTGTAGTATCGCGCGTAACGGATCTTTGCAGCCATTGCCATCTCCGTTTATGGTAGGTCTGCTTAATGAACCTGTTGTTTTTTACCCGGAAAGCCGCTTAGAGATCATCGGGATCAAATGCCTGCCCTGGGCTGTTTTTGACCTGTTGGATTTACCTTTCGGGAAAGAAAGGGTACACGCTTTCGAGCACCCCATAGCCCGCCTACAATCCGCTTTAAATACTTTTATACTGGATGGCAAGATAGATGAGGCGCTTGAACTGGTTAAACAATACTTCCTCAATGTACGGTCGGGTATTGCAGCAAATACCATGTTATATAAAGCGGGCGCTGCCCTGCGGAAAGCAAATGGCACCCTTGCGGTAAGCGAGGTAGCAGCGGCGGCACATTCAACTATCCGAACATTGGAAAGAAACTTTAAACGATCATCAGGCCATACGGTTAAAGACGTGTCCGGCCTGATGCGCTTTGAACATGCGCGCAACCAATTATGGCGCTACCCCGACGCTAACATTTCCGGCCTGGCCCATGAATTAGGCTGTACCGATCAATCTCATCTTAACAGGGAATTTAAACGCTACAGCGGCACTACCGCGGCAGCGTTCGCGCGTAAAGCAAGGACGGGGAAAGACGCTGTTAGCGCTGATTTTGTCGCATTTGTCCTATCCTAAAACAGCAGCATTCCTGAATTTTGTGCTGTCAATTATTCATTTGAATAAAAAGCATATAAAAAATGGAATCACTAAATAAAAATAAAAAAATACTCGTTTCGGGAGCAAGCATAGCCGGGCTGTCAACCGCTTATTGGATGAACAAATTAGGTTACCGGGTAACTGTTGTTGAAATTGCGAACCAGCCACGCACCGCCGGCGCTGCCGTTGATATCAAAGAAACTGCTGTAGATGACGTTAAGCGGATGGGGATCTTTGAACAGTTAAAAGCAAACAGGCTGAACGTAGAAATGATAGCGTTTAAAAATGCCGATGATACTACAGCCGGCTCGATATCATTAAAGAACGAGAGTAATGAACTCCCTGACGATGAAATTGAAATTGAGCGGGATAAATTTATGGGCATCGTATATGGCGGGCTGAAAAATGATGTTGAATTTATGTTTAATAACAGCATCACCGCGCTAAATGAAACAGAAGATCATATACAAGCTATTTTTAAAAATGGAGCACAGCGCGCATTTGACCTGGTGATTGGCTGCGACGGTTTACATTCGGGCGTACGAAAAATTTGGTTTGGCCATGAAACTGAATACACCCATTTTTTGGAAGCTTATTTTTCGCTCACCATCGTAAACAAATTGCTGGTTAAACAAAAAACAATGCACCTATATGGTGAGCCCAATAAGGCCATAATGCTTAACGCCTACAAAAATAAAACCGACATTATTTTTTGTTTCAATTCAGAAAAAGAAATCCCTTACGATTATCGTGATACCAACGAGCAAAGAAAGATCATTGCCGAACAATTTGCCGGGTTAAACTGGCGTACCGCCGAATTGCTGGAAGAGGTACAGCACGCTGACAATTTTTACTTCGATAAATTCTGCCAGGTAAAAATGCCGTCGTGGACAAAAGGCCGGGTGGCGCTGGTGGGCGATGCCGGTTATTGCGCCTCGCCGGCTGCCGGGATGGGTGCTTCGTTATCTGTTATAGGCGCTACGGCATTGGCCGACGCGCTGCAAAAACACAATGGGGATTTTGAACTGGCCTTCCGGGATTACAACAAAGACCTACGCCCGTTTATTGAAGAAGTGCAAGCCACGGCCGAATTTAATGTAAGAGAAAACTTCATCCCGAGAACAGAAGAAGCCATCCGCAAAAGGAACACACAAACATTCTTTTAGTATTTAAAGCTTGCTGTATCTCGCTAAAACTTTATCCCTTACTCTTAATGATGGTTTTTCAATTAGATACCGAAGCGCCAATGCGCCGATTATGGTGCTGATGATACAGCAAAACATCACTATACTACTGTTACGGTCTGCCCCGGCTTTTTCAAGTAGATTTTGAGTGAGGTGAATGACTAACTTATGAATAAGGTAAATACCATAAGACAAGATTGCTATTTTCGATGTGAGCCATGATTTTACGCTATACAGTATGTTACCCGGACAAACAACCGCCGCCACGATCAGTCCGTAGCTGATAGCTATTAGCGGATAACCCCAAATTGTTGTGCTAAAAGTTGACTGAGGTGTGCAGATAAAATATGCCGGGATTAACAGTAGTATGCCTGCCAGCATTATCATATTACTTCTTTTATTGATCGTGTCCTTAATCTTAGGATAAAATGTGTAGAGGCCCGCAACGCTCACACCGGCCAGCAGCGCGTCTAACCGGTTATAGGTGGGGTAATATATAAATTCATTAAACAGCGCTCCAAAATGATCGCTGTTTAAGTTAGGTTTCATCCATACCTGCCAATTCAGGTACCTGATAACAAAACCGGCTAAAAACCAGGTAAATATTAAGTATGCTGCCTTTTTACCCCATTTTAAATAGTTAACGAGTAAAATGCACAGCGGCAGTATCAAATAAAACTGCTCCTCGACACAAAGCGACCACGAATGTGTAAAGGTGCCGGTTTGCGAAACATCCAGGCCAAAGTTTGTAGTGAAGGTAAGGTATCGCCATAAGGGCGCCATGTGTTCCCTTTCGCGTAAAAAAGGGAAACCAACATACAGGCAAAGCATTACCAGGTAAGGCGGAATTATCCTGAAAAATCGTTTCGTAAAAAACTCTTTCATAGAAATGTCTGCGCCTTTTGCAATTGTTGCAAATAACTGCCCGGCGATCAGGAAACCGCTCAAAACAAAAAACAGGTCGACACCGGTCCAGCCAAAATCGCCTACTTTATTTACCCAGTCAGGGTGGCCAAATTGCCGATAATGAAAAAGCACCACATAACATATGGCAAATGCCCTGAGATGATCTAACCCTATTAGCTTATGTTTATCTGATATGTTTGCAGTAGGTGTAGTAATTGGCGGCATGAAATGTTTACAGGGTTTGCCGTGTAATTTAGGTAAAAGAGATTGCTTTCTTGTTAAACAAGGTAATCCTCCGCAAATTTTTTGGCATATTCTTTTATCAGGTCCCTAACCTCGCAAAACTTGTCCATAACCTGTTCATCATTCCCTGTGGCTTTTGCCGGGTCGGGAAAATTATGGTGCAGCTTAACGGCATTTGATGGAAAGTAAGGGCAGCTTTCTTTAGCATTATCGCATACGGTTATCACAAAATCAAAATCGATATCCATGTACTCATTAATATTATTTGAGGTATGGGCAGACAAATCTATACCATCTCTTTTCATTACTTCGATAGCTTTGGGGTTAACGCCATGTGTTTCAATACCCGCGCTATAAATTTCAGCTTTATTTCCTGCAAAATGCCTTAGGTAGCCTTCTGCTATCTGGCTGCGGCAGCTATTCCCGGTGCAAAGCACCAATACTTTTTTCATTATTATCATATTTTAAACAAATAACCAGATCAGGTTGATGATACAGAACTTGACATCCCACCCAAATATCAATTGTAAAACCAACAACGAGGTGGTAATAACTACCGGCTTCTTGTATTTAATTAGTAGCTTAACCATTTAACAACAGCCTGCACCGGGTACGCAACATGGATCTGCCACGGCCAGGTTTTTTAATTGTATTTTGGGCTTAACTTCCGCGGCAGACGGTTCGCAACAGTTTTCGTCATTTGCTGCAGTGCCACAGCTTTGTCCCCTGCCAATAGCCTTGCATTGGGTAATATCGGGATTAAGTGTTACTACCAGGTTTGTTCCTTCAACAACTATTTCGCCCGGATACATTTGCCGGGTATCAAATTGCGAATTTCCAAACTCGATCTTTACCTGGCCCAGCGGATTTAATGGTAAAGTTTTTCCAACCAGTTCAATAATTGACAACGCTTTATGCACCGGCATTGCAGTATCGCTGCCGTTTTCTGCAGGTTCCCATAATTGCATGATAATTTCCGTCCAGCCATTCATTTTCCCGCCGCAATCTACCGACACGATAGGCGCCTGTTTGATCTCGGTGATATGGTATGAAGCGTCGACCCATTTATCAGCAGCGTATTGAAATTGCAGGGTTAACTCCGGATGCTGTTGCAGCTTTGCCTTGAAAACCTGCCAGCTCATTATAGTTGTAGTATCCATTTTTATTTATTGTAATATTACGATTGATTTGTTCAAATTTTTTTAACAGCAGTTATTTTCGCCCTTATATGCGCCAAAAAGACCGGCCAGTTGTTCTTGTAAAAGCTTCCATGTTTTGGGCTCGATACAATAACATACCTTAACGCCTTCTATTGTCCCCTGTATGATCCCCGCGTTTTTTAGTTCTTTAAATGCTGGGATATGGTAGCCTGCGCCAAACCTAATTCTTCCACCAGATCACCGCAGATACAAGCATTCGCAGCCATGATCTGTTGCAAAATAGCTATCCGTGCCGGATGAGCAATCGCCTTTAATAATAAGGCAAGCTCATTTTGTTGGTCGGAGAATATTTCTGTTTTGGTAAGTCCCATCTTTTATTATATCGCAATATTACGATTAATAAATGAAATGTATAATTTTTTTTCTTTTTCGGGAGTGAAGTTGATGAATGAGAAACATTATCATGCATAAACTTTTAATACTCCAATTGCAGCGCCAACTGTTGTATTTTTTCTAAATACCGTCCATAATATCTTTTGTAAGATATCCGCCTCAAAAAATATTGAACTATCAGGAAACCCATGTAAACCGCAATCCTTAAAATAGGCGCAACAGTGCTCCAACCCTCAAAATTAATATCGAGCCGGTAACGCATGGTTAACTCTAAAGCTACGGCCATCATCGCATATAAGAACAGGTGCAGATATAAATGCACGGTATAGGCGTTTTTTATCAATGCAAATTTGTTCAATATGTTTTGCTTTATATTGCCTTCTGTGTTACCAATGTTTTTTACGATGATATAATTAAAAATCGCCAGTAAAAACTCTACAAAAAGCACGGTAACCAGGATCCATTTTGTCGGACTATGCCGCGCTGCAGCATCATCTAAAAACTGGGCGGTAAATAAAACTGCCGCCAGCGGAAAAGCAATTAGTGTAAACCTGAGCTTTTTGGCAAACGCGCTAAGCGGGCCGGCAGTACTCTTGCGGATTGCGGCATTATCATTCGGTATATTCCTTTCTGTGTTATTATTTAATAACTCTCCAAGTTCTTCCAGTTCCATATCAATCAGTTTTAGTTAGTTTTTTTAATTTTTCTTTTATCCGGGTCATCTTTACTCTTAAAGCACCATTGGGGATCCCCATAATGCTTTCCATTTCGTCATAAGTTTTATTTTCAAGATACAACACAACCACGGCCCGTTCTATTTCATTTAATTGGCTGATCGCCTGATGCAGCAATGCCAATTGTTCGGTCTCCGTATCGTCTGTAGCCTCATAATTTGTATCGGGCAATAAGCCGTCGGCGGTATGAGTTATGACGGACTTTTTATGTTCGCGAAGATTAGCGAACGATGTATTTAATGCCACCTGGTAAAGCCAGGTGCTAAACTTGGCATCGCCCCTGAATTTGGGATAAGCCTGCCATACCCTGAACAGAATCTCCTGGTACAGGTCTTGGCGGTCGGCTTCATTATCGGCATACAGGTAGCATATTTTATAAATAATGCGCCTGTGCCGGTTTATTAAAACCGTAAAAAATTGTTTCAGATCTTCCTTTTCCAAAGCTTTTTTTGCTATGAGTGCAAAAAGGTAAGGTTTTGTTACATCTTTTTAAAAAATGCGCTTTGATTGATTAATGGAACTCCCGGCAAACAAAAAGCGGATAACCATCCGGCTATCCGCTTTTAATATTAGTATAATGCCTTTTATTTTTTCGGTCCAATTTTATAATCGGCCGGCGGCTCGGCGCCCATCAGGTTCTTTACAAAATAATCCCAGCGGCGGCGCATCATGTAGTATGAGTACTCGCCATAACCATGCGGCTTGTTCGGGAAGATTACCAGGTCGTAATTCTTGTTGGCCTTTTCCAAAGCCTCAACTACCAATAAGGTATTTTGCGGCGGCACGTTGTCGTCCATTAAACCGTGAGCCAGCATAAGTTTACCCTTTAGGTTCTTGGCCAGGTTTTGGTTGGCCTGCGCTTCATAGTCGCTGTTCTCAACCAGGCCATTGTAGCGCTCGCCCCAATTATCCTCGTAGTTACGGTTTTCGTGGTTACCTGATTCTGCTATTCCCACCTTAAAGAAATCAGGGTAGCGGAACATAGCGCCTGCCGTCGCAAAGCCACCACCCGAGTGTCCCCAGATGCCAACTTTATCAAGATCCATATAAGAGTATTTGGCTGCCAGCTGTCGTATGCCAGTCACCTGGTCGGCCAGCGTGTTATCGGCCATGTTGCCATAGGCCATGTCATGGAAGCTTTTTGAGCGCAGCGGGTTGCTTGTGCCCTCAATTTCGACCACTACAAAGCCAAGCGCAGCTAAAGCGCCGTTATCTCCCCTTGCGCTGCTAAACGACCAACTACCAACACTGCCTCCCTGCGGACCAGGATAGATATAATCGATGATCGGGTATTTCTTGTTCAGGTCGAGGTTTTGCGGCACGTACATTAATCCGTAAATATCTGTTTTGCCATCATGCGCCTTAACAGAAAACGGGATAGCGGGCTTCCATCCTGTCGCGGCAAGTTTTGAGATATCAATTTTTTCAAGCTCCATAATTTGCTTGCCTTGTAAATTACGCAGTACAGTTACCGGCGGCACATCGGGCTTCGAATAAGTATCGACTATAAAGTTACCCTTGGGAGAGAAACTTGCGGTATGGTTTCCTGCTCCAGGCGTAAGCACTGTAAAGCCTTTGCCATCCAGCCCAATTTTGCATAGCTGGGTAAAGTAAGGGTTTTCAGCTTCCAGGCCATCGGCAGTAAAATAGACTACGCGGTTCTTCTCGTCAACTTTAACTACGTTAGTCAGCACCCAGTTGCCTTTTGTTACCTGGTTCTTCAACTTGCCGGTTGCGGCATCATATAGATACAGATGTCCCCAGTTATCGCGCTCAGAAAACCAAAGGATCTCGTTTGTCTTGCTCAGGTAGCGCCAATTCACCGCATCCCAGCCTGATTCAAATTGGGTTTTTACAGTCTCTTCAAATATTTCGCGCACCGCGCCGGTGGCGGCATCCGCAACGCGTACTTTGGCTTGTTTATGGTCGCGGTTGGTGGATACAAAAACCAGCTTGGTAGCGTCGTCACTCCAATATACATCGGCCCATTTGTCGCCGTCTTTAATATCATCACTTAAGGTTGACCTATGCGGATCAGGATCAACCTGCAGCTTAATTACTTTGGGATTATCCACATCAATAATTACGCGGCTAAGCATAGGGATCTCTTTATCGCCAGGGAAGGGATATTTCCATTCCTTCAACTTTGGCGCGCCCACGGCTGTAGGCACCAGGTACATATTGTTAACCTTACGCTCGTCCTGCTGAAACGTGGCTATCTTTTTTGAGTCAGGCGACCAGATCAGTATCGGCGCATCACCCTGCGCCCAGCCGGCGTTATCTGTGGCGTAGCCGTCGTCTTTTACCCCATCGGTAGTTAACTGAGTTTCCTGGTTGGTGTTTACATCGCGCACCCATAAATTAAAATCCTTAATGTAAGCCGCCTTTTGTTTGTTGGGCGATAAAACCTCGTTAGGATTACCGGCAGGCTTAGCGCCGCCGCGACGGCCACGGGCACCCGCCAGTGAAACAGCTTTAACATTGCTGGTATCTGCCGCCACCTGGTTATTCTCAAATTTCCATTGCTTGCCATCAACAGAAAAGATAACACCCTTCCCGCCTGACGAAAAGTTAAACGACTTAAAAGGCAGGTCGTTCGCGGTATATTGTTTGCCTGTAGCTGTTGACAATGCTGAAGCCAGTTTCTGATGATCAAAAGCCAAAGCACCCTTGGCTCCCTTTGTGGGGTTAACCAGCATGAATTGATTACCCTCTGCAACCGGGGTACGGTAATAAAAACGATCATCGGGCAGCCAGGTTGGATGGATGCCGTCACGTTTCACTAAGGGTTCGATATTGTAGCCCAGCATGCTTTCTGCACGCTCGTAATCTTTGGCTGTTAAAACCGCTCCCTGTTGGGCATGCACGGTAATTGCCATCGCCAACGGAATAGCGGTAAGTAAGAACTTATTCATTGCGTATAAAACAGTTAATTTTAGTGCAGCAATATACGGCTATTACCAATTTTTCCAAGTACAGTTACTTACGCTTGAAAAATTAAAAGCATAAAAATAGCGGATAGCTTTTCAACTATCCGCCTCGCATTTTAAACTATACTATTTGCTGTTACTGCGTATTAAGCGTTCCGCCTATTTGGCTAACCAATGTGCCGGTAGTAAAGGTGGCCGTGGTTTTAGTGCCTTTGGTATAAACACCGCCACTATATAAACCTTTAAAGCTGATGCCCGATGCAATGCTGCCGCCTGTATAAACATTGTAAGTAGTATTTGTCTTTAGCTTAGCGCTTGTAAACAGCAGCGTGCTGTAAACCATAGGTGCCTGAAAGGTCAATGCTTCCGTTCCGTCGGCAGCTTCTATGTGAATGATCTGTGCCGTACCTGCACCTAAAATTGCCGAGTGCTGGGTAGACGTTGTGGCGTTTGGTGCACTTGTAGCGCCACCAATACCAATTAACTGGCCGCCGGTTATCTTAAATGCCCGGGTACCGCAATCAACCCCCGATTCGCCGGTATTGAAACCAATGGCGACTACCTTTCCGCCTGTAAGGGTAAATGTACCGTTCGAGTCCATTGCATCATTATCTGTGCTGTTGGCATAAATGTTACCGCCGTTTACATACATAGCTATTGCAGCGCTGAATGCGTCGTCGCTGCTGGTACAAGAGATATTGCCTTTATTTATGGTAAGTACACTTTTGCTTGAAATACCTTTATCAGCGGTTGATGTTATTGCTATGGTTCCGCCATTGATGTTGATGTATCGCATAATGGTGGTATCGCCGGCATCGTAAGAAGCTGTAATGCCCTTACCAACCGAGTTTATGGTGATATTACCATCATTGATGATGATATATCCTTCTTCAGCTTCCATGCCATCACTTCCTGAAGTAATTTTTATAGTGCCGCCATCAACATAAATAGCGTCATTAGCGTGGATTCCATCGCTTAATGAGTTGGTAACGGTGATATTACCTGAACGGATCCGGATATAATCATCGCTCACAATGGCGTGTTTGTAATTCCCGGCAACAGTTAAGTTGCCTGCACCGCTAAATACCAGTTGTCCTTCAGAAAACATAGTTCCCTTTTGATCTTCAGTACCGAACGCTACATAGCCCGGTGCATCAGTAAGCGTGTTGGCAGTGCCATCAGCCAGCACAACAAATGCAGTCTTTTTTGATTGGATGTTGATAGCCGGCCCGTCCAGATTAGTAATATTGGCATTATTTAAGGTAAGCTCAAATTTCTTATCACTGTAAATCTTAACAGACCCGTTAGTTGTTGTACCTGATACAGTATAAGCTATGCCGCTGGCCGTAGCATTAATAACTACATCGCCGTTAGTTTGTGT
>JAQBOP010000014.1 GCA_028287975.1 Mucilaginibacter sp. | reverse complement strand
GATACTTGAAAAAGATTATCATGGCCTGAGCAAAAGTGACATGAAGGTTTACCTGGTTGAAGGTAAAGACAGATTACTGGCGGCAATGTCTGATGGTGCTTCAAAAAAAGCAAAGCAGTTTCTTTCTGCTAATGATGTAATGATCTACAATAGTGTACACGTTGAAAGTTATGACGGACTGACGCTAAAGATAGATGATGGAATGACTATTAAAAGCCGCAACGTGTTTTGGGCAGCGGGCGTAATGGGCGAAGTACCGGAAGGCTTGCCTAATGCAGGCATGGCGCGGGGCTCGCGCATCCAGACGGATGAGATAAACCGGGTTAAAGGCTATCAAAATATTTTTGCGATTGGGGATGTATCTGCAATTATCAGCGAGGAATATCCAAACGGACACCCGGGCGTAGCACCTGCGGCTATACAACAAGGCGCATGGCTGGCAAAAAACCTGGTGCATTTGATCAATGGCGAACCTACCGTTCCTTTTAAATATAAAGACAAGGGTACACTTGCTACCATAGGCCGTAATAAAGCTGTGGCCGATCTTGGGAAAATACATTTCCAGGGATTTTTTGCATGGATATTATGGGGTTTTGTTCACATCATATCATTAGCGGGCTTTTCTAACAAGACATCAGTCATTTTAACCTGGGTGATCAATTATTTTACCAAAAACAGCGATAATCGTTTAATAATCCGCAGCTTTAACCGTAGTACCCGTACTGTCGAACCCGAAAAATAATTCAAGCTACGCGAATAACCTATGGATCTGTTTGTAATAATTGCTTTATTGGTTATTGTCAGCGCGTTTTACTCGTACATAAATGCGCGTTACATTAAATTGCCGGGGACCATTGGTATTGTTACCATAGCTATTGCGGTATCGGTAATTACCATTACCATTGACAGGCTTGACCCCAGCGTAGCACGTTACCTTACTGTACTGGCCAAAAACATTAATTTTTCGGGTACAGTATTAAACATCATGTTAGGGTTCCTGCTTTTTTCGGGATCGTTCTCATTAAATACCAAACGATTGAAAAAAGAGATGCGGCCGGTATTTGTATTAAGCACCATCGGTGTTATCCTATCAACCGTGGTTTTCGGCGGGTTGTTTTATGGCGTTACTTTGCTTGTCCACATCCATATACCGTTGGTTTACTGCTTTTTGTTCGGAGCGTTGATATCGCCTACAGACCCGGTAGCGGTAGGTGCTATTATAAAAAATTCAAAGCTTCCCGTAAATTTGGAAACTATCATATCTGGCGAATCATTATTTAATGACGGGATAGGCCTGGTATTATTTATAACTATCCTGGAATTTACAGAATCAGGGGATGATCATCTTGACTTTGTTAAAACAGGGCTATTGTTTGTACGAGAGGTTTTTGGCGGTATAATACTGGGCCTGGCATTTGGTTTCATAGCCTTCCGTTTAATGAAAACCATTACCGATTTTCAAACTATTGTATTGGTATCAGTCGCGTTAGTAATGAGCATATCTGTCGTGTCTTCATATATGCATTTTTCTATTCCGCTGGCTGTTGTATCGGCAGGCTTGTTTGCCGGTAACCAAACTATTAATATCGACAGTAATGAACACTCGCACCAGGCGCTCGAGAAATTCTGGCAACTGATAGACGAAATGTTAAATACCATATTATTTGTAATGATCGGCTTCCAGATGATCAATCTGCCATACTTAGAAAATTATTGGCTAATAGGCGGGATAGGGATAGCCGTTATATTGATAGCCAGATGGCTCAGCATCCTTGTGCCGTTAACCTTTTTCAGGAAAATTGTAAACATCAATTTTAAAAACATAAACATATTAACCTGGGCGGGCTTGCGCGGCGGGATCTCAATTGCGCTGGCGCTGTCATTGCCGGCTTCGCCATACCGGCATATCATATTGGCGGGTAGCTACTTTATTGTGATCTTCTCTGTTGTGATACAAGGGTTAACTTTAAACAGGGTGATCAATGCCTCTATACCCGCAGAAAAATAATCTTTGCAGGTCCAACTTAAATAGGTAATTTAGTTTTTATAACCTACCTGATAGCCATGAATACATTTTTGTATCAAACTCCTGCATTAGTAATATCAATAGTATTATTTATTTTAATAATATTATCCAATCGTGCGGGTTTTGTTGTGCAGCAACGCGAAGCTAAAAAATATCCCGATAAACAAATTGGCGGGTTAGGGCCGATAGAAGGTTCGTTACTTGGGTTATTGGCTTTGTTGCTTTCTTTCACTTTTAGTTTATCGGCATCAAAAAATGATATCAGGCGCGATATAATTGTTGAAGAAGCAAATGACATAAGTACTGCTATATCCCGTTGTGACCTTTACCCGGATACTGTCCGAAAGGAACTCCATTCACTTTTTGGCCCTTATATAGATGCCCGAATAGGTTATTATGATGCGGGGATTGATACCGCCAAGATCAACACCAGTCTTAAACAGGCTAACGACTATTCAGGCCGGATCTGGAAGAAGGTTATCGCATTATCACAGGATAAAGATAATACTTTACGTTCGCAGCAAATGATACCTGCGCTAAATACAATGACGGACATTGTAACTACAAGGGATGAAACCAGGAATGCCCACGTGCCCGAATCTATTTTATGGATGCTGTTTATGCTTACGCTTGTGGGTAGTTTTGTGATGGGTTATGGTACCAATAGCCGGTATAACTGGATAATTGTCGGCGGTTTTGCATTGATGACAGTGATGACCATTTACCTGATCCTTGACCTTGACCGCCCGCGCCGTGGTATTATTAACATAGACATGACCCAGCAAAAAATTGTCGAGTTGAAGCAAATGCTTAAATAATTATTTTAAGCGCGTCATATAAGCTGCAATTTCCTGTTCTGCGGTATCCGGCTTATTGCTTAATTCATTAATGATGCTCTCGCGCTCTTTTTCAGTTTTATTTTGGCTTAACTTTTTCTTGGCCTGTAATTCGTCAACTACTATTTCAAAACCAACTATTCCTTTCATCATGTTCAGCTTAAAATCCTGGGGCAGGTTATTCCATTGATTTAGATAATCGGCTTCATAAAATTTGATGGTTTACTCTAATAGCTGTGCCCTAGTTTCAGGGCTGTCAATTAAAATAGCTTTACCGTAAGCATGAATAGCAATATAATTCCAGGTAGGTACGCTTTTTTCGCTTTCGTAATGTTTGGGAGAGATGTAGGCATGGGGTTCGGCAAAGATTACTAACGGGTTTCCGATCAACAATTCGTCTGCCTGTGGATTTGCTTTTGCAAAATGCGACGTCAATATGATTTTACCATCGCGCTGCGAAACAACAAATGGTAAATGCGTTGCAGATGGAACCTCATTACTAACTGTAACTATGGTAGCAAAACTATACCGCTGCATAAAGCTGATCGCTTCCTGCTCATCGGTAATTAGATTTTGCTTTGGTATGTACATGATGTTATTATAAAGCTTCCAGCATCTGCTTTAAAACCGCTTGCGCGGCCCATACGCGATTGCTGGCTTCATGTACTACAATTGAACTTGGCCCGTCTAAAACTTCGGCAGAGAGCTCTAAATTGCGGCGTACAGGCAAGCAATGCATTACCTTTGCATTGTTTGTGATCTTTAATCTTTCGTTGGTTAACATCCAATCCTCATTGCCGGGTAACACTTTACCATAGGGCTCATAAGCTGACCAGTTTTTTACATAAATAAAATCAGCATCGGCTAAAGCTCCGTCCTGGTTGTTGGTTATTGTCGCGCCTTTCGTAAAGTCTGTAGAAAGTTCATAACCGGCAGGGTGGGTTATGGTAAAATCAACATCGGCTTTGCACATCCATTCGGCAAATGAGTTTGGAACAGCTTGTGGTAATGGCCTGATATGAGGTGCCCAGGTTAAAACAACCTTAGGGCGTTCCCTTGTTTTTAATTCTTCAATAGATACCAGATCGGCCAAACTTTGCAGCGGGTGACGGGTAGCCGATTCAAGGCTCACCAATGGCACACCACAAAATTCGACAAACTTATTAAATACTACTTCAGTATAATCTTCTTCGCGATTTTTTAATCCCGGGAAAGAACGAACGCCGATAATGTCCACATACTGACCCATAACAGCCGCCGCTTCGCGGATATGCTCCACAGTGGTTCCGTTCATAACAACGTTGTCACGCAGCTCTAAAGCCCATCCTTCTTTATCTACATTCAATACCATCACATTCATACCCAAATTAAGCGCTGCTTTTTGGGTGCTCATACGGGTGCGTAAACTCGGATTCAGAAAAACCAAACCTAAAGTTTTGTTTTTACCCAAATGCTGATGCGCATACGGGTCTTTTTTTAACTGCAATGCTTCGGCAGTAAGTGCCTTTATATCGGTTACGTCGTTTACGGAAGTAAAAAGTTTCATGGTCTAAATATAATTTGTTATTTCGAGCGGAGCGAGAAATCTATACACCGACTTTACACATGTATAGATTTCTCCCGTTGGTCGAAATGACAGTCAGTTTATTAGTTACTCAATACTTTATTAAAAGCTTCTAAAAATTGATCGGCATGTGCTTTGGTTAAATTTAAAGCAGGTAATA
>JAQBOP010000387.1 GCA_028287975.1 Mucilaginibacter sp. | reverse complement strand
GGAAAATTAGCAGCTAAAGGCGCTAAACCACAACGTTTATTATGGGCAAGCACCAGTAGCAAAAACCCTGCATTTAAAGACACCAAATATGTTGAAGCGTTAATTGGGCCGGATACTGTAGATACCGTTCCATTGGAAACTATCGTAGCTTTCCGCGATCATGGTGTTGCCGCGGATACTTTAGAGCAAGGTACCGATAAAGCTACCGAGATCCTGGAAAAATTGAAGGCTGCAGGTATTGATATTGATGCGTTAACACAGCAATTAGAAGACGAAGGCATTGAGAAATTTAACCAGCCTTTCGAAAAACTATTACAATCAATCGAAGCTAATAAGGTTAAATAATTCCGAACGATGGAAGCTAACAACCTTAAGATCCTTTTCTTCGATATTGGCGGTGTGATGCTCAGCAATGGCTGGGGGCATGAATCGCGTAAGCTGGCAGCCGAGAAATTCGGGCTTGATTATGCCGAGGTAAATGCCCTGCATACCTTTATTTTTAACGTTTATGAAATTGGCAGCGTTACGCTGGACGAATACCTTGATACGGTTATTTTTAACCACCCGCGCGATTTTGCACGCGAGGATTTTAAGGAGTTTATTTTCCAGCAATCTGTAGAGCTACCCACGCTGGCCTGGTTAAAAGAATGGAAAAAAGATTGCGGCTTCCGCGTTATATCCATCAATAACGAGGGTAAAGAACTGAACGATTACCGGGTTAAGAAGTTTAAACTGCATGAGTTTTTTGATGCGTTTGTATCATCAGCCGAGGTTAAGCTGCGCAAGCCCGACCCCAATATCTGGAAACTGGCGATGGGTATAGCCCAGGTACAACCCAACCAATGTGTGTATTTTGACGACAGGATAATGTTTGTTAACGCGGCACAAAAGTTGGGCATACAGGCTTATTTGCATACAGACCTTGAATCGACCAAAAAAATATTACAACAATTAAAAAAGGAAAATCACAACAATTAATATGAGCACACCAACTAAATATGATTTCGGTATGATCGGCCTGGGTACTATGGGCCGCAACCTGTTACTGAACATGGGCGACCATGGCGTAAAAGGTGCCGGATTTGATAAAGACGCCAGCAAAGGCGCATTATTAGAGCAAGAAAGCACAAATGGCAACCTGAAAGGTTTTAGCGATGTAAAGGAATTTACACAAAGCCTTAACAGCCCGAAAGCGATTATGATGTTGGTGCCTGCCGGTAAAATTGTTGATGACGTTATTGAAGAGTTACTACCGTTACTGGATAAGGGCGACCTTATTATTGACGGTGGCAACTCTTACTTTGCAGATACCAACCGTCGCGTTGAATATTTGGAAGGTAAGGGCATCCACTTCTTCGGGATGGGTGTTTCAGGCGGTGAAGAAGGTGCGCGCCGTGGCCCGAGCATGATGCCGGGTGGCGATAAAGATGCATATAACGTAATGAAACCTATCCTGGAGTCGATTGCGGCAAAGGTTGATGGTGCACCATGCGTTACTTACATTGGCCCGGGTGCATCCGGACACTTTGTTAAAATGGTGCATAATGGTATCGAGTATGGTATAATGCAACTATTGGCAGAGACCTACGAGATCATGAAAAAAGGATTGAAAATGGACAACGAAGCCATTGGTAAAATATTTACCGAGTGGAACGAAGGCCGTTTAAAATCATTCCTGATGGAAGTTACCAGTGACATATTTCAGTATAAGGCACCGGGCACAGATCATTTATTATTAGATGATATAAAAGACGAGGCACGTGCCAAGGGTACCGGTAAATGGACATCGCAAGTGGCTATGGACCTGCAGGCTCCTATCCCGACCATTGATTCAGCTGTTTCAATGCGCGATCTTTCTAAATACAAATCATTACGCGTACAAGCGGCTAAATTATATAGCCCTGAAGATCCTGCATTATCTGTAAACAAAGAAGAGTATTTAGTTGCTTTAGAGCAGGCTTTCTACTTTAACATGATCATTACCTACTCACAAGGTATGCACATGTTGCTAAGAGCATCTGCCGAGTATAAATACGACCTTAAACTGGATGAGATCGCTAAGATCTGGAGAGGCGGCTGTATTATCCGTTCTATCTTCTTAAATGATATTTACAACGCTTACCAGGCAAACCCTGAGTTGGAGCACCTGTTATTAGATGCCGGTGTGAAAAAAGAAGTAACCGGCGCCCTTGCCGGTGCTCGTACTGTAGTTTCGGCTGTTACAGCGGCAGGTATTGCCGCGCCATGCTACGCATCTGCATTAAGTTATTTTGATGCGTTTCGCAGCGGCCGTATGCCATCAAACCTGATCCAGGCACAACGCGATTATTTTGGCGCACATACTTACGAGCTGATAGGCAAGGAAGGGACTTTCCACACCCAATGGGTAGCTAAATAAGCAAACAGCCCCTCCCAACCCTCCCCGGTAGGGAGGGCTTAGAATTTTAAAAAGTAATTAAAAGCCTTTAAAAAGTCTCCCCTACCGGGGGAGATTTAGAGGGGGCCGTTTAACATAAACATATTATGTCAACAATAAAATCAGAGCCAACCGTATTTGTTATATTCGGTGGCACAGGCGACTTGAACGCGCGTAAACTTGCGCCGGCGTTGTATAACTTATTCCTTGATGGATGGTTGCCAAAAGAGTTCTCTATCATTGGTACGGGCCGTACCAAACTGAGTGACGAACAATTCAGAAAAAACCTGAATGAGGACATCAACAATTTTTCGCGCAGCGGCAAAGCTGATAAAGATAAATGGGCCGAGTTTGAAAAAAATATATACTACCAGGTATCAGACGCTAAAGACGCCGAAACTTATAAAGAGTTTGGCAAACGTGTAGAGGCTCATGCTGCTGAGTGGAAAGTTAGGCCTAATGTTATTTACTACCTGGCTGTATCACCTTCGTTCTTCCCTATCATCACTTCAAATCTGGCAAAAGCTAAGTTGACCACGGATGTTGAGAAAACACGTATAGTTATCGAGAAACCTTTTGGCCATGATCTTGAATCGGCCAAAGAACTGAATAAATTACTGGCTGGTTTATTTGACGAAAAACAGATCTACCATATTGACCACTACCTGGGTAAAGAAACTGTACAGAATATCATGGCTTTCCGTTTTGCCAACTCTATTTTAGAGCCGATATGGAACCGTAATTATATTGAGCATGTACAGATCTCTGTTACCGAGCAATTGGGTGTTGAAGATCGCGGCGACTATTATGATGGATCAGGCGCTATGCGCGATATGATCCAGAATCACTTGCTGCAGTTGTTATGCCTGGTGGCCATGGAAACCCCGGTTAATTTTAACGCCGATGAGATCCGTAACCGTAAAGTTGATGTATTACATGCCATGCGCAGGTTCTCGCCTGAGGATGTACGTATGTCGGCTGTAAGGGGCCAATACGCTAAAGGCTGGATGGAAGGCAAGGAGGTACCGGGCTACCGCGAGGAAGCTAAAGTTGACCCTAACTCGAACACAGAAACTTTTGCCGCCATAAAATTCTTTGTAGATAACTGGCGCTGGCAGGGCGTACCCTTTTACGTACGTACAGGTAAAAGACTGCACCAATCATCATCGGTAATTACCATCCAGTTTAAGGATGTACCGCATAAAATATTCCCTACCGAGGCTGCCGAAAGCTGGCAACAAAACAGGCTGATCATCAGCATACAGCCTGAGATGAGCATCCGTCTGCAAGTACAGGCAAAACGCCCGGGATTGGATATGATCTTAAACACGGTTGATATGGTGTTTGATTACAAAGGCACCTATACCAACCAGGCACCTGAGGCTTACGAAACCTTATTACTGGATACCATGCTGGGCGATCAAACCCTGTTTATGCGTGGCGACCAGATCGAGGCCGCATGGGACTTAATCATGCCGATACTAAGCACCTGGACAAATAAAAAGAGCTTAAACTTCCCTAACTATTCTGCATACTCATGGGGCCCTGAAAGCGCCGAGGCATTAATTGCCCGCGACGGCTTTACCTGGTTCTCGTTACCGTTAAAGAATACGAAGAAGTAGAGGCCCCACCCAACCCACCCCGGTAGGTAGGGCTTTAAAATGACAACAAAAAAATACTTTTACCCCGAAGTAAAAAAAAGTCTCCCCTACCGGGGGAGATTTAGAGGGGGCTGTTTACCATGACATTAAACATTTTTAACACACCCGACGAAGTAGTTGACGGATTAGCGCAATACTTTGTTAAAATAAGTAATGAAAGTATTGCGGCGCACGATAAGTTTTCGGTAGCATTATCAGGCGGTAGTTCTCCAAAAAAACTATATGAGCTGTTGGCTTCAACCATTTATGCCGATAGCATAGACTGGACAAAGGTTTATTTCTTTTTTGGTGACGAACGCAATGTACCCCAAACGGATAGCCAAAGTAATTATCTGATGGCTAAGAAGGCTTTATTTGAGCCGTTATACATTGATGCTGCTAATATCTACCCTGTAGATACCACGTTAACACCTAACGAAGCCGCACAAAAATATGCCGAAACCATTGCCGAGTTTTTTGACGAGGATGAAATGAGTTTTGACCTGGTGCTGTTGGGGCTGGGCGATAACTCGCATACCGCTTCATTATTCCCATATACCCCGGTGCTGTATGATGTAACCCCATCTGTAAAAGAAGTTTGGCTGGAAGATCAGCAGGTATATCGCATTACTCTGAATGCACCTTTAATTAACGAAGCTAAAAACATAGCGTTCTTAGTTTATGGCGAAGGCAAAGCAGAAGCGGTACATCATGTATTGGAGGATGATGAAGATATTGAAAACTATCCTGCTCAACTGATCGACTCAATTACGGGCGATGTACAGTGGTTTATGGATGAGGCAGCAGCTGCTAACCTTGAAGACGAATATTAAGAAATAACAACAGATTTATTACAACAAGGCATTCATTATGGAGCTTTTGTTGTTTTATAAGTATCCGAATTTAATAATCTGTTTGCGCTACAGGCGGCATATAAGCTAATCTTCGCTGAAAATAGATGTTCCAGCTATGTTGTTGGGTAACGTCTACCATGTGTCGGGTATCGGTATCATAATTGGCATTTAATACCTGGTATTTGGCGTGGATGCGGTTAAACAGAGCGCTGGCCTCTGCCTGGTAATTATAATCAAAGCGGGTGCGGGCAGCTTCGCGCAGTATTTCCTGCTGCTCCATGTACGCTATATTATAATGTCCCTGTTCATGTTTTAATACTTCTGCCAGCATTTTTTGCGAAGTGATCCGTGTTTTATCCATCCATGATTTTTCGCGGTTCATTACCAGCGGTACATCAAAAACCAGCCGGTAGCTACCATTTTCATGAAATGCCTGATAGCGAAAGTGAATGGAGCAATTGGTATAAGCTATAGCATTGTCTCCTGTTATGCGGGGAATGCCTCTAAAATCGTTGATAGTTAACCGGCGGTAGCCATCCTGGGCCAAAGCCAAATCATGGACACATAGCCACAGGCACACCGCGCCAATCATCCTCACAAAACGTACCTTCATTTCATATTAATGGTTTAATCCTTTTTGCCTTTGACTTTGTCAGGTTGCAAAAGGTTTAAACTCATCATTTCTTTCATGGTTTGGTGCATAGAGTCGGTTGATCCGTCAAGGAAGATCACGTTGCCTTCAGAATTTTCGGCAAAGTGTTTAATAGACTCTGTCCACATGGTAAACAATATTACCGATGTATCCATGTGCGCTGTTTCCATTTCTTTAGCAGCTACGGTCATACCCTTAGCCACTTCCTGCCTGAACAATGCCACACCCTGACCGCGTAATTGCGATGCCTGGCGTTCGGCCTCGGCAGAGATCTTAATGGCGTTACCCTCTGCCTCAGCAGCTTTTGTTTTGGTGATCAGTAAGGCCTGTCCTTCGTTCTCGGCAGCGGCTTTCAAATTATTTGACGCCACAACCTGGCTCATTGATTTCATGATCACGTCGTCAAAAGTTATATCATTCAATTGCAAATCCTGCAGGTGATAACCCCAGGTTTCCAATATTTGGTCAAGTTGCTCTTTTACATGTTCAACAATATCGCGTCTAAGTATCAA
The DNA here is from genome assembly GCA_028287975.1 of Mucilaginibacter sp. GTDB lineage: Bacteria > Bacteroidota > Bacteroidia > Sphingobacteriales > Sphingobacteriaceae > Mucilaginibacter. Next base: position 23,601 of record JAQBOP010000387.1, on the reverse strand, counting down.
TACCTCTGATTGGCGTTTAGTGGCCACAAAGGCACGGATGGAGCCTTCTACTGTACGGATCAGCGCCTGCATCAGGTTACGGTCATCAACAAACTTAAAAGCTACGTTTTTTATAGTTTCTTCCTGCTGGTCCAATACCGAATACAACAGCATAGCCTTAAAGTATACGTTGGCCTGGTCAAACGTTACAGCCTGGAACTCCAACTCGACAGACCGATTCTGAATAGATATTTTAGAATAAATAGACTCGATAAGCGGAATCTTAAAATTTAGCCCGGGAGTTAAAATGCGGCGGTACTTACCAAATACGGTAATAACGGCAATAGTGCCCTGCTTAACCGTAACAAATGACGATAATACAATTACTATTAAAACAAAAACTACTAAGAATGTAACTACCTGAGCTGCCATGGTTGATGGTTTTTAGATGATGTTTAGATGAAATAAATATAGGGTTATTTATTTCATCGCATAATTTGTTTTTATAAAAACAAATTGTAATTTCCCCGTTACAATTATACCACACCCGGTGTGGATTTATGGGGATATTTTACACAGTAAGTCCTCCATATTTAAACCTATTTATACACTTTTTGAACTTAAATTAAAGCTTACGCTGTAATGGTGTGCTATTTGCGTATTATTATAAACCAATTACAATACTTAACCTAAAATGAACACAAAATCAAACCCGGGACTTTCGTTCACCCTAATAGGTGTTAACGGCGTAACTTTTTCTACAGCAGGCTTATTAACAGATTCGATAAGTAAAGGCATGTTTGGAGGTTTAATATTAGCAAGTGCTGTACTGCTTTTTGCAGGTATAGCTATCCTGCGCAAACAAATGATACATCCTAATTTATAATTGATTAATATAGTTTAGTTTTTTAAGCATCCGTTAACCCTAAAACGGATGCTTTTTTATTGCCCTGTTTTTTCTGGCGATTGTATATCGGCCAAGCATACGGTGATTACTGCAATAGTGCCCTGTTTTACAGTCACAAATGATGAGAAAAGTATTATTAATACTATAAATAATAATATGAAAGTTGTTATTTGGCCTTCATTTATATATAATTTAAGTTATAGGTTAGGTTATTAGGACTAATTGGATTGTTATTTGTTTCTAAAACTAACGAATAATTTTTAGAAACAACCTATGAATGTAAAACGAACATTTGGTACAATACTTACCATTTTGGGCATTATTGGTCTTATTTATACTGGCGTGGTAATTATACAGCGCGACGGCAATGTTGTAAATCTTACTGTGATAGGCGTAATAAGCCTTATCTTTTTTTTAACGGGGGTTGGCTTGGTGCGCAACACCAAGGACGAGGCTTAGCTATTTTACAACGGTAAGCATCCCGGTTTCTGAAATAGACAACTTATTATCAGAGAAATCAGCAGTGGTAAGCCACTTTACGTGTTTAGCAGCCCGATGCAAGGTATCGGGCTCAACACGTTTTTCCCTGCTTTGCTTAATAGATATGATGCTGCCGCTTAAAAACTCGCCCTTCCGGTTAACATGCACCCTCAATAAAGGCGCAATGCCACAAACACCGGCAATACTTACACATTTATAGGTGCAAAAATTCCCCAAACTATAGGCAATCAACCGGTTTTTATACAATTCCATCGCACGGCTAACGTGGGGGCCGCTCCCAAAGATCAAATCGGCACCATTATCAACAGCATTGTGGGCAAAGGAGTAAACATTTCCCCGTTTCTCACCAAAATACGATTCCTGGGCTCGCGTAACATGCTCAAACGCCGGCCCTTCGCCCCCGCCGTGAAATGATACGATCACAATGTCGCATTGTTGTTTCAGATCCCTGATGATCTGGCCGGCTCCGGGCAAGTCAAATATGGATACCGTATTACTGTTGGGCGCGAACGAGCAAAATCCATACTTAATACCTTTTACGGTAAAGGTTACAGACGGGTGCTCCTGCAACCCCGCGTAATGTATGCCACAACTATCTAAGGTGCCAGTGGTACTTATGCGCCCTGTCTGGCCGAAATCATTAATATGGTTATTGGCCAGGCTCAAAACTTTAAAACCAGCATCTTTCAATATTGTACCGTTGCTAACCGGCATCCTGAATAAATAGGCTTTTGATCTTTGATGTAATTTGTAATCGGCAGGGTCGCCATTGTCAAGCAGGGTGCCTTCTAAGTTCCCAAGGGCAACATCGGCGCTTTGCAGGTAAGCCGTTACGTGTTTAAAACTGCTTTTGCCACTATCAGGCTGTAATGTGTTAATGGTAGGGTATGATGTGCCAAGCATGATATCGCCAACGGCTGCGATGCAGATAGAATCGGGTATCACCGGCGTATAAGGTATTTCGATATGTTTTCTTCGGGCTACACGTTTTTTGGAAACCTGAGTTGCCTGGATCTCCTTTTGCTGCTGGCAGGCTTGCAACGCGGGCAATAGCGCGATAATAAAAACAGCAAAACGTATTTTCATGACAAAAAAAATCCTTTCACTTTAGGAAAGGATTCGTTTTTAATTTTTATTCTGTTTCGGCGTTGCCCGTCGCCGTCGTCGGCAGATCCTTTTTAAACGCATCGAGTACGCGGCCGCCTTTATAAAAATATCTGCTGTAATAGGCGTCATCAAGATTGCTAATGGCTACACCTCTTAATGAGGCGTGTGCAAACCTGCCGTCGCCTAAATAAATACCAATATGCGAAATACTGTGGCTATGGATCTTAAAGAAAACCAGGTCGCCTTCTTTCAGGTCGTCTTTGCTAATAGGGCTAACCATACTAAAAATATCGCGCGAGTTACGTTTGATATCAAGGTTAAAAACCTGGTCATATAACTGTTTTGTAAATGCAGAGCAATCAACACCTTTTTTTGAATTACCGCCAAAACGATAAGGGGTGCCTATCCAATCATAAACAAAATTAAAAAGTTTCATGTTTGATGTTGCCGAAACAGCAACGTGCATAATTTGCGAGAGATAATCCTTTGCTAAGCTTTCTTCTTCGTCTGGTGCCTTGTCTGTAGCTTGACTTGGAACAGTTTTTGTTTGCGCCTGCACGGCTAAAACGCTGAAAAATAAGGCTATTGCCAGTATTGTTTTCTTCATCTAATCCTTTTTTCGTTCTCGTTTAACGGACAAACTGTCCATTATGTTACACATATTCGATAAGGTTGCTCACAAAACTATCCATTTTTTCCGAAAAACCAAATAAATGTCATTCTTTTATCACAAAAACTAGTTTTCAACAGTTGGTAATTAAGATTGAAGGGCGAAGATTAAAGATTAGTATTGTCTGCATTAAAATTAAAAGTTGAAGATCAGGCTTGTTTATACGGGAGTTTTTGGTGTTGTAAAGCAGCCGTTTTGTTTTTCTCTTTTCAACCAATCTTCACCCTTTAATCTTCGCTCTTGAAATACCAAATAAAACTTAGCAACAAATCCGTTCATGTTTCGATAATTTGCAAGATATAATTAGATTTGCGCATTATACGTAAACTGGTTGTTTGACAAATGGGTTCAATCGAAATAAACAAAGACACTTATTTAAAGTGGTACGAGTCTATGCTTTTAATGCGTAAGTTCGAGGAGAAAGCAGGGCAATTATATGGTCAGCAAAAAATAAGGGGCTTTTGCCACTTATATATTGGCCAGGAAGCTGTATTAGCCGGCGCGATGTCTGTGTTAAAACAGGAGGATAGTATGATCACTGCTTATCGTGATCACGCTCATGCCATAGCTAAAGGCGTAACCTCAAGATCTATCATGGCCGAGCTTTACGGCAAGGCAACCGGGTGCTCAAAAGGCAAAGGTGGCTCAATGCATATGTTTAGCAAAGAGAAACACTTTTACGGCGGGCACGGCATAGTAGGCGGCCAGATCCCTTTGGGTGCGGGCATTGCCTTTGCCGAGAAATTTAAAGGTACCGAGTTTGTGAACGTTACCTACATGGGCGATGGTGCCGTGCGCCAGGGTGCATTAAACGAGACCTTTAATATGGCCGCTTTATGGAAACTGCCGGTAATATTTATTTGCGAAAACAACGGCTATGCCATGGGCACTTCGGTTGAGCGTACTACTATACAAACTGATATTTACAAACTGGGCCTGCCTTACGGTATCCCTTCATCGGCTGTTGATGGTATGGACCCCGTAGCAGTACACAACGCAATGGATGAGGCTGTGCAACGTGCCCGCAAAGGCGAAGGCCCGACCTTCCTTGAAATGCGTACCTACCGTTACAAGGGCCACTCGATGTCCGATCCGCAGAAATACCGGACAAAAGAAGAATTGGAAAGTTATAAAGCCAAAGACCCAATTGAAGCTATTAAACATGCTATCGAAACAAAGAAGTATGCTGATGAGAAATGGTTTGAAGAGATCGAAGCTAAAATAAAAGCCGAGGTTGACGAAGCGGTACAATTTGCCGAGGAGTCGCCATGGCCGGAAGCATCAGAATTATATACCGATGTTTATGTACAAAAAGATTACCCGTACATTAAGGACTGATCTTTTATAATATTACTAAATTTAAAAATATCCTATTCATCCTATAAATATGGCCGAAGTAGTTAAAATGCCAAAAATGAGCGATACCATGACTGATGGTGTGGTAGCGAAATGGCATAAAAAAGTTGGGGATAAAGTAAAATCCGGCGATGTATTGGCCGAGATCGAGACCGATAAAGCCACCATGGATTTTGAATCATACCAGGATGGTGTTTTATTATATATTGGTGTGGAAGAAGGAAAATCTGTACCGGTTGATGAAGTAATAGCTGTTTTAGGTAAAGAAGGCGAAGATTATAAAACAGCTTTAGAAGGTGTTACTGCGCCTGCCGCCGCTCCTGCCGTAGAAAAACCTGCCGCTCCGGCTGCTGATAAAGCACCGGCAGCAACACCTGCTCCTGTTGCCAAGGTTGATACCTCAAATATCCCGGCAACGGTGATCCGTATGCCGGCCCTGAGCGATACCATGACCGAGGGTATCATTAACAAATGGAATTTTAAAGTTGGCGATAAAGTAAAATCGGACGACTCTTTAGCTGATGTGGAAACCGACAAGGCGACTATGGAAGTAGTTGGTTACGAAGCGGGCACATTATTATATATCGGCCCGAAAGAAGGCGAAGCCGCACCTGTTAATGGTATTATTGCCATTGTTGGTAAAGAAGGAACTGATATTACGCCGCTATTGCAAGACGCTCCTGCCGCGACAGAAGCTAAACCTGCAGAGGCCGCGGCGTCAACACCTGCCGCAAGCGCGCCCGCTGAAGAAGAAGCGGAAGTTAGCCACAGCGATAGCCGTGTAAAAGCATCGCCGCTGGCACGTAAAATAGCCAAAGAAAAAGGAATAGATATCAATGCGGTTAAAGGATCAGCCGAAGGTGGCCGTATTGTTAAAAAAGATATAGAAGACTTTAAACCAAGCGAAACAAAACCTGCTGCGCCTGCCGAAAGTACTCCTGCACCAGCGCCGGCTAAAGCCGCAACGCCGGTTACTTTGCCAACTTTTATCGGCGAAGAGAAATTTACCGAAAAACCGGTTAGCCAAATGCGTAAGGTTATTGCCAAACGCTTGTCTGAAAGTTTATTTACCGCGCCGCATTTCTATGTAACCATGTCTATCGATATGGACCAGGCCATTATCGCCCGCAATAAAATAAACGAGGTTGCTCCGGTTAAGATCTCATTTAATGATTTTGTGCTGAAAGCCTGCGCTATCGCGTTAAAACAACATCCTGCCATTAATTCATCATGGTTGGGTGATAAGATCCGCACTAACGAGCATATCCACATTGGTGTTGCTGTTGCTGTAGACGAAGGTTTGTTGGTACCGGTTATCCGCTTTGCTGATGGCAAATCATTAAGCCATATCTCTGTTGAGGTTAAAGACTTTGCACAGCGTGCAAAAGCAAAAAAACTACAACCTGCAGACTGGGAAGGTTCAACATTCACCATATCAAATTTAGGTATGTTTGGTGTTGATGAGTTCACGGCCATTATTAATTCGCCTGATGCCTGTATCCTGGCAGTTAGCGGGATCCAGGCTGTGCCGGTTGTTAAAAACGGCGCTGTTGTACCGGGCAATATCATGAAGGTAACTTTAAGCTGCGATCACCGTGTGGTTGACGGCGCTTCGGGTGCCGCATTCTTGCAGACACTTAAATCATTATTAGAAGAGCCGGTAAGGCTATTGATATAATTTCGAATCAAGAGTTAAGATTCAAGAATTAAGAGCGATGGGTTACCCTATCGCTCTTTTTTGTTACTACGCTTATTCAAACAGTCTATAATTTTAGAAGTCTATAACTACAAAATTGTAGAGTGAAGCCAAATAATAAAAATTTATTTGATAAGTCTATTTAAGATACGTTTGTATATATCTCTTCTGGGTTCAAACATTATGATTTTCGCCCCTCATCGTTCGTCGCGTTCGCTTCGTATTCGATTCCCTTCGCTATCTAAATATCGACTGTCTAATTTATGACCCCGGCGACTTGGCCGAACCGAGTGATAGGTTTATTAAATTGACCTCTTGTATTATTTTAACCGACTCTCTTGATTTTTAGCGAGCGCTCGACCAGGGGAACGATCGAATCAACGATGACTTTCCTGATTGGAAGCTCTTCTACGAACGCGCTCGATAGATATTCCACTGGATAAATCCTTCGCAAATTCTCCTTTAAAACATCTACGTCAGGCACTAACTGAGAAAACTTAGCTGTAAAATAGGCGATATATTCGTCCACGTCCTTGTCCTCTTGCGCGCCCCCTCTATAATAAACCCGGTAGGCCCCGATTTGATTCGCAATATTCCAATCGCTAAAAGTTATATACTCGTCGGATTCTATAAAACCTAAAATCACATTTAAGCAAAATGTGACGCAAGTCATAATCTCCGCTTGACCGTTTTCTGAAAAGTATTTACCGTTTTCATAATATGAACCGCTATAGAAGTAACCATATGTGGGATTAGCGTCTTTTTCGATCACTTTGCAATGATTATAGAAGGCGGATACTTCGCTTTCCGGGATAAAGGATAGATTTTTGTGAAAATACCAATCTCCTGTAGGTAAGAACTCCAGCTTTACCTCGGTTCCGGTATAATGGAAGAGATACATTATCCCGGTATACTCTATGACGAAGCCTGCATGATACGCGTTGCCGGTTTCATGGTGCAGCATTCGGCTGACCAGCCACAGCGTTATTTGCCATATTGTTTAAACATTGTTTTAACAGCAAAAAGAAAGGCAGTTACATCTTACTGTAACTGCCTGATAATCTGGTAGCGGGAGCAGGACTCGAACCTACGACCTTCGGGTTATGAGGCGTTTTAAAAATGCCTTGACCCGTACCAAAATATGCCTAAATATCGTTTAAACGCGGTTTTTGGTTTCATGTCATAACACATAATCCCATATTAATACAGCCATTGTATGAACATTGTATGACCAAAACCTATAGCTTTACTTAACGGTAAAGAGGGGTTTGATTAAGTGTTTTTTTATGGCAACCGTAAGGGTTTATATCAGAAAAAGAGCCGCTAAGGACGGCAAATATCCGATTTCAATTTGTATTACGATCAATCGTAAGCAAGAGTATATTTTAACTGGTCAGAAGCTGGATAGCCTGAGCCAGTGGGATGAAAAAGCGCAGCGGGTTAAAAAATCGCACCCCAATGCTACGCGTTTAAATAATTTCCTGCTCAATGAGTTGGCCAAAGCTAATGATAAAGCTTTGGAAATGGAAACAAGGGGGCATATTTCGGCAAAGGATGTAAAGATCGGCCTAAAGCCCGTAGACGAAACCAAAGCTTATTTTTGTGAAGTCGCTAACCGTTATTTGGAAGAACAAAAACTATGCGGCAATTATGAGACACATAAAACGGATTGGGGCCGCCTGAAACGTTTTTATGAATTTACCAACAATGGTAAGATCACCTTCCCGGAAATCACTGTTGACCTGTTACAGCGCTATTTGGTGTTGTTAAAACAGGCAAAGAAGTGGAGCTATCGGAAAAATGCAGCACCGAAACCATTAAGCGAACGCACTATCACCAATCATTTGATCATCATCAGGACGATCTATAACCGGGCGATTACCGCAAAACTGGCCAGCAAAGATGATTATCCCTTTGGTGCGGCCGGTAAAGTTTCGATTAAATTCCCCCAATCGTCAAAAATGGGCTTAAGTGAGGCAGAGATCAAAAGCCTGGAAGAATTAGATTTGTCGGAATTGTCGGCGATTTATCAGGATGCTCGTAATATTTGGTTGATGGAGTTCTATTTTGCCGGAATGCGTATTACCGATTGCCTGTTATTAAAATGGACGGACTTTCAGGATGGCAGATTGTATTACCAGATGTCAAAGAATGGCGAGCATGGTTCTGTCAAAGTACCTGGTAAGGCTTTGGCAATCCTCAAACAATACCAAAAGAGTTGCGGGAACAAAGCAACTAACCCGCATAACCTGGTATTCCCTTTACTTGAGAATTTGCCCTCACTGGATGACCGCTACGAGCTACGCCGGAAAATTGCGTATGCAGGGCAACGGTTGAATAAGGCAATGGAAAAGATCATGGAGATGATCGGTAGTACAAAGAATGCCTCACAACATAAGGCACGGCATTCGTTTGCCCAAAGAGCGGAGGAAAAGGAAATTCATCCAAAAGTTCTACAGAAGATGTACCGGCACGAAAGCATCTTGACTACGATGAAATATCAATCCAATTTTTCATTTAAAAAAGCGGATGATGCGATAGATGCTGTTCTTGATTTTTAGATAAATTGCCTGACATTAAAATAAGCAAGAATTAATGTAAGATTGGTTTTATTACCTCAACTTTGAGGTCACAGTTACAGGCTAACATTAAAATGATTGAAATTTAATGTTAGGTTGGTATTCTTGTAGTTACTTTAAGGTCAAAATTCATAGCTAACATTAAAATATCAAGTTTTTAATGTTAGCTATGATAATTATGCTTATATTTGATGTTAGTAAATACACCTAACCTTAAAATTGGAAATTTTTAAGGTCTAAAAACGACTATTATGCCCTACCAAATTAATCCCGATCGTAATACCCCCTGGAACGGATTGCCCCAATTGCCTTTAGACCCGGCCCTTTATGAAACCATAGAGGTCTATACACAACTCGGTAATGCTAAAGCGGCGTTGGGACGGTTGCAGGGAAGGAGTATTGCCATCCCCAACCAGGGTTTACTGATTAATTCTATCAGCTTACAGGAAGCAAAAGCTTCCAGCGCCGTCGAAAATATTTTCACAACCGACGATGAACTGTATAAGGCTTTTAGTGAGCAGCGCGTAGAAACTTTACAGGGAGCGCCAAAAGAAATCCTGAAGTACCGGGAAGCACTCTGGACCGGATATGATCACCTGAAAAGAAACGAAACATTCGATGAGGCTTATTTTGTATCGATCTACCGGGAAATAAAGGAATTAAAAGACGGCATCCGCCTGCCTTCTTCCGGCATCTATATTAAGCAAGGCGGTTCAGGCCCAAATGCGGGTAAAGCGTTTTACACCCCGCCACGAGGCCCCGGCATCGTTGAAGCCAAATTGGCCAATCTGATAGCGTTTGTTAACGATGATAAAAAATTCCCGGTGGACCCACTATTAAAAATGGGTATTGGCCACCTGCAATTTGAAGCTATTCACCCCTTCACCGACGGCAATGGTCGGGCGGGCCGAATATTTAATATTCATTATCTCATGCAAAAAGGTTTATTGGATTATCCAATTCTTTTCCTGAGCAAATACATCATCGATCATAAAGATGATTACTACAGCGGACTGGCTGGGGTAACCCAAAGAGGTGACTGGAAAACATGGTTGCTCTATATTTTGAAAGCAGTTGAAGTAACCTCGGATTTGACTTACTATAAAATCAATGATATTATCAGTGCCAGGGATAATATTTTACAAGCCGTTGTCGCGGACACAGACATCGCCAGACCCGAATTATTGGTAAATGCGTTGTTTACCCAGCCCTACATCAAAGTTAAGCATCTAACCACTTCCGGCCTTTATGCTGAAAATACAGCCAGGAAATATTTAGATGAATTGGCCGGGATGGGTATCCTGGAAAAGAGAAATATACAGGGGAATAACTATTATTTGAACCTTGAATTATACCGGATATTAGGTGAGTAATACTATCCAAGAAAATAAATAATCACCAGGATCAGCGCAAAGATCACACAGGCGGTAGCAATAAACAGCAGGAAGTTTTCGAATATGGTGCAAATGATACTCTGCCAATAAGACCGGAAGACTTGCAAGCCAGACCAGCTGCGGCGGTAAAACCGCCGCCTGCTGACGAATAACCGAAGCGCGGTAGCCAGTGCAATTAACAATATTGCCGCTATCAATATTAAAGGATTGTGCATGATCATATCGTTTTACTGGAACAAAAGTAGGGTGACCAATGCCCGTAGCGGGGCTATTACCCGGATAGAGCCGTTTCTAACCGAGTACCTCCTGATTTTTCCCTCTAAAGCAAAAGAACGGGGAGCATTCAGCTAAAAGAGGATCATAAAAAAAGCCGCGCGGCAGCGCGGCTAAAGCAGAACTTAGAAGTCCGTTTCCGCCAATAAAATGACCTGGTCATTATGGAGGGCATACCCCTGATTAAAACAATAGAAAAGTATCGTCCCATCCTTTTCCGTAATACCAGTCACATGATGAAAGTTAAAGCCGAGATCCATTAAATAAAGCTTACTAAACAACTTGCTTCCGCGGTCTCGCAGCCCATTTAGGATTTTATAATTCTGCAATAAGGTTTTCTGAATCCGCTGGATACAGTCCGGCACCCGCTGCGCTTCTTCGCGCACTCTTTTGTTATTAGCACTCGTCCGGCACATTTCGCTACAATAAACCTGGTCAATCCGACCTACCAATAAACCACCACACTCTTTGCATGACCTTGAAATTTCTCTTTGCGTTTCCATCATCTTTGATTTTTAAGTGAAAATTTTTGTTAATTATTTTCACCTGTGGCCGGGCCGGCGCGGGACTAAGGGCAAGGTGGAGACAGGAAAAATGCGGAGGCTCCCGGCAGGGATACCCATTTTTTCGGTACTACCTTGAAGCAAAGCGCCCGTGTCCGGCAACTGCCCTAACTTTGTGGAAATAGTTGATAAAAACGATAACTTTAACAACCCTTGCCTATCACTAAAGCGGGAATCATGCTGGAAGAAAAAATCAAACGATTTGAACAAATGCTGCTAACAGACAGGATATCCGGTCAACATCAGCATGAAAAGGAACTGACCGATCTGTTTTTAGAGATTGCTGAAGAATTGGGTGAAAGCTATATCATCTACCGCAAACATTTCCCAAGATTCCTAACGATCCTGGAAGAGCACCAAACCCAGGCCACACTCTATGGCATTAAGATATTTCAAAACCTTTACCAACAAATTTTCCGAAAATTAGGTATTACACCCTTTGATCTGTCCCTGTTCGATCACGAAGCGGATTACGATCTGATGCTACGGTGTAATAATGAACTGGAACGCCTGCTTAAAACCGGCAAAGCGGTACGCATTTCGGACGACGCTCTTGATCTCAGTCAATTTACCAATGCTGAAAAAGAGGAGATCGCCAGTGGTTATATCAGTATTATGGAGCGGCAAATAACAGTTGCCAACTGGGATAAAAACGATTTTGAGACCAATCACATGTTGCTGCTGCCCTTGCATCAGCTGCTAAAAGAATGCGGGCGCGCGAAAATGTATTATTATAATGTGGGGGCCTTACTGGATAAATTCACCTCTACCGAAATATTCCAACTGGCGCGCAACCTGGCAGAAGAAACGATTGTTACCGGTTTTAAGGATGGATGGCCTGATCTGGGTTTTTGGGTGGCATTCCGGGTGTACGCCGGTTGTCACAATCCTTTGGGCGCATTCCTGACCGGCTGCATTAGTCTCATCATTACACTCAAGAAAAGAAAGACCATTTCCGATCAGCGTGCCTTTGATATTTTATGGCAATCGATCCGACTGTACCGCAATATCGGGCTTGCCCCCTGGGCGGTAGAATTGTATGAGAACAAGCCGCAAAACCTCCAACTGTCTGATTACCGGCGCAGAACTTTTGCCCATACGTATTTTACTTGTTTGCTGACGATGCATGATAACAGGCTACCAGGCCTGGCACTCGATTTTTTGAACCAGGAGCGGGAAACGCTGCTACGTGTCGGACCCATAGAAATTAAACCTTGGCTCATCTTATTATGGCAGATCGAAAGAGATTTTCCCGGAATAGATATGTCAACCACCGGACTCGGTTTTTACTTAAATGTATTCACTTCGATCATGCCCGAAGCTGATGTTAAACAATTTAGGGATATCATTATGGCCGATAATTCGGCGATCGTTGACCAATTAAAAGAATCGATCATTAAACTCCGGTCCACCACTTATCGCTCGGATTTTGTTTACGATAACGACGCCGCACTGTTAAAGTCAAACCGGGTATTGAATTATAGCGCCCTGCATCAGGACGCGACCGGGTTTTTACTGGCCATGTTAATGAAATCCGATTTTAGCCTCTTATTTCAGTCTAAAGATATGCCGGATTTTCTGCCCTTTATCCTGCCGGAAACCGATGTGACCGAACTAAGCGAAGTTTACGACGATCCTGCGGCGTTAATAGCCAAAATTGCCCGTGGCCGGAAGGTAGCCGTCGTATGGTTGGGCATAGAGCAGGACGGGCTGCGACAACTAACTTATTTTGACGGTGCTTTCAATTTCCATACCCCTGTCAATTGGGACGGCAAAAAATTCCAGTTGCTCATTAGCGCCAAGTATTTCGCAGGCCTGACATTTGATGAATCGGTAAAACAAAACGGCCAGGTCAGGCAACTATTTAAAGAAGATTTTTTACAGCAACAGGCAGCGGTAATCAAGGAGTTAAGTTTCCTTCAAATTGAACTGCCTGCTGCTGAAGCTGTTTATTTGATCAAAGATTTTGTACTTGCCGAATTTCCACACAATCTTCTTCTTGATCAACAGGCACATTTTATTGCAGAGTCTGTACCCGTTACCAACGTGCTTTCCACGGAATGGATCAAAGAAAAGCCCCCGGTCGTGCTGACCGGTAATTACACTAAAGCGATCTGGATACCGACTGACAGCAATGACTTTACACTACACATGCTTTTCGCCTACGTTGAACCAGTAATAAAAGTCCAAAATTTCCAAATTCAACAAACCATCAAGCTGGCCGCCCCGATAGCAGCTGACTTAAATATCGTCTGCGCGCATGGTGCAGATAATATATCCGACCTGGAGGTCATTCAGTTCGGGGAACAATTAGCCCTGGACCTGGAACGCTTTGTGGGGCAAGGTAAAATATTGATCTTATTTGTCTGCCACTCCGGTTCCGGCACCCATCCTTTATTCCGCAACGAAACCGCCAACCTCATCAAAAAATTTATGATCAGCGGCTACGAAGCCGTGATCGCACCGGCCTGGGCGCTACACATCAAAGTACCGGAGATCTGGTTGCCTGAGTTTATGGATTCATTCCATAGCGGAATTACCATTGATGAGGCCGTATTTTCCGCCAATAAAAAGGTCCATGAATTATTTCCGACACCAGCAGCCTGGGCGGCACTGCATCTGTATGGAAATCCCGAAATCCGTGTAGAAACGAAATCTTGATTTAATTCTTCGTACTTTCCAACACTTAATCCCGCCATCATGATATTATTAGAATTTTTGAAATCGCAGTCCAATGAGGAAACTGATCTGGGTAACCTGGCCAAAGATGTGATGAATGACAGGGATTTTCCTTCCGAGCGAAAGGAAGAAGAGATCATCTCGTATATTCATTTTAGAACCCACGCTGCCGGTGCCGGAGAACTTTTTGAAGAAATGATGGCGGCCTATGATCTGCAAAAAGATGAGCCAGCCGATCCGATGGATCTGGACATTAATTTCAGTGTACTTCGGGCAGAACAGTTGGCTTATTTAAAACAACATTTTAAAGCTGACCGGGCAGTCATTGTTGGCAGGCCGGAGGATATTTACCGGGTCTTTACCGTGGACTCCGCTAGCGGACAGGCATTGCGTTTTGATATCTACACTACGCGTGATCTGAATGACCTCTCAATAGTCGCTTTAAGTAATATGAACAGTGGTGACCTGACCCGGCAGGTATCGCTCCAGGAAGCCATAGAAGCATTGCGAAATAACACATTTGAGGGCGACCGTGAACCGACAGAACCCAATTATTCTGAACTACTGTCTTATTTAGAAAATCAAAGTAAGGGCTAACGTTTTGTTTTATTTATCATTAGGTGCATCCTGGCTGGGTCTGCAACCAATGCCTGCATTTCGCATTGCAGCAGGTCTTGGATATCTTGTTTGATCTGTTCGTAATTGCGTTGGATGAGTTCGGGGGTGACTTTGCGCACATCGGGGATATCGACATAAGCGGCTTCCTCGGCTTGTAATTTTGCGGTATCGTTGATGATGCGACAATGGAATGTTTTGAGGTCGATAGGTTGGTCGGGGGTGTCGGACATCATGCCGACAAATTCGCCGGAACTTAACCCTGATATGGTAGACGGTGGTACGGCGGTTTCCAGTTGTTTGGAACGGCTGATGGAGGTATCGTTGCGGTTGATGGATAAGCTTTCCCGGTCCTGCATGATCTTTCCAAAACGTTCCGATAATTGCTTGGCGGTATCACCACTGGCCTGCCCGCAAATAACGTTACCGGCGATATTCATGATCACGTCCGCTTGTTCGCGGCCATAGTCTTTCCGCAATTGGCTAAAGTCCTGTACACCCAATGTTGTCGCTACCTTATTGCTGCGCGCAGTGGCAATCAAGTTATCCATGCCGTTCACATAAATCGTAGGGAACTCGTCAAAAATCAAACTGGATTTGAGCTTGCCTTTCTTGTTGACCTGTTTGATGAGCCGGTTCACATAAAGCGAAATGACCGCGCCATAAGTTTGTGTTTTCTGTGGGTTGTTACCGATACAAAGCAACTTGGGTGCATCAGGATTATTGATATCCAAAGTCAGGTCGTTGCCGGATAATACGTAATAGAGCTGGGGTGACGATAACCTGGCCATCGCGATCTTTGCCGCCGCAATTTGACCCTCCAGTTGTTCCGCCGCATCATTGAGATAAGCGGTAATAAAAGGGTTGATGAGGACTTCTATTTCGGGTTCCATGCGTAACACAGAAAATAACTGGTCGTACTCTGCCTGCATGAGCTCGATGACGTGCGGTAAAGTGCAAAACTCTCCGTCCCGGAGTTTACGCAAATACCAGATCACGGCGGTTAGAAAGTTGATGGGCGATTCCACGAAGAAGTCACCCGAGCGCCTGATCCATTCCCGGTTTAAGCCCAACAAAATTGTACGGCCGGACTCCGCCGCATCGGTAATATCCAGCATCGTTTTCGGATCAAGCGGATTGCAACGGTGCAATAACCGGTCAAAATCAATAAAGAAACAAGCGGTCCCCTTTGGATACAAGTGTTTATATTTTAAAAACGTATTATAAACGATTCGCGAAAGGTCATCGAACTTAAAATCATAGCACAACATGGCAAAACCCTTCGAGATATGTTGCGTAATAATATGCCGCAATACGAACCAGGTTTTACCCGCGCCGGGACTGCCTGCCACAATAGTCCCGCGCATCGGTGAAATGATATTGATCCAGCCCTTGCGCTGTTGAGCTTTTAACTGGTAAGTTGTCGGCAGGTTCACCGAAAACTCATTCTCCAGCAAGCGTTCCTCCTGCGGGAAGGTTTCATTCTCCGAGTTGAAAACATCGCCCGACAACCGGTCTTTAATAATTCGGGACAACCAGGTGCCGCCACTTAAAAACAATAAAAAGCCAATAGCCGAAACCACCATATAACCAATTGCAGAAGGCGGATTTAACCACAAAAAAATATAACTGGTACCACAACAAAGCAAACCTACCAGGACATAAAGTATTGGAACTTTGAAATTCATTTTTTCATCCTTGCGTCCCTGCGCGCCCAAAACGGAAATAGCTAAAAACCCCAACGCAATCAGCTTGCATTTATAAGGGTTGCTAAACAACCCGGTATGCGCCACATTCACCATCAACCGATCAAGGATCGGGTAATGCGGAAACACACCATAACACCGTTCGTAAAAATGCAGTAACAATAACACCACGCTGATCAGCCGGGTCATATCCAGTACCCTGCGCATCGCCATTTCATTCTCCCCATTCGCCATCACTTATCCTCCTAAATTTTGTCTTTTTTTCTTCTTGCGGCTGCGTTTCAATTGCCAGTCCATTTGTTCCGGGCGGCCTTCCTGCAAGGCATCCGTTAATCCCGTTATATCCGGTGCCAGTTGTTGTTGCTTGCTCACCCGAAGAATGCATCTTTCCTGTATCGCTTTAGCGCCATAGTCTTTACCGAGGTCGCTGCCTTTAAACACGCATTTGGTGGTATGATCAATAAAGGTCATCCCGAAGATTTCTCCCTTTACGCTTCGGTGCATCACCACATCGATGCCTTGCCGTTTCAATATGGCAACCAATCGATCCAAAGTGACCTGCTGATGTAAGGCCAGGTCGATAGCGGTCCGTAGTTTTATTTTTTCTTTCTGTTTTGGCTGGCCATTGGCAACAAACTTTTCCGTTAAATTTTTTAGCGTGGGTTGACCATGTAAACTGCTGGCCTTGATCGGAACCCCGATCTTATTGCCCTTTTCATCCAACACCCGGTAGACCAGACCATTATTCAAATAGGTCTGCGAATCAGGGCTGCCCCGGTCTGCAGTTACATTATAGAGCCGCAGCAAAGCGTTTAATTCCGGCAGTGAAGTATAGTGGTATTTATCCAGCACCGACAACAGCACATTCGAGATCGCCCGGCGTGTCGGCACTTTACCATAAGCTACTTTTTGCGCATTAATTGGTGCCTGCCGGAAGACCTCGCGCTGTTGTTTTTTGTCGGCTACGATTAGCCCATATAATTGTTCCAATTCGATGGTCGCCGGTTTGGATAAACGCTCCCCAATTTTATAGGTATCGATCCGGCTGCCATCCTCCCGGATACTGCAAGTGACTACATGGACATGTGGGTGCCCGGCATCGAAATGCTGGTACACTAAATAGGGCTGTTCGCCAAAGCCGATTCGGGCCAAATAATCGTCTGCTAACTGGATCAGTTTGCCACGATCCAGCACATCGCTTTCCGCGAAATTTAAAGAGATATGCAGGCTGTTGGTCTTACTGTTATTGAGATCGATCAGCCGCTGAAAACCTTCCAGTTTTTCATAGAAATTCAGTTGCTCCATATCCTTCAAATAACCCGCGGTCCAGATCAGTTCCGCCATACCTTCCCCCACCTTATACTCATTATAATTCAGCGCCTTCGCGACCTTGCTCGGCGTGCTTATCCTGGCAACCATCCTCGTATATTTTTTGCAGTAATTTCTTCACTTCATCAATGCGGTTTTGCATCGTTTCGCGGCCAATATTCCAGGCCAGGTACCAGTCTTTAAATTGTCTATCCGTATCCAGCATATGCAGCTTATGTACCGCCTGGTTAAAGTTGTTACCAATGCCATTTAATTGCTTTACCATCAAACGGGCGCTCATCAAAAACTCCTCGGCCGATGCATTCCGGTGATAAATGACCACCGGTTTTTCCATCAATACTTTTCGCGCATAATCACTTAACTTGCGGCAGTTACTTTTGCGGAACCTTCCGCTGATCTGCCGGTGCTCCTCCGGCTTCACCCGGAAGGTGATCCAGCTTCTTTCTTTTAATTCTTTTCCCATCACTATATCCTTTTCACTTTTTAAAATATCTCCCGTGCCGACCCCGGAGGCCAAAGGGCAAGCTGCAATTGTGCAACAATTGAACAGCTTGCCGGCGCGAAGAAGCGCCTGAGTTCACAGCGGCTGCCGTAAGTTCTGCCGTTGACTGTTTTTCAGACTGACCAAATATTCATTCATATCCTTGTAACCGCTGTAAAGTTTACTCTGGTCCTGGTATTTGCTGCCGAGGATGATCGCCTGTTGCGTTATTTTTCGACCGGTATCATCATGATCGAGATACAATTTGACGGTCTCGTAACCGTCCATAATTGGTATTGCCCGCTCGAACAAATGCACTGAGTTTAAAACTAGATAAGCCATCGGCTCCCGTGCGCGGAAAGTCGGAACAGAAAGAAAGGACAGGAAGTCCATGAACCCCTCGAACACATGAATCGTCCGTGCACCTCCGGGCAAAATGCTGCGGAAATGTTTAGGCACCGAGGCGTGTTTATTTACCGGGTTACGCAGGTCCCAGCCACCCTGATCATTCCTAAATCCGATAGCGGTGTAAGTGCGTTTATACAGTATATAATCGACCTCTTTACACCAGGCTTCCGCCACATTTTTTGCAATGGCTCTGCCCGCCAAATAAGTCAATAGATTTTTATTTTTTAATGGGCGCGATGTTAATACTTTCAGTACTTCTTTTTGCTTTGGAGGGGTGGAATGGATGACCTGAGGCAGTGCCAAATTGTTGTTCAGGTTGCCCAGAAATTCTGTGACCGTGCAGTTAAAATAACTAACCCCAAAATCAATGATATTGCCATTGGTCTTGCCATCTGCTTTGCCAAAGTCCACCCAATGATTCGTGCCCTTTTCGATCTTGAAAGAAGGCGTATGTTCCCCCGGCCGAAAGGGTGAAATAAACGCGTAATATTTACCCCTGGAATGGCGCTCGCTGGGTACAAAACCCAAACCGGCTAAATAAGCCACCAAGTCCAAATCCTTTGCCCTGGCGACAGTATATTTTTTAAATGCTCCCATCACTCATCCTTGTTGCACAAACGAAGGTAAAGCGATGGCTTTGGATTTAACCATCCTGTCCATTTTTTGATAAGGATGGTTTCATCAGCCGACTTTAGCTTTGTTCAAAAAACAATAAGCGTATGACAACAAGTGAAGTGGCCAAAGTGTATGAGACGGTATTGTCGATACCTGGCATGAATGAAGGCGTAAAAATTGATGTTAAAATTAACCGCAAGGCGGTGCTGCTATTGCACAGCGTAGTTACCACGGGACTCAATGCAAAGGATGGTGAAACCGGAGAGTTGCTGAAACTGCTGCCGGTGGATACAGTAGAAGAAATCCGCGCGTTGAACGACGAGTTTTTGAAAAAAGCGGGACTTTCTGAATTAAGTGAAAAGCTAAAAGGTTTATCTACGAAGTAAGAAAAGGGCCCTATCGGTGAAGATAGGGCCTTCGTTTTAAATCCGTATATTCGTTCTTCACTTCAGTTGTAACCATGCCACCTAAAAAGACCACCTTATCGCCAACGGCTAAAACTGCCGATGAACCATCGATCACCCATACGCATCCTTTAGTATTTATCAGTCATGACACGCGCGATGCCGAACTGGCTGAAGAATTCAGCAGCTTAATTAAAAGCGCCAGCGCGGGGGCGTTGAAATCTTTTCGTTCTTCCGATAAAAAAGGAACGCAGGGGATCGAATACGGGCAGGAGTGGTATCCGACGATCATGGAGAAAATCAAAGAGGCGACAGATGTGGTTTGTTTGCTTACCCAGCATAGCGTTGACCGGCCGTGGATATTATACGAAGCTGGCGTGGCTAAAGGCACCCTGGATAAAAAAGTGATCGGCATTGCGCTCGGCATCCCGTTCAGTAACGCAATATCAGGTCCGTTCGCTTTATTTCAGAACAATGACGGCGATGCAGCCTCTATCACCAAACTGGTGATCGACCTGGTGATGAAGGTGCCTGGGCTTGATCCGGATCGTAGTCTGGTAGAAATGCTGGTCGATAAATTTGTGGCTAAGGTTACCGAGATCACCGATAAAATGAAAGCTGCCGGCGGCGAAGTTGACCAACCTGCAACCGCCGATCAAAATTCCGCAGCCAAGCTGATTGAAGAGGTCAAGATCATGTTTGACAATCTGCCTTCCCGGATAGAAAGCCGGCTTGACCCGGAGTTCCGCCGTCGCCGCCGGAAATTTCATCCCATGATGTTTGAAGAGATCATGCATTTTGGCATGGATGAAGAAGAACCATCCATTGGTTTATTAATGTTTGTAAGTCTCTATCGTGACGAGATGCCCTGGTTCTATGAGATCGGCATGGATACCTATCGCGGGCTAAAGACAGCAAAAAACAACCAGGAAAGAGAAAAACTACTCCGTACTTTCGACCGGGCTATGGAAATGTTAGCACACCCCATGATGCGCGAATTTTATGGTGACTCTAAAGATAACTATATGTTATTTAAAGAGGCCAGGCATATGTTCCGCCACGCGCTTGATCGCTTGCGAATGGAAAAGAAGCCTGAAAAATGACCTGTATTCTTTAATAGCGTATGGAATGGTTGAAAGAATTGATCGATAGTTTGCAGGTGCATCTTTTTTTTAAAGTTGCAGATACACCTGACCATGCCAACTGGTGGTATGATAAGGATGGAAAACTCACCGATGATCCGGCCGCCGTCGTAAGGAAGGAACCGGTGGAGATTCCACGTTACAAGATCGCCAATACCTCCGCTGAATTTATTTTTATCTATGACCGGGAGTTTGCGCGCACCGGTCTGGAAGAAACTTCTGAGAATCATACCTTATTTCATAAGGAACTGAAGAAGCATACACATGCGTTGATCGACAAGCATGCTTCAAACCGGACCTATGAGACAACAGATTTTAAAATCATCGCCACTGCGGAAAGTTTCCTGAACTGGCTAAACCCGCATATGATCGCGAACCCGCAGCCGATGACCGAACTCACTACGGCTGTTAACGTCCGGATTGTTGACAAATTACCTTACGATATTCATGCGCATAGGCTATTTTCCTTTGATCATGCGATCCTGATTCACTATCATTATAATGAAGGTGATGATCTGGCAGCATATCAAAAGCTGGTATTCAGCCGGGAAAATATCCAGTTGGCCCTGCGATTTGAGAAACTTTTCAAAGCGGCTGATAAGTCCGGTGTCATTGAATTACTGGATGAGCAGTTTAATTTGATCGCAGCGACTGAAGTACCCGAAAGTTACTGGCTGGATAATGTAGAAAAGATCATTGCGCATCATCAGTTATTAAAGCGGCCGGAATATGCCAAACATGATGCCGTTAAACTCTGGTTCAAACAAAAACGCTTAACTATTAAACCTATCCTAATGTCAGAAGTGTTTATTTCCTATAGCTGGGATTCGCCCGAGCATGAACAGCAGGTGATCAATTTCACCAATTATTTACGGGAAAACGGATTCGATACCAGTATTGATAAGCTGTTAAATCAGAAAAAAACCGCGATAAATTTTGTTAGGATGATGCATGAAGCTTTCCGACAGCATCCTAAAGTAATTATTCTGCTATCTGTAGGCTATAAGCAAAAAGCCGAAAGTTTTACCGGCGGTGTCGGTGAAGAATATGAACTGCTGATCAACGATATCAAAAAAAATGAACAAAAATATATCCTGGCCAGCTTTGGCGGGCGGAGCGATGCGATCGTGCCGATGGGACTGGCAGGCCGTGATATTGTCGATCTGTCCGTACCGGCAGAACACCAGCGTTTATTTGCCAAGTTACAGGGACACCAGGTTTATGAATTTGTGCCGGTCGCGGGCAGCAAACCGGAATTGCCGACAATTAAACCCCAACCCTTTGTAACGGCTAAAGAACCGGTACCGATCAGTATCCTGCCGCCGCGCTTTACTTTTAACGGTAATTCCAGCAGCCAGGGCGGCCTTTATACCCGTTATGAACTGCTGATCGATATGGAGTTCAAAAATATTTCCGGTAAGGCGGTTGCGGAATTTGCCGGGCAGGTGAAGCTGAATAAATTTATGGTGCTCAACGCCCGCGAGTACCGGTCGGAAGGCGATCATGCGGTACTCGACTTCCAGGTACAGCGCAAGGTATTTCCGGGGCAAACGACCATGGGCCTGCAATTTCCTTTTGAGCTGAATCGCGGCAACATTTACCAGGTGATCGATTCGACTATTACGGTAACCGTTTATACGGAGCACGGGAACGATGAGGCCAGCTTTAATTTTAAGGACCTGGTGAAAATTAGACGTCCTAACCAGAATTGGGGCGACCCTGAACCTATTGAATTGTCAATGTTCACCGGCTAACCGTGATGGTCATCCCCGCTATATTATAATGACCCTGGGTGGCGTTTGAAATCAACGCAAATCTCCGTAATATTAACAGATGTTTGCCAAGCCGATCCATGCAGAGTTAAAACCTCTTTTCAAAACCATTTTTGAACGGGGAGAGCAGCGTGCGCAGCAAACGTTTGCAGCACTGGAGAACCGAATTAACGGCGCGGATCACTTCGAACGGATACTTACATTCTACCGCGAGGATGAAAAGACCAATAAACTGATAGCGGAATCACCGCACCCCTATTATATTAAAAATTCAGAAAACGACCTGCTGAATTATTTTGCCAGTCGAACCTACTTGCTTAACGTAGATGAGACCGCCGAACTGGAAGAAGCGGTTTACCTCAGTACTTACGACAAGCTGCTTTTCGACGCGCTCGACCCTTTGCGCGAGACGGTGCCGCAATATACGTTCGATAGATTCCTGGCCGGAGAATCCTGTTCTTACTACGATCACCTTCCGAAAGAATATGTTACCGACAAGGATAATTATTTTGCGATCAGTGACTGGCAGGCAGCTAAACTCCAAAAAGTGGTCTGGCATGATTTCACCTATTTGCTTAAACTGCTCCAGGCCGGGGCGGCGAATTTGGCAGACCCGGTTAGCTATCTCTTAGCAATCAGGAAAGAGGTTACCAGGTTGCTGGATGAGGAAAAAAACGATGCGGCAACACTGAAAAGTGCGCTTGCGGTATGTTCACTGCTACCGGCCGACTATCTGAAAAATCTTGACGCGGTACGTTTGTCGGATGAATTAACTTATTACCGCAAATCTGACCTGCACCTGAAAAGTATTACGCCCGCATCAATAGGGCCTGCCCTGAGCCTCACCGAAGATAATTATGAAGGCCTTGTCGGCAACGAGCTTTGCCTATGGTTCAGCCTCGATCAGCTGGAGGGCTGGCTCGAAGAAGTGGAAAATGGCAGTTCCTGGACAGGCGAAGTTTTGGAACCGGACTGGCGGGCGCTCATTGATGAAACGCGTACCGCGGTGGAAGAAGAAATCGAAAAGCTGACCATTGCGATGGAGGCTATCGCCTACGACGAAGACCGTTCCAAAGACGAAATCGGTCATTACCTGATCAGCGAATTTGAACAATACCGCACCAGCTTTAAGGCGTTTGAGCATAAATTGGAGATTCCGCTCAAACTGACCACCTGATTCCGATTTAAAGTGACCAGGGCATTCCGGACCAAAGTGACCACCTGATTCCGGATCAAACTGACCACCCCCATTTTTTGTTTTACGCTTTAGATATCGGCTGTCCTGTTTAAATGCCAGATACCGTTTCCGGAGGAACGAGTTGACCGGAAGCCTCATTATGTATGCAAAGTCGCTCTGGAATGCCTCTGTAAAGCGATGAACGGCCATCACCAGAAGGACATACCAGGTAACTTATCCAAAGTATT
>JAQBOP010000369.1 GCA_028287975.1 Mucilaginibacter sp. | reverse complement strand
GTATTGTAATAACAGCCGGTATTGCCGAGATCGTAGCCGGATCGATAGCAATGGGCCTGGGTGGGTTTTTAGCAGGCCGTACTGAAGCTGATCATTATGCTTCCGAACTAAAACGTGAGTATGATGAAGTCGACCGTGTGCCTGAGCAGGAAAAAGCAGAGGTAAAAGAAGTATTTGCAGGTTTTGGTCTGTCTGGAGCACTGCAAATCCAGATAGCTGATGAAATGGCGAAGGATAAAGATAAGTGGGTTGATTTTATGATGCGCTATGAGCTTGGACTGGAAAAACCGTTGCCTAATCGCGCTACGCAAAGTGCCGTTACTATTGGCTTATCCTATATAGTTGGCGGTATTATCCCTTTGTCGCCTTATTTTTTTGATTCCAACTCGCAAACTGCTTTGGTTTACTCCTGCATTATAACCATGATCTGCCTGTTTGTTTTTGGCTATTTTAAAAGCAAGGTAACCGGACAGTCACCCATATCAGGCGCATTCAAAGTTTTAATAATTGGCGCGTTAGCTGCCGCCGCTGCTTTTGGTATGGCTAAATTAATAACGGGAAAATAGTGATAAGTGCCGGGCTTTGAGTACTTAGTTAAGCCTTACTCAAAACTTATTACCTGCAAATCTAAAACTTAATAAACTTCTCTATTTGCTCATCCGTAAACTTTACAGTGTCTTCTTTAAACAGGTCGCTGTATTCATTAAATTCTGACTTGATATTAGCGATGTGCAACTTCAACGGCATGATATTTAAATGTACATAATGGCAAACGCCGGTAAAATGATCAATGCCGCGTATATTACCATATTTGCCTGACGATATACCAACCAGTGCGGCTTTCTTTTCATAAAAACTATCAGGGAACGAGCAGGCGTCAATAAATACTTTCAGCGCGCCGGGGAAACTGCCATTATATTCGGGGATAATAAATATAAATTTATCAGTAGCGTTAACAATGTCTTGTATCTTTTGAAATTCGGCGCTGCGTTTACCGTAAAGATCTGTCTCTAATATATTGGGTGGTAATTGAGCTAATGATAACAACCCGGCTTCGATCCCTTTTTCAAGCAGTTTTTTTTGATAATAGCGCGCCACTTTAAGTGTCGAGCTCCCGGGACGGTTGGTAGAGGATATGATAGTAATCATTTTATTAATGAGTGAATTATTGAATGAGTGATTGAGTGAATGTTTTCCTTTTTTGTGAATTGACCGTGGCTTTTTAGCCTCCCAAATCATCATTCACTAATTCACTTCATCACTCATTCCAACATTAAATATGTTTGTAAATTGCCAAAAAGTGTGGATTTTGGCGTTATTTAAATATATATCTTAGCGCTTGGTAAAAAGTTTTCCGAAGGTAGAAATTTATATTTCTATTTTTCGTTGTTAATACACCCGTTATAAAATTTGGAGAGATAGAATGAGTAAAATTATTGCTTTAGCCAATCAAAAAGGCGGTGTGGGCAAAACCACATCATCCATTAACCTGGCTGCAAGTTTAGCCGTATTAGAATATAGAACATTATTAGTTGATGCTGATCCGCAGGCCAATGCTACTTCAGGTATTGGTTTTGATCCGCGCAACATAAAAAACAGCATTTACGAGTGTATTATCAACCAGGTTGACCCGCACGAGGCTATTATAAAAACCGAAACGCCCAACCTTGACCTGTTGCCGGCACATATTGACCTGGTAGGTGCCGAAATTGAAATGATCAATCTGGAGAACCGTGAGTATAAAATGCAAGAGGTTTTTAGCAGCGTGCGTGATGAGTACGATTTTATTATTATTGATTGCTCACCGTCATTAGGCTTAATTACCATCAATGCTTTAACTGCGGCCGATTCTGTGATCATACCGGTACAGTGCGAATATTTCGCGTTAGAGGGATTGGGTAAATTGTTAAACACCGTTAAGATTGTGCAAAACAGGCTAAACCCGCAATTAGAGATTGAAGGTATATTGCTAACCATGTATGATGTGAGGCTGCGCCTGTCAAACCAGGTGGTTGAAGAGGTGAGGACACATTTTGAAGATATGGTGTTTGATACTATTATACAGCGTAATACGCGTTTAAGCGAAGCGCCAAGTTTCGGTGTATCCGTAATTATGCATGATGCCACCTGTAAAGGTGCTATAAACTACCTTAACCTGGCACGCGAGGTTATCCGCAAAAATGGATTGGTGAAAGACGAATTAAAAGCAACAACAGAAACAGTATAGAATGAGCGCAGAAAAAAGGAATGCTTTAGGCAAGGGATTAAGCGCACTGTTAAATGACTCTGAAGATGTACTTCCCTACAAAAAACCAGGTAATAACAACACGGCCAGCGCTAATATAAGCTCAAATGCCGAGGTTCATGGCCTTGGGTCTGTAAATGATATTAAGATCTCAGAAATACAGGTTAACCCTTTTCAGCCCCGTACTGATTTTGACGAACAGGCACTATCTGATCTTTCGGCTTCTATAAAATTACAGGGGCTTATTCAGCCTATTACTGTACGTAGGGTAAGTGCGCACCAGTTTCAGCTGATATCAGGCGAGCGTCGTCTGAGGGCATCAAAATTAGCGGGGTTAACACATGTCCCTGCATATGTGCGTACCGCTAACGACCAGCAAATGCTGGAAATGGCGCTGATAGAGAACATTCAACGCGAGGATCTTAACGCAATAGAGGTTGCCCTTAGCTTTCAGCGCATGTTGGAAGAATTGGGCCTGAAACAGGAAGAGTTGGGCGAGCGTGTAAGCAAGAACAGGTCGACAGTGACCAATTATTTAAGGTTATTAAAACTACCGCCAACTATACAGGCATCCATCCGTGATGGAGGGATCAGCATGGGCCACGCGCGTGCTTTAATAACTGTAGATGACCCGACACAACAATTATATATCCATAAATATATCATTCAGCAGGGTTTATCCGTTCGTAAGGTAGAGGAGATGGTTCGCGACCTGCAAAAATCGCGCACAAAAAAGGAAGGCAAACAACCTGAGCCTATATCGTTTCAATTGCAAAAGATACAGGACGACCTGGCATCAAAGTTTAGCACACAGGTTAAACTTAAGTTAGGGAATCAGGGAAAGGGCTCGATTGAAATTCCTTTTTTATCAGAAGATGATCTTGCCCGCATCCTTGAAATGTTGGATTGGTAAAAAACATGCAGAGATATATTATAACAGTTGTCTTATTAACCGGGTTCGTTTTTTCTGCATTGGCGCAAACGCCTGTGGCACCACAAAAAAAAACTAAGGCTGATAGTTTACAGGATAAACGCGACTCGCTTAAATCAAAACCGTTTATTCCTAAAATCGGGGATATAAAACTTTACCATCCCGATAGCCTGCATAGCCCTTCGAAGGCTTGGCACCGGTCTGTATTCGTACCCGGTTGGGGCCAAATATATAATCATCAATATTGGAAGGTGCCGGTAATTTATACAGGGTTGACCTTGCTGGTTGTAATGTACCGGTATAACCAATCGGCTTATACAGAGGATTTGGCAGTAGCGCGATACCGCGAAAAAGGAACAAGCCCCAATCCGGGCGATAAATATTATGCATTATACAATGCATACGCCGGTTACCCGGATAACGCTATCGATGACGCGGTTAGAGGTTATGCCCGTTATCGCGACCTGAGTGTATTGCTTTTTGCCGCCGCATGGGGTATCCAAACCATCGACGCTTATATCGACGCTAAGTTTAAGCACTCTTACTCGATGGATACTGATTTTAGCGTAAAAGTTGCGCCCACGCTAATTAACCAACAGGTTAACGCGCAAAGTTTTGGCGGGGCTTTTATTCCGGGTTTAAAAGTTACCTTTACACTCCGATAAAGAGGCTTATATTTGCCTTGCCAAAAAAACAATAAAATGAAGATCGCATTATTAGGTTACGGCAAAATGGGCAAGATCATCGAAAAGATCGCGCTTGACCGTAAGCATGAAATCGTATTAAAAATAGATTACGATAACCAACATGAACTCACTATCGAAAATCTGCAAAAAGCAGATGTCGCTATCGAGTTTAGTACCCCCGCTACCGTTTTAGGTAATATTGACCTTTGCTTTAACGCTGGCGTGCCCATTGTTGTTGGCACAACCGGCTGGCACGAGCAATTAAACGCGATAAAGCAACGTTACGAAGGTAGTGACAAAGCATTTATGTACGGCACCAACTTTAGCGTAGGTGTAAATATATTTTTTCATATCAATAGGGTTTTGGCCAAAGTGATGAACCAGCATCCTTATTATGATGTACAGGTTGAAGAGATCCATCATACTCAAAAATTAGACTCGCCAAGCGGAACAGCTATAACCCTCGCCGAAGGCATTATTAATAACCTGGATGATAAAAAGAATTGGGTTAACGTCTTAACTGATACAAATAATCCTGCCGACGCAAATACAAAAGTTGAAGATGTACTGATAGAATCATACCGTATCGATAGCGTGCCGGGTACGCACACAGTTATTTATGATTCGGAAGTGGATACCATCGAAATAAAACATACTGCGCATAACCGTAACGGATTTGCACTTGGCGCTGTGTTAGCAGCCGAGTGGGTTTCTGATAAAAAAGGCTTCTTTTCTGTAGCCGATATGTTTGATTTATCATAACAATAAATTACTTTACCATAATATTTTAAAAGATAATGAACTGGAAATTCTGGAACAAGAATAAAACAAATACAAAGGCCAAAGCAAAAAAGAAGACCAAAACACGCGAATGGGTTGATGCTATTGTGTTTGCAGTAATTGCCGCTACGCTGATAAGAACTTTCTTTATTGAAGCTTATACCATACCAACGCCATCAATGGAGCGCTCATTATTGGTTGGGGATTTCTTATTTGTAAGTAAACTAAACTACGGTCCACGTACGCCTATGACGCCTATCGCGTTTCCGTTTGCGCACCATACAATGCCTTTAATTAATACTAAGGCATATTGGGATGGCCTTGAATTAGGCTATCACCGCCTGCCGAGTTTTGGCGAGGTGAAAAAAGGCGACGTAGTTGTCTTTAACTACCCGATGGACGCTGATTCGCCACTGTACCGGCCGGTTGATAAACGTGAAAATTATATTAAACGCTGCCAGGGCGTGGCTGGCGATACCTTAAGCGTTGTTGAGGCCCAGGTTTATGTAAACGGTAAAAAGGCGCCAAATCCGCCTGAAGGGCAGATAGATTATACTGTTAATACCAAGTCGCCGATCAATCCTGATCTGTTGCAGGACCTACATGTTTCTATGTATGAACAGGGTATGTACCCAACAATGACCAAGGATGCTTATAATGCCATAAAAGGTTTCTCGAACGTTACCTCTATCACGCCGAATGTGCGTAAACCGGGCGATCCTGACCAGGTATACCCTACAAACCCCAATCACCCTGTAGGCCCGCCTAACTTAATGTTACCCGGTAAACAGCACGATTATAAATGGAACGTAGATAATTATGGCCCTATCATCATCCCTAAAAAGGGATGGACGGTTAAACTGGATAGCGTGACTTACCCGTTGTATGAGCGTTGTATCAGTGTTTATGAAAATAATAAAGTACAGGTTGTTGGCAAGGACATTTTAATAAATGGCGTAAAAACGGACAGCTATACCTTTAAAATGAATTATTAATGGATGATGGGTGATAACCGCCATGATTCTGATGACTCTCGTTACTGGGGCTTTGTGCCTGAAGACCACATTGTGGGTAAGGCACTGTTTATATGGATGAGCATAGACGATGATGCTTCTTTCTTTAGTAAGATAAGATGGAGCAGGTTGTTTAGGGTGATTCATTAACCCCCTCCGGCCCCCTGAAGGGGGAACTAAAAAACTTGTAAAGGAAAACGGCTTGGTAATTTTACCAGGCCGTTTTTGTTATACATAAATAATATAGGAACCTTGCTCTTAAAGTTCCCCCTTCAGGGGGCGGAGGGGGTTGACGTGTAACTTTGTCGCCAACTCATTCAAATCCTCGACAACCGCATCAACTAACGGGATGCCATTTTTTCTTCTGTCAGTTTCTGCCTCATATTCCGGCTCGCCGGGGATAATTACTTTTTGATCCGGGTTAATGGCCGACGCTGATTTAAAACGCGATACCCAATTATCCAGGTGATCTTTAAACTCGTTAACCGGGCGGAAACCGTCGACACGCATGGCCCCTAAAAAGTGGCCAATGCCTGATCCTACCAGGTCTGCCGGCGGCTCTAAAAAATCAACAAAAGGCGGGACCCATGGCCCGTAATTAGCGCCTGATAATACTGCTGATAAAATATCGACCGTTGCGCTTAATCCAAACCCTTTATGGCTGCCATGATCGCGATCGCTGCCCAATGGCAGCAATGACCCGCCGCTTTTTAAAGCATGTGGGTCGGTAGTATAGTTGCCGTCGGCATCCTGAATCCATCCTTCGGGAACTTGCTTGCCAGATCGTTGTGCTATCTCTAGTTTGCCGTTTGCTGCGGCCGACGTTGCCATATCAACCACCACAGGTGGGTATTTACCTGCCGGGAAGGCGTAGCACATTGGGTTAGTGCCCAACATACGCTCGTTTGAAAAAGTTGGCGCTACCAGCGGACTGGCATTGGTCATAGCAAAGCCGATCATATCTTTTTGTACCGCCATTAAGGCATGATAGCCCGCAATACCAAAGTGGTTTGAGTTGCGGATAGATATCCAGCCTGAACCATATAGTTCGGCTTTCTTAATAGCCACCTGCATGGCAAATGGTGCTAT
The DNA here is from genome assembly GCA_028287975.1 of Mucilaginibacter sp. GTDB lineage: Bacteria > Bacteroidota > Bacteroidia > Sphingobacteriales > Sphingobacteriaceae > Mucilaginibacter. The sequence goes on along the minus strand of JAQBOP010000369.1, from coordinate 10,909 downwards.
CACCAAACCCAAACCGGCGTCGCCGTCAATGGTAGCGGTGGTAGGGGTTTCATGTACTATTTGGATGTTAGGGGTGGGGTTGATGCGTTGTTTCTGCCAAAGCCTTACGTACCCTGTCAGCCGTGCTACACCGTGCGAGTCAATTCCACGCAGGTCAGATAATAGCAAAACATCAGCCGCAAGCACAGCATGTTCTTTGCCGCAGCCCATCGCCATGAAAATATTTTGGGTAAAAATTCTTAAAGTAGATTCTGAAAAAAGCATGGCCAAAGATAGCACAATCTTAATCTCGCGCCTTATTTCAATGACGCATAGGTTTATCTTAAACTTCTGTCAATACAGCAAATTCAAAATCCAGCGGTTCAAAATTACGGATCAGCTCGTCAATAAATTGCCGACCCCATTTTACATACATCAAGCCGAAGTTCTCATTGCGTTCCTGTAAACTGTCCTTAGGGAAAAGGTCTGCTTTAATTTGCTCTATCTGCTCTAAACGGGTATGGTAATTGTTCCTTTCGGCTTTTACCAGTTTCTTTTCAAGGTTATCAATGGCCTTTTTTAGCCGGGCCTGTATGGCTTCTGTTGATGGACCCAGGGTTGGGTCAACCTTTGACGCTTTTTCTTTAAGATGAGCAAAGAGCGTAGTCAATTCGCCCCACTCGGTTTGCAGCGACAGGTTATGTTCGCTGTGCTTCTTTATCCAGAGATTTTTTAAAATATCGGTTGGTTTAAACAAATCGGCAGGAGCAAGCTCCATGCGTTTTATTTTAGCTGCCGATTCTTTACGTACCACCAACCCCGAGTTACGTAGGATCAGTATCGGGAAATCAATTTTATAATGCTGAAAGTTTGATTTTAATTCCAGCCAGTAAACCACTTCGGCGCCACCGCCAATGTAGGCTATGTTGGGTAAAATACATTCCTGGTACAGCGGGCGCATTACTACATTCGGACTAAACCGTTCGGGGTGTAAGGTGATCTCTTGTTTAAGTTCAGCTTCTGTGAAACTGAGTTCCGTATTTAATACTTTATACTGATTGTCTTCAAAAACCAGACGCTCGCGTAGATGTCCCTTCAGGTAAAAGAAATTGATCTCGCGCGGGTTAACCTGGATATGTACACTCAGTTTAACCAATTCTTCGTTGGTGGCGGTTATATTTTTAAAGCTGTTTTGCCCGATGATATCCTGCTCAATAATAGGTGCGAACTGCTGTTTTAATTGATGATTATCGGCATCGACTATAACCAGGCCATATTGTCCAAACAAGGCGTTCACCATGTAGCGGGTTGCGTCAGCCAGCCTGTCAAAACGGGTGTAGGCGGTTTCAACAATAGCGGCCAGTTCGGAGCCGTAATGTTCCATCCCTAACACCCCTTTGTATTGGTTAAGCGCTTGCCGCATAGTTTCAGGATGGATACGCCCCGTCGCGCCGGTAGCCTCAAACCACCAATGTACTTTTTTACCGCCAATGGTGGTATAATTGATCTCGGCAAAATCATGATCCTCAGATGCCATCCAGTAAACCGGCACAAAATCCTTATCGGGAAATTGCGCTTTTAGTTGCTGCGCAAGTTTAATGGCGGTAACTATTTTATAAATAAAGTAGAGCGGTCCGGCAAATATATTTAGCTGGTGGCCTGTGGTAATGGTATAAGTATTGGGCAGCCTTAAACTTTGGATGTTTTGCTGTACCGGCTGCGGAATTGAAAATTCAGGATCCCAGATGCGGGCATATTTTTCAATCAGCTGGTATTGATCATCCAGCGTATCAGCTAACAGATTTCTGTCTGCAACTACTTTTTTGTGTTTTAAAAACTCGGCAAAGCCTTCGAAAGTGGGGCGGTAACTATAAAATGGTTTTAATTCCGGTTTATCTTCCAGGTAGTCAACAACCGTTGGGGAAAAGGCCCCCGTGTCTTTATAGCTTATACAGGCAACGTCCATTTTTTATTTCGAATTTCGGATGTTCGATTTCGGATTTACTTTATCGTTTACATCTTTTAGAAATCGAATTTAGACTTTAATATTATAAATTAAACAACCTACCTATTAAAACGTGCTTATTTTACAATATGTCCATAAAGATCAAAATCCTCAGCGGTATCGATCTTTACGTTTACGAAGCTACCGATGGTAGCATAATCAACAATGGCGTCAATTAAAACTTCATTGTCCACCTCGGGCGAATCGTATTCGGTACGGCCAACAAAATATTGCCCATCTTTTTTATCGATCAATACTTTATAGGTATTACCAATTTTCTCCTGGTTCTTTTCAAACGAGATCTCCTGCTGGATCTCCATGATGGCATCGGCACGTTCTTGTTTTACTTCTTCGGGTACATCATCGATCAATGAATGCGCGTGCGTTTTTTCCTCATGCGAGTAAGTGAAACAACCCAACCTGTCAAACTTGGTTTCTTCAACCCATTGCTGCATTTCTTCAAAATCGTGTTCGGTTTCGCCGGGGTAGCCGGTTATCAGTGTGGTACGCATAGCAATATTCGGTACACGATCGCGAATTTCATTTACCAGGTCGATAGTTTTTTGTTTAGTGATACCACGGCGCATAGATTTCAGCATATTATCACTGATATGCTGCAAGGGCATATCCATGTACTTACAGATGTTACCGCGCTCGTTCATTACATCCAGGATTTCCATCGGGAAGCCTGAAGGGTAAGCATATTGCAACCTGATCCATTCAATACCATTCACGTCAGAGATCCGGCGGAGCAATTCGTCCAGGTTACGTTTGCCATACAGGTCAAGGCCGTAATAGGTAAGGTCCTGCGCTATAAGTATCAGTTCTTTCGTTCCGTTTTTAGCCAGTTTTTCGGCGGCTTTAACCAGGTCCTCAATAGGTGTGGTTAAGTGTTTGCCACGCATCAGCGGGATAGCACAAAAAGAGCAGGGGCGGTTGCAGCCTTCAGCAATTTTAAAGTATGCGAAGTGTGAAGGAGTAGTTAACAGGCGCTCGCCAATTAACTCATGCTTATAATTTGCGCCGATAGAAGTCAATAAGTTTTGCAGATCGTTAGTGCCAAAGTAAGCGTCAACGTTGGTGATCTCTGCTTCCAGTTCGGGCTTATAGCGTTCAGACAGGCAGCCGGTAACGATTACTTTCCCCACCTTGCCCTGTTCCTTAAGCTCGCTGTATTGTAAAATGGTATCTATGGATTCCTGCTTGGCATTATCAATAAATCCGCAGGTATTAATAACAATGATATCATCCTTGCCCACCTTTTTAGCCTCATGTACCACGTCAAACATATTGCCTTTAAGCTGACCCATCAGGATCTCCGAATCATAAGTGTTCTTTGAGCAACCTAATGTCACCACATTTATACGTGGCTTTTTGGTTACTGTGGGTTTGGTTATTTCTTTTGTCCTCATGATACGTTTCGTCATTACGAGGGGTGAAACGACGTGGTAATCTCTACACGACAGGCTTACCGACTTGCATGTATAGAGATTGCCACGCTATCGCTCGCAATGACGCTTTTTATTAATCTTTAAATAAACTATCTACGAAAGCCCTACGATCAAACAACTGTAAATGATCCACGCCTTCGCCAACTCCTATATATTTTACCGGTATTTTAAATTGATCCGATATGCCTATAACAACACCGCCCTTTGCGGTACCGTCAAGCTTGGTTAGCGCCAACGCGTTAACTGCCGTAGCCTCGGTAAATTGTTTGCATTGCTCTATGGCGTTTTGCCCGGTTGATGCATCGAGTACCAGCAAGATCTCGTGCGGTGCACCGGGTACAACCTTTTGCATTACGTTTTTGATCTTGGTAAGTTCATTCATCAAACCAACTTTGTTGTGCAAACGGCCTGCAGTATCAATAATTGCCACATCATCGCCCGCAGCAACTGCAGACTTTAATGTATCGAACGCTACAGATGCAGGATCAGACCCCATGGCCTGCGCCACAACCTTTACACCTACACGCTCACCCCAAAGTTTGATCTGGTCTACTGCTGCCGCCCGGAAGGTGTCGGCTGCGCCTATTACCACCTGGTTACCTGCCTGTTTTAATTTATGGGCCAGTTTGCCAATAGTGGTAGTTTTACCTACACCATTAACACCAACCACCATAATTACATAGGGCTTATGGCTTCCATATTCAAAATTCGAAAAGTCATTACTGTTATTTTCGGCAAGAAGTTGTTGGATCTCGTCTCGCAGTAAACCATGCAGATCAGCTGTGCTTACATATTTATCACGGGCAACACGGGCCTGTATACGGTCGATGATCTTAAGCGTGGTTTTTACGCCAACATCTGATGTTACCAGTACTTCTTCCAGTTCGTCCAGTACATCATCATCAACGGTTGATTTACCGGCTATTACTTTGGTGATTTTAGAAAAAAAGTTATCCTTGGTTTTTTCTAAACCGGCATCAAGCACCTCCTGTTCTTGTGGTGTGCTTTCTTTTTTCTTAAAAAAATCAAATAGTCCCATGTGTTTAGATATGCATATATGCTGATAAGCAAATGTGCAGATTAAATGTTCCGTTAACAAAAAAAGCCCTCTCGTGTAAACAAGATGGCTTTAATATTATATAAGGGTTATTCCCGGTTATAATTTTCCGGCAATCGCATCCTTAACGAAGTCGTTAGCTACGATTTGCTCTTTGAATGAGTAAGCACCTGTTTTAGGAGACTTAGTCATGGTTATAACTTTTGAAAACTCTTTGCCTTTACCGGCAACTTTCAGGGTTGCAACTACTTTCTTTGCCATTTCTTTTAATTATTGAATGAGTGAGTTATTGAATGAGTGAATGTGCGATTCAATCAAACTAATTACTTAATCTCTTTATGAACAGTTACTTTTCTTAAAACCGGGTTGAATTTTTTCATTTCCAGTCTTTCGGTTGTGTTCTTTTTGTTCTTGGTAGTGATGTAACGAGACATGCCCGGCAAACCAGTTGCTTTATGCTCTGTACACTCTAAAATTACCTGAACTCTGTTACCTTTCTTAGCCATCTCTTTTTAATTATTGAATGAGCGATTGTGTGAATGAGTGATTTAATGAAATGTATTATAACTAATCACTATCCCCTAATCACTCTACTATATGTATCCTTTTTTTACAAACTTGTTGATACAAGCTGTTATTCCGTTTTTGCTGATAGTTTTAACAGCTGATGTAGATACCTTTAAGGTTATCCATTTATCTTCTTCAGGGATGTAAAACTTTTTAAGCTTAAGGTTTGGATGAAACCTGCGTTTAGTTTTGCGGTTCGAGTTAGAAACGTTATTTCCAACTATTGACGCCTTTCCTGTTAGATCACAAATTCTTGACATGACAATTATTTTTAAATCCCTTTTATTAAAGAGTTTGCAAATATCAGGAATTTAAGTGAGATAGGCAATACTGTTTTTAAAATATTTGAAAAAATATCAAATTGATTTAAAACAACTAATTCCTATTAGTAGAAGCACGTTTTCTTTGTACTAAAAAACTAACCAGGATGGCAACTATTACGCATATACAAAAACTTAAACTAAGACGCATGTCTGCACCGGCAAAGCCCATGATCATTGCTAAAAAAGGCGAAACAACAATAGCCATCGGTATGTATATCTCTAAAAAGAGCTTCTTTTTAAATAGTTCTTTCATTGTGATGGTATAGATTTATATAAAGGTATATTTTTATTTACACATCTATAAGAAATCACTAATTTGCAAAACCGCTAATAAACCACATAATAAGCCTATTTTATACTTAAAATAATGAAAATTACATCATTTGACCATTACAAAGAAGTTTATAAACATAGTGTTGACCAACCCGAAGAATTTTGGGCCGGCGTAGCCGACAGTTTTTTATGGAAGAAAAAGTGGGACAAAGTTTTAGAATGGAACTTTAAAGAGCCAAACATCAAATGGTTCCAGGGCGCCAAATTAAACATTACCGAAAATTGCCTGGATCGCCACCTGGGTACTATTGGCGATAAAGCGGCCATTATCTGGGAGCCGAATGATCCTGCTGAAGATCATAGAATAATAACTTATCGCCAACTGTACGAAAAGGTTTGCCAGTTTGCCAATGTGCTTAAAAATAACGGCGCCAAAAAAGGCGACCGGATCTGTATCTATATGCCTATGGTACCTGAGTTGGCTATTGCATTGTTAGCCTGCGCGAGGATAGGCGCTATCCACTCGGTTGTTTTTGGTGGATTTTCGGCACAGTCAATTGCCGACCGCATTCAGGATGCCGAATGTAATATTGTTATCACTTCTGATGGTGGTTTCAGGGGCAATAAAGAAATTCCGCTAAAATCGATCATTGACGATGCTTTGGTTACCTGCCCATCAGTACAAAAAGTTATTGTGCTTACCCGTACCCGCACGCCGGTTGCCATGATAAAGGGCCGCGACGTTTGGTGGGAAGACGAAGTAAAAAAGGTAGAAACACAAGGCAATAAAGAATGCCGTGCCGAGGAAATGGACGCCGAAGATATGCTCTTTATCCTTTATACCTCAGGCTCAACCGGGAAACCAAAGGGTGTGGTGCATACCTGCGGCGGTTATATGGTTTATACCGGCTTTACTTTTGACACTACATTTCAATATCAGCCCGAAGAAGTTTATTTCTGCACAGCAGATATTGGCTGGATAACCGGCCATTCATATATCGTTTATGGCCCGTTATCGCAAGGTGCAACTTCTTTGATGTTTGAGGGGATACCAACCTATCCAAATCCTGGTAGATTATGGGATATTGTTGATAAATTTAAAGTTAATATCATATATACCGCGCCAACGGCTATCCGTTCGTTAATGAGTTTTGGCGATGATCCACTAAAAGCTAAAGATCTGAGCTCCCTAACCAAATTGGGCTCGGTAGGTGAGCCTATTAATGAGGAAGCCTGGCATTGGTTTGATGAGAAGATAGGCCATGGCAATTGCCCACTTGTTGATACCTGGTGGCAAACAGAAAATGGTGGCCACATGATAAGCGCCATAGCCGGCGTTACACCACTAAAGCCCGGGTATGCCGGGTTACCGCTACCGGGCGTACAACCCGCATTGGTAGACGAGAACGGAAAAATAATTGAAGGTAACAGCGTAAGCGGTAACTTATGTATCCGTTTTCCATGGCCGGGGATGCTGCGTACTACGTACGGCGATCACGAACGCTGCCGCCAAACGTATTTTGCTACTTATCCGGACATGTATTTTACCGGCGACGGTTGCTTACGCGATGCGGATGGCTATTACCGTATTACCGGCCGTGTGGACGATGTGCTGAATGTATCAGGCCACCGCATTGGTACTGCCGAGGTAGAGAATGCCATTAATATGCATAGCACTGTAGTCGAATCGGCTGTGGTGGGTTACCCGCATGACATAAAAGGCCAGGGCGTTTACGCGTTTGTGGTAAGCCCCAATATGCATGACGATCCTGAACTTACCCGTAAGGATATCATGATGACGGTAGCCCGAATAATAGGCGCCATAGCTAAGCCTGATAAGATCCAGTTTGTAACCGGCCTGCCAAAAACACGCTCAGGCAAAATCATGCGCCGGATACTAAGAAAGATCGCCGAAGGTGATACCAGCAATTTAGGCGATACCTCTACACTGCTTGACCCGGCTGTGGTTGAAGAGATTAAGGCGGGGGCATTGTAATAGACAATATAACAATGTACAAACTTGATTTTACAACTTTCTATAATCAGTTTTATATTACCAGTGATAATGGTGATGCTGCATTTGCGAGCGGTTTAGATTGGTCTGAAGAGTCTTACAATGACAGAATAGGAGTATTTAATAAGACTTTAGTTATATACACAGAGAGTTATGGACATATAAAAGGTGAGTTGTATTTATTAAAAAACGCTGAACAGTTAGCCGATTATTCTAATTGTGATCACGTTGTAGAAGCAGGAATCAATATAGAGTCTGGTATTATCCAGCTACTTGATTGTCCAAGTTGTCAAGTTAACTTAGAAATTCAAGTGTTACCCGGGAATTATGGGGTTAGAGTAAGTTTTTTCAATATGTCGGGTTTTGACAGTGATGAAGAAGAAAGTGATGATTATCATCGGATTGAAATATGGCCCGATGATAACATTGGAAAAAATGTGATAAAAATGTATCCCCGTAAGTTTTAAGAAAGATTATACTTTAAATAGTAAATAGTCTACTTAGATCTATAGAAAATCCCTGTAACAAAACGGAATTTAAACTTTCAGTTTTCTGAGCCTTTTGGTTTAGCACATAAGCGCCGTCTTTCAAAATATACAGATCAGCATTTTCCTGAACGGGATCTATTATGATATATTCCTTAACACCGTATTTTTCATAGATGTCCTTTTTTTGACGCAGATCATAATAGGCATTTGATGGGGATAAGATTTCTATGATCAAGTCTGGTGCACCTTCAACGCGCTCTTTAATTAACTCCGTTTTTCTACCCTCCGTTATGTAAAGAATATCCGGTTGCACAACATTTCCATCGTCAAACTTAACATCCATCGGAGCGTACATCCATTGCCCTTGCCTGTCTTTCATGTTATACAACACAATTATTTCTGAAAGAGCAAATAATATTTGCTGGTGAACGGCAAGTGGTGATGGTGACATGATTAAATCATTATTGATAAGCTGAAACGGCGCACCTTCTTCCAACAGGTTATAATCCTCAATTGTATACTTCTTTTTCTTTTCAGCAGTGAGCATATAACAAATATAACTAATTTTGACCAAATGAAATCTACCCAACCCAACATATTAGTAGTTAACGATGATGGCATAACCGCGCCGGGCATCAAAGCCCTGATGCATGTAATGAAAGAGATCGGCCGCGTAGTTGTTGTTGCGCCAGACAGTCCACAATCTGGCATGGGGCATGCCATAACTATAGGTAAACCATTGCGGTTAGACAAAGTTGATATTTACGAAGGCATTGAAATGTACAGTTGCTCGGGCACTCCCGTGGACTGTGTGAAACTTGCCGTTACCAAGATCTTTAAAGGCAAAAAGCCGGATCTATGTGTTTCAGGGATCAATCACGGGTTAAATAATGGTATCAATGTGCTGTACTCGGGTACCATGTCGGCAGCTGTTGAGGGTGCTATTGAAGGGATCCCATCTATCGGTTTTTCTTTAGATGATTACACCTGGCAGGCCGATTTTAGCCATACCCTAAAATATATCAAAGAACTTGCGTTGCAGGTTTTAGCTAACGGGCTGCCAACCGCTACCTTATTAAATGTAAATTTCCCGGCAGGGGGACATATAAAAGGGATCAAGATCTGCCGGCAGGCCAATGCCAAATGGGCCGAAGATTTTGATGAGCGCATGGACCCTTATAAACGCCCGTATTATTGGATAAGCGGCGTTTTTCAAGTCAATGACCAGGGCGAGGATAATGATTCCTGGGCGCTTGACAATGGCTATGTGGCTGTAGTGCCCATCCAGTTTGATATGACCGCACATTATGCTATCCCGGTTTTAAACAGCTGGAAGTTTAACGTTTAATTGTATTTATGGCTATGATCATTCAAAAACCGGCGCTATGAAATATTACCTGGTTGCCGGCGAGGCTTCGGGCGATCTGCACGGGGCCAATTTGATGAAGGAGCTGAAAAAGCTTGACCCGCAAGCCGAGTTCCGGTTTTTCGGCGGCGACCTGATGCAGGCCGAAGGCGGTACTTTAGTTAAACATTATGCCGATATGGCCTTTATGGGTTTCTTTGAAGTGGCAGCCAACCTGCGCGCCATATTAAAGAACCTGGCTTTCTGTAAGCTGGATATCGCCAACTACCATCCCGATGTTTTGATCCTGGTAGATTTCCCCGGGTTCAATTTAAAGATAGCCGCTTTCGCTAAGGAAAATAACCTGCCGGTTAACTATTATATCTCCCCCAAAGTTTGGGCCTGGAACCAGAAACGTGTCCTCAAGATCAAAAGGGTTGTCGATCATTTATTTTGCATCCTGCCGTTCGAGGTTGATTTTTACAAGGGCTGGGGCATGGTGGTTGACTATGTAGGCAACCCCTTACTGGATGCTGTTTCCGCTTTTAAACCTGACGCCGGCTTTCTGGAAAAAAATAAACTCGCCGGGAAAAAGATCATCGCCCTGTTGCCCGGTAGCCGCAAACAGGAGATCAATTATTTACTGCCGGATATGATCGCCGTCACAGACCAATACCCCAACTACCAGTTTGTAATTGCCGGTGCGCCGTCTTTTAATGCCGATTACTATCAGCAATACCTGGGCGGCCGGCCCATCCCCGTTTTGTTTAATGCCACTTATAATATTTTAAACAACGCGCACGCGGCGGTTGTGGCGTCAGGTACGGCTACTTTAGAGACCGCCCTGTTTAACGTGCCGCAGGTGGTGGTCTACAAAGGCAATCCTGTCTCTATTTCTATAGCGCGGGTGGTGGTTAAGATCAAACATATCTCGCTGGTTAACCTGATTGTTAACGCGGGTATTGTTAAAGAACTGATCCAGCAGGATTGCACCCCAAAAACTATCAGTGCCGAATTAGATCTCATCCTTAACGATCCAATCTATCGCCAAACCATGCTGGACAATTATGACAAGCTCGACCAGAAAATGGGCCTGCCGGGCGCGTCGGCTAAGACAGCCGCTTTAATTGTAAAGTATAACGCCAAATAAATTATTACCGGCAAACTGTTTAATACCGGTAGTAAAAACAGTCGTTTTTCGGGCATCGGGGCTTATACTAGTAGTAAAAACAAGCGTTTTTCGGGTATCGACGCTAATGCCGGTAGTAAAAAATGCTATTTTTCGGGTATCAGGGGTTTTACCCGTGTGATGATTTTTAATTAACTTATTGATAGTCAAATCGTTAATTAAAATCCCCTTTGATTTTTGCAAATTTTACTTTTTGCAAAACTAAGCGGTGTGTGCTC
>JAQBOP010000355.1 GCA_028287975.1 Mucilaginibacter sp. | reverse complement strand
TACACCGGCCCTCGCCCGAAAGACGTTTTTTACTAAGAAATTCGGCAAACGCCAACCATGTCTACGGCAAACGGATCACCGCTTGCGAGGGCTTTACTTCTGTAGGACCGCACTGGGAAGAAAGCTTTTTTGACCTGAAAAATGTTGCCGACCAGGCATTTTGTGACGGAATGAACCTGAATGTTTTTCATAATTTCAGCCAGTCGTTATCTGTATCGGCCAAGCCGAACTTTGTTTACTTTGCCGGCACGCACTATAGCCGCAATGTTACCTGGTGGGAACAAACGCCTGCGTTTAATACGTATATGGCGCGCTGCTCATACATGCTGCAGCAAGGTTTATTTGTGGCCGATGCGCTTTATTACAGCGATGGTGGTATAGGGCATGGCGAGCAAATGAAAACCGAACCTACCCTGCCCGCGCCCGGATACGACCATGATAACTGTAATCTGGATGTATTGCTTAATCGCGTTAGCGTAAAAAACGGCCGCATAACGCTACCCGACGGGATGAGTTATAAAATGCTGGTATTAGACGGTAAAAATAAGATCTCGCCGGAGGCGTTGCAAAAAATAGCCGTACTGGTCAATGCGGGAGCAGTGGTTGTTGGTCCGCGCCCTGCGGGGATAGCCGGGTTAATGGTCAATACTGCAGAAAAGGAAAAAACGGAGGCATTGATAACCAAACTTTGGCAGCCAACGGCACCTCTCCGGGTAATTGCTGATAAAACACCGGCGCAGGTTTTACAAGATCTACACGTGCCGCCTGATTTTGAATACAGCGGCTTAAGTAACAATGGCGAGATAGACTGGATCCATCGCCGGGCGGGAAGTGAGGATCTTTATTTCGTGGCCAGTCGCTGGGACGCCAAAGAAAAACTGAACTGTACTTTTCGCGTAAGCGGAAAACAGCCTGAGATCTGGAATCCCGTAACCGGCCAAACCCGGCCGGCCACTGCCTTTACACAAGCCGACGGACGCACCACAATTCCGCTTGAGTTTGAGCCGAGGGGATCGGTGTTTATTGTTTTTAAAAAACCTGTCGCGCCGGGCATAAAAGGCAAGGGTCGGTCAAACTACCCAACCCTGATTCCCAAAGCCGCCCTAACCGGGAGCTGGGACCTGCACTTTGACCCTAAATGGGGCGGCCCAGATAAAATAACTATCGACTCACTGATGGACTGGACCAAGTTTGACGATTATAACATTAAACACTATTCGGGCACGGCCATCTACAGCAAAGACTTTAATTTGGATAAAGCGAGTATGGGTAAAAAACTGATTCTTGATCTGGGTGAGGTGCATGAAGAGGCGGTAGTTAAAGTTAATGGGATAGACCTTGGCGTAATATGGACAAAACCCGCACAGGTGGATATTACCCGCGCCGTACATGCAGGCCAAAACAAACTGGAAATTACTGTAGTGAACTTATGGCCCAACCGACTGATCGGTGATGAACCGCTGCCGGCAGATAAACGGTTTACGCTTACCAATATGCATAAATTCAATAAAGACACGCCGTTGTACCCATCAGGATTGATCGGGCCTGTGCGGTTGATGGAGACGAAATAATTATAAGAAGCTAAAATTATTTCTTTTTGATAGACAATAAAAGCAGGCTTGTTTAGTTCTGTAAGTTAATAAGTTAGCGTAAAAAAGAGGGCTTATATTATGAATAAACGATTACTTATCATAGTGCTTTCTGTTGCGATTTTTGTTGGATGCAAGAGCAACAAAACCACCGACCCAAGTCCAAAACCAAATCAGAGTACAGACACGGTCAAAGATGCTGCTAAACTTATTATCGGTAAGTGGCATTATACCGCGGATACCGTTAAGAAGTATGTAAACCGCGTTTTGACACAGACAGATCCAACAGGCGGGGTCACATCAGCTTATTATATGCAGTTTAACGCAGATAGCACAGGTGTATCATCAAACGGTGCAGGGGCAAACGCTTTTTTTAATTATTCCATATCCGATAATAGCATTATCATAAATACGCCTTTACAAACTGTAGGCGGGATACCTGTTCCCGCATCCATGGAAACGGCGACCATAAAGAAAATTACAACCAACGCAATGATGCTTTTTTTTGATGATGAGGAAATTGACGATAACGTAGACTACAGAACCACCCGGGCGGCCTATTTTTCAAGATAATAACATTCATCAACATATCCAATTTATATAATGGACGGCTGCTTGGCTAAAGGTCTTCAGTCGTTACAACCCTTACTTGTATATACATTTTCGCTACGTTAAAATTGTTTATACCTTAGCGTAAACCACCAATTATATTTTCCTGATGAAGCTGATTAAAATCCTGTATTGGATAATCTTGTTTTTTATGGCGTTGCCTGTTGCGGCGCAAAAACGTGTCACACTTAAATCGCCTGATGGCAATATCTTGTTTTCGCTAACACTAACCAAAGAGAAACCTATATATCAGGTAAGCTATAAAGGCAAACAATTGATCCAAAACTCGGGCCTGGGCCTGTCATTTAAAGACAGCGGCAATTTTGCTGCCGACCTGAAGATGCTTAAACCCATCTACAAAACCGGCAATGAGCAGTATGACCTGGTGGTAGGTAAAGCCAAGCATGTTAACAGTAATTACCACGAGGTTACCGTTCCGCTGGTAGAGAACGCGCCGGCTAAAAGAACAATCAATATTGTCGTTCGGGCATTTAATGATGGCCTGGCGTTTAGGTACGAGTTCCCGCAGCAAAAAAACTGGACCGCCTATACCTTAACCGATGAGAGCAGCGAATTTAATGTAGCAGGCAATCTACAGCTAAGAATACTGCAGTTTGATAATTACACCAGCGCTCACGAAGGTTTGTATGATAAACTGCCGCTTAACGAGTTAAAGGAAAAGAAGCTGGTGGATCTGCCCGCGTTATTTGAGTTTCCCGGTAAGGTGTATATGGCCATTACCGAAGCTAACCTGCGCGATTACGCAGGTATGTACTTGGGAAAAAATAATAGCGGCTTGATAAGTAAACTATCGCCGTTACCCGGTCAGCAGGAAATTAAAGTTAAGGCGATCATCCCGCACCACACACCATGGCGGGTAATGATGATCAGCGACAGGGTGGGCGCGCTGATAGAATCGAATATCCTGACCAGCTTAAGCGAGCCTTCAAAAATTAAAGATGTATCCTGGATAAAACCGGGGAAGACATCGTTTCATTGGTGGAACGGCGATGTACTGCCGGATACTTCCTTTGTGCCGGGTGTAAATTTCGAGACCAACAAATACTACATTGACTTTTGCGCACGTAACCATATCGAATATCACTCGGTAATTGGTTATGGCGGGTTTGCCTGGTACAGCAACAATTGGCCCGGCTACGGCGAAGAGGGTACTTATGCCGATGTGACCAGGCCGGTAGGCTCGCTGGATATGCAAAGGATCTGTGATTATGCTAAACAGAAAGGGGTCGGTATTCATGTTTGGGTACATTGGCATGCGCTTTACCCGCAGCTGGATAGCGCTTTTACGCAATTTGAAAAATGGGGCATAAAGGGTATGATGGTCGATTTTCTTAATCGTGACGACCAGTTAATGGTGAAGATCCAGGAAGAGATCTTGCAGAAAGCGGCGCAGCACCATTTGTTTATCCAGTTTCATGGGGCGTACAAACCAACCGGGCTAAGCCGTACCTATCCCAATGAATTTACACGTGAGGGCAGCTATAACTACGAAAACAATAAATGGCGCATAACGGGTTTGACGCCAGAGCATGACCTGGACATTGCCTTTACCCGCTTGCTGGCCGGCCCTACAGATTACCATTTAGGCGGATTTAGGGCCGTATTGCCAAACGATTTTAAAACACATTTTATAAGGCCGATGATGATAGGCACGCGTTGCCATATGCTGGCCATGTATGTAGTAATGGAAAGTTACCTGCACATGGTTGCTGATTACCCGCAGGCATACGAGGGACAGCCCGGGTTTGATTTTATAAAAAATGTACCAACCGTTTGGGATGAAACTAAAGTATTAAACGCCGAACCCGGACAGTATTTAACCATTGCCCGCCGTCATGATAACGACTGGTATGTTGGCACCATTAATAACAGCCAGCCGCGCAATTTAAAGATACCGTTAAGCTTCTTACCCGCCGGAACCTATAAAGCCGAAGTGTATAAAGATGATAACGAAACGGTTAAGAACCCCAATCATTTTAGCAAAGAAATTAGCGTAACTAATAATAAGGATGTTTTAATTGCCCCAATGGCAATAGGAGGAGGCCAGGTTATGCACTTAGTGAAACAATAACCGACGGATGAATAATGTTAAAACGCTGTAAATCAGCAAATAATATTATTATTTAATTTTTATTTTGAAGAGTTGTTCAATCCGCCTATATTTGCAGTCCCAAAACCAAGGGAGTTTAGCTCAGCTGGTTCAGAGCATCTGCCTTACAAGCAGAGGGTCACTGGTTCGAACCCAGTAACTCCCACATAGAAAGGTCTTGCAATTGCAAGGCCTTTTTTGCTTAAAAATAGCCTCTACGGTAGCAAAAACGCGGTTTTTGTATCTAAGTATTCTCATCAGAGGCAAGACATCCATAACTCAGTTTATCAACAATTTTTGTCGAACTTCACGGTTTTGTGTTACAAATGTGTTACAACAATTCCGTGGCTAATGAAAACGTTATGGCTACTTTTAGTATTAAAGTATTTAAACATCACAAAAAGAAAGATGGAACTTACAATGTAAAGATCTCAATTACCCAGGAAAGAAAGAGAGCATACATTGATACCACCCATTATGTAACAGAGAGAAAGCTCTCCAAAGATTACGAGGTAAAGGACACAATCATCCTAAAAGACCTCTACAATACACTTGACGATTACCGTGAAGCAGTTTCACGGCTCGGCGTTAATGCGCTTTAAGCATTGGATTACAGTATTGAACTAATAGCAGAAGCGATGGGCCATGAACACGGTAACAAGATTATTAACATATATATATTGATAGCTTTGACCAAGAACTTGTTGATGAAATGTGTAAAAAAGTCATAGCGCGGATACAATAGTTAGCTTTCAGCAGGGTAGGCAATTATCCTGTTTTGCTATATTCTCTTATAAAAAAGAAAGCCCACCAGTCAAGATGATGCAGCTAAGTTATTATCTTGCTGGTTGATTGTAAAAAATGCGAGCAGTAATACAACGTGTTTCAGAAGCAAGCTGTAAAGTTGACGGCGAAGTAACCGGCGAGATCGGCTTGGGCTACCTGGTGTTGTTAGGTATCGAAGATGTTGACACCGAGGAGGATCTGCAATGGCTGGCCCAGAAAATAACCGGCCTGCGTATTTTGAGTGATGAAAACGGGTTGATGAATAAAGCATTGGCCGATGTGGATGGCAGTATTTTACTGGTATCACAATTTACCCTGTTTGCGCAAACTAAAGAAGGCAACCGGCCATCATTCATTAAAGCTGCACGGCCGGATAAGGCTATCCCGCTATACGAGCAAATGATTGAAACGCTCAATACCCTCACCGGCAAAAAAACGGCTACCGGCATATTTGGCGCGGATATGAAGATCAGTTTGGTTAATGATGGCCCAGTCACAATTATAATAGACACGAAAAACCGCGAATTATGACGATCAAAGAAGCTCAGGAAGTTGTTGACAATTGGATAAAAACAACCGGAGTCCGTTATTTTAACGAGTTAACCAATACCGCTATCCTGATGGAAGAGGTGGGTGAGGTTGCCCGCATCATGGCGCGACAATATGGCGAGCAATCCTATAAAAAATCAGATACAGAAGTTAACCTGGCTGATGAAATGGCCGATGTTTTATTTGTGCTGATATGCCTGGCTAACCAAACGGGCATCGACCTTACCGACGCCCTGCAAAAAAACATGGAAAAGAAAAGTATCCGTGATGCGGATAGGCATAAGAATAATGATAAGCTAAAATAGTCTAAGACTCTTCAAGTTCTTTATTATACTAACGCCATTTATACAATAGCTATTAAATAATTAAATGCAATTCTGTTGCATTTTAAACACAAAGGATTATCTTTACTCGGGGTATCAAATAACCTTATTATCCAGCCCTCATAATCCATTTGTTATGAAAAAAGCTATCATCGCAATTTTAGGTGTGGCCATGTTGGCCGCCTGTGACAAAAAACCGTCCAGAGTTAATATTATGGATGTCAAGCTGGAACCGCCAGCCGATGCGAGCGCGGATCTTCGAATAGACGAGCCAGTTGGTAATAGCCAAGTCAATGCAGTTCGCTTTCCCCCGCCTGTTGTGGTTGCAGATAAAGAGGCAAAAGACGTAAGCAAGAAAATTATCAAGCAGGGCGATATCCATTTTGAAACTGATAACGTTGCCGGAACAAAGAAAGCTATTTACGCTCAATTGACTAAACTTAACGGTTATGCCTCAGGCGAAAACGAGACAAATGATAACGAAAGCAACAGGAAAGAATTCACTATTAATGCTAAAGTCCCTGCCAAAAACTTCGACTTGTTTTTAATCAATGTGTCAGCCAATGCGGTAAAAATAGATTCGAAAAACATATCAATGCGCGATGTAACTACCGAATATATTGATATGACCACGCGCCTGTCTAACAAAAAGAAATTAGAGGAACGCTACCTTGAATTGCTGAAAAAAGGAGATAAAATATCAGACCTGCTACAGATTGAAAATAAGCTAACCGAGATCCGCAGCGAAATAGAATCAACGCAGGGTCAGCTTAATTATTTACTTAAACAAGTAGATTACAGCTCACTTGATATTACCTTTTACGCCAAACAAAATGTAAAAGAGAGCGGTGAAACCTTTTCATATAAGATCAAATCGGCATTGGGTAGTGGTTGGGATAGCCTGAGCGCATGGTTTTATTGGTTTATTGGTGCATGGCCTTTGTGGCTAATTATTACGGCTGTAATAGTTATATTTAAAAGGTGGCGGAAAAGAAGGAAAACTAACAGATAAGCTTATAGCTTCACCAACTTCTCTCCATCCAAAACAGGGATCGCTGTAGCGATATCCACATTCAAACAAAAAGCAATGTCGGCCTCAATGCCCAGTTTTTTCAGGCGTTCGCTGTGTGATGTTTTTTTCAGGTAACCATCCAGGTCGTCTTTAGCCAGTTGGTAAAGATCGTTGGCAGCTATGGCCGGATCATCAACCACAAAACCGCTGCCTTTCAGTTGCTCGACAACCGCACCGGCAAATAGCGTGTCTTCCAGGTTAAAGTTGTTTTTCCAGCCCGAGCATACCAGTAAAATGTTTTCGTTTTGTTGTTTAAGCCAGTTGCAAATGGCGGTAAGGTTAAGAAAAGCCCCTATCACTATTTTTTTTGCGCTGCGCGATAAGTGCAACGCATGGGTACCGTTAGTAGTAGTAAGCACAATGGTTTTGCCGGCCACCTTTTCCCTGGTATATGAGAACGGCGAATTACCAAAATCAAATCCCGTAACCACTTCGCCGTTACGTTCGGCAGCTAACAGATAATCAAACCCTTTTTCGAGGTAAGCGCTGCATTCTTCAACCTGTGATACCGGGATAATAGCCTCGGCACCATTTTCAATGCCATAGCAAATAGAGGTAGTAGCCCTGAAAATATCAATAACCACCACAATATAATCTTCAACATTATAAAGCGGGATCAGTGCAGGTGTAAGGCAAACCTCAAGTTTACCCCCTCCGCCCCCTAAAGGGGGTACTGTTGGTGTATTTGTATGCAGATTCATTCTATACTTTTTTGTTCCCCCTTTAGGGGGTTAGGGGGCGAGGCTTTTATTTATAAAAAGGTGGCTTTACTATTTTAGCTTTTACGCTGTTGTCACGGATTTTAACAAAGATCTCGGTACCATCTTTGGCAAATTCGGTTTTTACATAGCCCAGGCCTATCGCTTTTTGTAAGGATGGCGACTGTGTGCCTGAGGTTACTTTACCAATTACATTACCGTCAGCATCAACTATTTCATAATCATGGCGGGGTATGCCGCGGTCTATCATTTCAAAACCAACCAGTTTTTGGCTTATGCCGGCGGCTTTCTGCTCCTGCAGGGCTGCAGAGTTGGTAAACTCTTTATTAAACTTGGTTACCCAGCCTAAGCCAGCCTCTAACGGCGACGTTTTATCGTCAATATCATTACCGTACAGACAAAAGCCCATTTCAAGGCGCAGGGTATCACGGGCGCCCAGGCCTATCGGTTTAATGCCAAATGGCTCGCCTGCTTTAAACACAGCGTTCCAGATAGATTCGGCATGCTCATTATCAAAATATAACTCAAAGCCACCCGCACCGGTATAGCCGGTAGCAGATACAATTACATTATCGATCCCTGCAAATGTTCCTTTTTTAAAGGTGTAATATTCCATTGATGCCAGGTCGATATCAGTCAGGCTTTGCAAAGCTTCCGCAGCTTTTGGCCCCTGTACAGCTAATAACGATGTGCGATCAGAAATATCCTTCATCACTACGCCCATGGTATTAAACTGGCTGATCCAGTTCCAATCTTTTTCAATGTTTGACGCGTTTACAACCAACATATAGGTTTTTTCGTCAATGCGATAAACCAGCAGGTCGTCAACAATACCGCCGTCTTTGTTGGGCAGGCATGAGTATTGTACTTTACCGTCATATAATTTTGAAGCGTCATTGCTGCTTACGCGCTGGATCAGGTCGAGCGCGTTATCGCCCTTTAAAATAAACTCGCCCATGTGGCTAACGTCAAACACGCCTACCGCTTTGCGCACGGTTTCATGTTCGGCATTTATACCGGCATATTGTACCGGCATGTTATAACCGGCAAAAGGCACCATCTTGGCGCCTGCTTTTACGTGGACTTCACTTAAGGCAGTATTTTTCATACAAAATTATATTTGGCACAAAAGTAATAAAAATGCAGGCAGGTTATGTGTGATTGCAAAAAGGAATTAATGGAAGTCTGAGCGCTATTTGTAGTGTTTGTTTCACGTGAGTGTGAAACAAATGAAACAAGCGAAACAGGATTTTATGTTAATTTATTGAAAATAAGCGCTTTGATAAAAACGGTGAAACAAAATGAAACAAGATCGCTGACTGCTTCGCCCTGAAAAAAGGTTTACACTATTGTTTTGTTAACAACAGATTGGTCCTCATTCTTACAGCAAGCTTCATAAAACTTCACCAAATTTTTAATAACCACATTTATATCATGTTCTTTTTCTGCAAGCAGGCGCGCATTTTTGCCTAATTGCATGCAAAAATCTTCGTCGGTTATGCAGCGTTTTATAGCACCAAAAAATCCATCATGGTCATTCGCTATTAATATATCATGGCCGTTTGTAAAGTTAATGCCTTCGGCACCTAACGATGTGGATATGATACATTTTTGCATAGCCATGCCCTCAACAATTTTCACCCGCATACCACCACCTGATAATAAAGGCACTATCATGATCGATTTACTGTTTACAAACTCAAGTGCATTGTCAACCTCGCCCTGTATGTATATTTTGCCCAGGGCCTCATAATCATCAAAACGTTCGGGGATATCATTACCGGCAACATATAGCTTAACCGGCAGATCGCCTTCGGTAATGTCCTTAATAAAAGTATCCAGGAACCATTCCATGCCTTCGCGGTTTGGCAGCCAATCCAACGAACCCAAAAAAAACAAGCTCGGGAACTCGGTCTTGCTAACGTCGGCCACATATTTTTCAAGCCTTAACCCTACCGGCAAAATTTCAATAGGTGCTTTCACGCCATATTCAAGTATGGTGAGTTTATCCTGTTTAGTAAATACGGCTATGGCATCAAATTTATTCAACTGTTGCTGCTCATAATTTTTTATGCGGCGGGCATGCATGCGCAGGTATGATTTCTTAAACGGATCAACCTTTTGCTGTGATAGCCGCTCCCAGATCTGGTTCTCGATATTATGTGCCCGGTATACCATTTTTGCTTTGGAATATTTACGCACCGCCGGCAGGTATAAAGAAACATATAACCCCTCAAACTGGATGATGTCATAATCATTGTTGCGCAGCTCGCGGATCAATAGTTTTTCAAACTCGGGGTCGTAATAGCGGTCTACATTAAATGAAGTTTTGCTGAACAGGTTTGCTGCTACCCCGAAAACCGTAACCGTGATATCAATATCGTAAGCGCGATAGTTTATTTTACCCATCAGATCCTCGTCGGGCAGACGGCTGTCGCGGCTTTTCCTTTTTGCGTTAAGGGCAACCAACGAAACGTCATGACCGGTATTAACCAAGCCTTTTATGGTATTGGCTACCACAATCGCGTATCCGCCATTTTGCGGAAATGGAACACGATGGCTTAATATTAAGATCTTCAACTGTTTTTCGGTTTTTACCAAAAATACTATTCTCAGGTTATAGTATCAAGGCGCAACACAAGGGTGATGATAATATAAAAGTAATATTATAACACCTGGATCAATACACCATCGGTTTCAAGGCTTACGCTGAAGGAACGGCGATGGTAGGGCGTGTACCCATTCTTTAAGATGGATTGTCGATGCTTTAAGGTGCCGTAGCCTTTGTTATTATGCCAGTCGTATTCAGGGTGTTCGGCAGCTATTTGCTTCATGTAATCGTCGCGGTAGGTTTTGGCCAAGATGGATGCCGCCGCTATACTATGGTATTTGCCATCGCCCTGTACAATGCAGGCATGGGGTATGGTTGGGTGCTTGTTAAACCGGTTGCCGTCAATGATCAGGAACTGTGGTTGCAGGTGCAGTTTTTCAATAGCACGGTGCATAGCCAGGAACGATGCATTCAGGATATTGATCTCGTCTATCTCCAAGTTATCAACAGCCGCTACCGCGAAGGCTATCGCCTTTTGCTCAATTTCTGTGCGCAGGGTATACCGAAGCTCTTCGGCTATTTGTTTGGAATCGTTTAGCAGGTCGTGTTCAAAATCATGCGGTAATATTACAGCAGCGGCAAACACCGGCCCGGCCAGGCAGCCCCGCCCGGCTTCATCACATCCTGCTTCAATAAACTCATGCTGGTACCTTGCTAATAACATTGGTCTTTAAACGTTGGCTACAAAATTATTATTTTATGGGGAGGTGTTTTTACGGATTTATCAACATACCGAAGAATTTGAGATTTGAAATAAGGAGTGTAAGCATTGCCATAAAATTACCCGATAAATAGCTATTGTGTTACTTATGGACGCGTTGCTTTATTTGCAATTAAAGTAAAAAAATCATTCACTTTGAAAAATAATATCGATTCCGGATCATTGGGATGGGCCTTAAGATATTCATAGCTGTGAAAATGACGTGACCCGCTTTTTCCATTTATCTTATATTCTATATAGATAGTGCCTTTTGGTAACTTATCATCAATGTCCGTTTGGTCATGCAGCTTAAAAAGTTCAGTTTTTACCAGTTCTGTATAAACAGAATCCAGGCGTATACCCTGCGCGATAGATTTGCGGTATTGGTTATGATTTACACCATTGGTAAAATCTTTTATAAGATTTACTGATCCGCTGAGAAATTTAATATAATAAGCTCCTTCCCATTCTTTTTGATCCGATTTAAGTATGGTCATAAAGTTTCTTTGATCACTAAACCCAATGTAACGTATCTCAATATTGTATTTAGAGTTTTCAATTTTTACAGGATTATATCCTCCATAATTAAGCAATTCAAAATCAGAGCAATTGCAGCCATATCTATTTTCATAAGTATCAGGAATAGCTTGGGAATATACCCTATCTGTTAAAAACAATGCAAAAAGAATAATTACAAATTTGATCATATGATAAATGTTTAACAGCTATATGCAATTCGACAACATATAAAAGCAGTCATATTGTTTTAGGTAGCTGGTTTTAAAATATCCGCAAGGTCAATATCGTAATATCATCAATGGGCTTGCCCTTTATCCTTGTTTTTAAATGGTCAAGCAGGGTTTCGTTGAAACTATCGGGCGAGAGTTCGCCGTTGGTTATTATAAAATTCATTAGCTCGTTCTCGCCCCAAAGGTTATCACCATAGGCCTCAATGTCCAGCAAGCCGTCGGTATAATTAACTATCAGGCTGCCCGGTTCTATATCTACTTCACCCTCATTTAAAAAAGGCAATACCTCAAAAGCGCCTATCATGGTAGTACCTAAACTAAGCGATGTAGTTTTGCCATTGGCATATAAAATAGGGGCGTTATGCCCCGCGTTGATATAGTGCAGCTTGCGGGTTTGCTCGTTATATTTGGCAATAAACAGCGTAATGAACTTTTCGCCCTGGGTGTCAGAAATTACTTTTTGATTTAACCGGTGGATGATATTGGTCAGGTTGTCCTCAACCGTTACCCAGGCGTGCAGGCTGGCCTGGAAATTGGCCATTAACAAAGCCGCTGATACCCCTTTGCCGGATACATCGGCAATGCACCATAAAAACTCATGGTCGTTAAGGCGCATAAAGTCATAATAATCGCCCCCAATGTCTTGATGCGGCAGGTATTTGGCATCTATCTCAACACTTTCGTCCTTGTGCATCCTTAGCGGGATCAGCATATTCTGCACCTCGGCGGCCAGTTCCATCTCGCGCCGTAAACGTTCTGATTGCAAGCGCTCACGGAACAGCTTCTTATTCTCCAGGGCTACCACCACTACGTTTATCATCGTCTGAATAAAATTCAGGTCGTTGTTCAACATCTCGCCTGATGTATTGAAGTCGCCTATCAGCGCAAACGCTGCTGGCTTGCCTTTAAGGTATATGGGGATAAAGTAGTCGTATTTTTTTAAAATCTCGTTAGTATTGCCTGCTAATGATTCGGGGGCTTTTATTTTATTTAGCGTGGCACATGCACGGTTTAGGGCACTTGTAGCTTCAATTTCACCACCATATTTTGATACGCAGGCAAACGTGCCACTTTTTTCAATCAAAAAACGAAAAACACCTACCTGGAGATAATTTTGCAAAATTACTTCGAGCATTTGTATCAATACAGGTGTTGCTGCATTTTTATTGATAGCCCGCGTAACCTCCAGTAAAGAGTTTAACTCGGACTGCCTTTTAAGCAGCAACCGTATTAATTCGTCCTCTTCTGAAGACTGATCTTGATTTTGCATCTTTGGTCTCGGAGAGCCTAAATTTATACAAAAAATATAATTTAAATGAGGGTATTTTGCGATTTTATATCAAAAGCATCTCTTAATCCAACCGTTACGAGATTAAAGGCATATACGATCAGCATAATCGCCAACCCGGGGATTATAGATAAATAAGCCGAATCCATGATAACATAGCCATAATGCTCTTTGATCATGCTGCCCCAGGTGGGCATGGGTGGCTGTGCGCCAAAGCCCAGAAAACTAAGGCCGGCCTCGAGCAAAATTGCTGATGCAAAGTTTGATGAAGCCATAACCAATATGGGCCCGGCTATATTTGGCAGGATATGCCTGTGGATGATGCGCCGGTTATTGTAGCCTAACGAGCGCGCTGCTTCAATGTATTCGGTTTGTTTAATGCTGAGTACCTGACCGCGCACCAGGCGGGCAACCTCAACCCACATAGACAAGCCCACCGCGATAAATATTTGCCACAAACCCTTCCCTAACGCGAAAGATATAGCGATAACAAGCAACAAAGCAGGCAGTGCCCATAGGATATTCATGAGCCAGCTTAAAGCAGCATCGATCCAGCCGCCAAAGTACCCGGCGATGGCGCCTATGGTTATACCAATAAGCAAACTAATGATCACTGCCATTAAACCGACGGAAAGAGAGATCCGCGCGCCCAGGATCAGCCGGCTAAGCATATCTCGGCCATAAACATCTGTACCCAGTACAAAGGTTTTGTGTGTAATATATGCCGACGGCCCTTTAGCAATTACATCGGCAGGCAAAGCATATATCTTTTTTTCGGGCTTGTCTTCATCGCCTATGTATTCAGATACCTGTACAGCATTTTTTAGTGGCGTATAACCTGTGATCGGGATATCGCGGTAAAAAGCGGGCTGGCCAAAAAGCATTTTGCTGAACACGTTAACGGTATCAACACGCTCTGTTTTTTTGAGGTGCAGCATCATAAATTCAGATCCCGGTTTTTTGATACTAAGCTGAATGGTTTGGTTATTAGCCAATGGAGTTGAGTCGGGCATGATCAGGTAGCCCAATACGGCTATAACTACAGATAGTATAATAAACACCATACCTGCAACGGCAAATTTATTGCGTTTAAAATTCTTCCAGGTACGTTGTGCGGGGGTGAGTTCTGCCAAGTGTAATGTTAAGTCCGTTTGGCTAAATATCGCTTAATTAAAGAGCATTGGCAACGCCTTCCTTTAAAATTCAGGATTTATGAGATTATGATAACAAAAGCCCCCTCTAAATCTCCCCCGGTAGGAGAGACTTTTGAATAGCCTTTAAAGCCCTACCTACCGGGGAGGGTTGGGGGGCTTGCTTATTTAACCACACGGCCTTTCCACATATATTTTTTGGTGTTGCCAATTAAGCCCACGTACACAAAATATAAAATATGCACCGGCGAGAGCAACAGCAACAAAGACATCAGCCCCTGCCGTTTAAAGAACAGCGTTATTGGCAGCAGGAACACAAATTCAACCATATATTTCAGGAAAAACTGCAGCAGGAAAAGATAAAAAAAGTAACTATTAAAAAATCCCAACCCGGCATTTACCAATAAAGACACGTTGAATGACCAGATGCAAACAGCCAGTAATACTATTTTCTTGTCTTTATACTTTGTTGATTTTGATGCCCAGCGCCGGCGTTGCTGTAAAAATTCTTTCAGGTTATGCTTGGCATGGGTATAAACCACGGCCTCACGTAATCTTAGGAAGCCGATTTGGTGTGGGAAACGCTCGGCCACCTTTTGTAGCAAAAGCTCGTCATCGCCCGATGCCAGGTCGTCGATGCCCGAAAAGCCGCCAACTTCATAAAAGGTGTCTTTACGATAGGCCAGGTTAGCGCCGTTGCAGGTCGATGCGCGCTTGTTACCAATAAATGATGCGCCAATGCCTATCAGGTATGAAAACTCTAAGGTCTGCATCCGCTCAAACAATGATTTTTCTTCGAAATAAGTAACCGGCGCCGAGATCATTAAAGGATGTTCGGTCTCATAATACCCAACAATGGATGATAACCATTTTGGCCCCATGCGGCAATCGGCATCGGTGGCTACCATCAGATCGCCGGTTGACAGGCTTATCGCTTTAGCTATAGCTTTCTTCTTGTAAGAGTTTAGCGGCTCGGCTTCATTTAACTGCAAAAGCTTGACGCCTTTTGACGCATAGCTGCAAATAATGGCGGCAGTGTTATCGGTTGAATGATCGTCGACGATAATTATTTCTGTAAGGTGTTTTGGGTAGTCCTGGGCCAGGATATCTTCGATAGTAAGATGGATGCGCTCGGCCTCATTTCGGGCGGCTATCATTATCGTTACTTTGGTGCTAAAATTAACGGCGCTGTTATTAAAGCGTTTTAAATTGGCCCAGCCCTTGATAAAATAAGATACCAGGAACAGGTAGCAACCTGTAAGCACTAAACAAACTATGCTATAAATTACGATCAAAAAACTTTAGTTTAAATATAAATACGGAGCCTAAAATAGCGGGAATAATTAGATTTATAAGCCAAATAGAAGTAAATGCCGCAATTATGGCTATTTGCTGATCTGTTACATAGGCAAATAATGTAGCCGAGGCTGTTGCGCGCACTGGTACATCTAACAGGTCAAGCGAAGGCAGGGCTGATTGGATATAAAATACAATAAACACCATCAATATCACATCCACAAAGGGAATGTTGGGTACCAGTAAATGGATCACCAGGTAATACTGGAATGAAAAAATGAAGAACCGGGTTAAGCAAAAACACATAATATTTACCAGGTCGGTAAATTTATAAGTGCCCATAATATCAAAAAAGCGATGAAATTTTCTGAGGAACGAGATACTGTTTAACAGCCTTACCAACCATTTGATATTAAAGTAAAGGACTATAAACAACGCCATGTAGATTATTCCAAATACAGAAATTCCCGCCAGCACCCAGGCATTTAAATGCAGAAAAGTAAAGCAGAACCAGATCAGTGCTGCTGCGCCAAGCACATTGGTAATTACATTTTGTCCGAACGAGCCTACCGCCATTGCAAAAACACCATGGATGCGTTTACGTGGTGGCAAAAACATTACGCGGCCGCCATACTCGCCAATACGGTTTGGGGTAAATATGGCCCAGGTAAGGCCGCAAAAAACGCCTTCAATAGCTTCCCATAAACTAATTGGTGCCAGTTTTTGGGTGAGGTGCTGCCATTTTAAACATTCAACCAGCCAGTTTGCCAGCATTAACAGCACAACTACAGACATGACAATGCTTACCTGGTGATGGCTAAGCCGGTCTATCGCTTTTTGAAATTCTTTTAAATTATTACCCTTTGTTATATACTGGTGGTAGATAAAAGTAAAAGCCAAAACCAGTATGGTAGCTTTTAATAAGTACGAGAAAAGTTTTTTAGCGACAGCGGTCAATACAGGATAATTTGTGCAATGTTACAAAAAAGACAGTAAGTCATTGATTTGAATAAGTACAAATTACAAAATATAGGGTGTTTTGTTTTTGAAGATCATTCGTAATTTTCAATACTCTCTAATAACCTTGATGCATTAGCAGGGGATTTAAGCAGATACGAAGTTTCATCGATGATCTTAAACCATGCTAAGAACCTGATCGAAGCCCGTTTTAATGTTTTATATGTTAAACTCATAACCCCATTTCCTTTTTCAAAAACTGTCCTGTAAAGCTGTTCTTAACCTTGCACAATCCTTCTGGTGTGCCAGAAAACAGGATGTTACCACCACCCGATCCGCCTTCAGGCCCCAGGTCGATAACATGATCAACGACCTTTATTACGTCCAGGTTATGCTCAATAACCAGTACGGTATTGCCTTTGTCAACAAGTTGGTAAAGCACGCCTAATAGCACATTGATATCCTCAAAATGCAAACCGGTTGTCGGTTCGTCAAGAATATAGAAGGTGTTGCCGGTGTCTTTTTTAGAAAGTTCGGTAGCCAGTTTAACACGTTGCGCCTCACCTCCTGACAATGTGGTCGACGATTGCCCTAAACGGATATAACCCAAGCCGACATCAAGCAAAGTTTTTACTTTACGATAGATAGACGGGATGTGCTCAAAAAACGGAACAGCATCCTCAATACTCATGTCCAGCACATCGCTTATGGACTTGCCTTTATAGCGGACCTCTAAGGTTTCCCGGTTATAGCGTCTACCACCGCATTCTTCGCAAGGCACCTGTACATCAGGCAAAAAGTTCATTTCGATAACTTTCATGCCAGCACCCTGGCAGGTTTCACAACGACCGCCTTTTACGTTAAATGAGAAACGGCCCGGTTTATAACCCCTGATCCTCGACTCGGGCAATGCCACGTAAAGGTTTCGAATATCAGAGAACACGCCCGTATAAGTAGCCGGGTTAGACCGTGGTGTACGGCCAATAGCGGTTTGGTCTATCTCAATTACTTTATCAATATGCTGCAGCCCCTCAATTTTTTCATAAGGCAGCGGATGTTTCTTAGCTCTGAAAAAATGGTGATTTAAAATCGGGTATAATGTCTCGGTGATCAGGCTGGATTTACCGCTGCCCGATACGCCGGTAATACCGATCAGTTTACCCAACGGAAAATCCACACTCACCTTTTTCAGGTTATGGCCGGTGGCTTTTTTTAGCGACAATATATTGCCGTTACCTTCGCGCCTTTTCTTAGGGATAGCAATTTCGCGCTCACCATTTATATATGAGGTAGTAAGTGTATGAAACGCCATTAACTCTTTCGGTGTGCCTTGCGCCACAACCTGGCCGCCGTGCACACCTGCTGCCGGCCCCATGTCAATTACGTGATCGGCTTCAAGGATCATATCTTTATCATGCTCAACCACTAAAACGGTGTTACCCAGATCGCGCAGGTTTTTCAGGGCGTTGATCAAACGTTCATTATCACGCTGGTGCAGGCCTATGCTTGGCTCGTCCAGGATATACATCACGTTCATTAACTGCGAGCCGATCTGTGTCGCCAGCCTTATCCGCTGTGCCTCGCCGCCCGACAGCGTTTTTGCGGTACGGTCAAGCGTTAAATAGCTTAATCCCACATCCATCAAAAACACAATGCGCGCGCGGATCTCTTTTAAAATTTCTTTAGCGATAACGTTTTGGCGATCGGTCAGTCTGTCCTCCAGGTTTTCAAACCAATCCTGCAATGTGTTGATATCCATTGTGGCCAGTTCGAAGATGTTTTTACCATCAACTTTAAAATTTAGCGACTCTTTTTTCAACCTCGCGCCTTCGCAAGTAGGACAAGTTTTAAGCACCCGATAATTTTCCATATCGTCCATGCCTTCGTCGCCGCGGCGTTCCTGCTGCTCTTCCAGCATACGGATGATACCGTCAAACGTGATCTGGTAGCTCTGTACGTTCCACTTGTTATATTCGACAGAAACAGTTACCATTTCATTGGTGCCGTTCAGGATGATATCAAGCTTTTCTTTTTCCAGTTTTTCTATTGGGGTGGATAAAGAAAACTCAAATTTCTTTGCCAGGGCTTTCAGTACCTGGAAGATCCATGTTTCACGATACTCGCCCAGCGGCGCAAGCCCACCATTTAATATACTTAATTTAGGGTTAGGGATTACAGAAGCCTCATCCACTTCAAAAATATAACCCAGGCCGTTACATTTTTCGCAGGCGCCGTAAGGCGAGTTGAACGAAAATGTATTAGGCTGCGGTTCGTCATATGAGATACCCGACACCGGGTCCATCAGGTATTTACTAAAATAGGCTACGTTGTTATCTTTATCACCAATTCGGATAATGCCTTTGGCGATCTTTAATGCGGCTTGTATAGAAGTATACAGGCGTTTACTATCGGCTTCACTCACAACCAGGCGGTCAACCACAATAT
>JAQBOP010000404.1 GCA_028287975.1 Mucilaginibacter sp. | reverse complement strand
TCGGCAACGAAGGCGTCATCACCGTCGAAGAAGCCAAGACCGCCGAAACTGAACTCGATGTCGTCGAAGGCATGCACTTCGACCGCGGCTACCTCAGCCCCTACTTCATCACCAACGCCGACAAGATGGAAGTCGTCCTCGAAGAGCCGATCATCCTGCTCCACGAGAAGAAGCTGTCCACCCTGCAGCCTTTGCTGCCGGTGCTGGAAGCCGTGGTTCAGTCGGGCCGTCCCCTGCTGATCATCGCCGAAGACATCGAAGGCGAGGCCCTGGCCACCCTGGTGGTCAACAAGCTGCGCGGCGGCCTTCGCGTCGCGGCCGTCAAGGCTCCGGGCTTCGGCGATCGCCGCAAGGCCATGCTGGAAGACATCGCCATCCTCACGGGCGGCCAGGTCATCAGCGAAGACCTCGGCATCAAGCTGGAAAACGTCACCATCGAGATGCTGGGCAAGGCCAAGAAGGTCCAGATCACCAAGGACGACACGACCATCGTTGATGGCTCGGGCGACAAGGAAGGCATCGAGGCCCGCATCGGCCAGATCAAGCGCCAGATCGAAGACACCACGTCGGACTACGACAAGGAAAAGCTGCAGGAACGTCTGGCCAAGCTGGCCGGCGGCGTTGCGGTGGTCCGCGTCGGCGGTTCGACCGAAGTCGAAGTGAAGGAAAAGAAGGACCGCGTCGATGACGCCCTCAACGCGACCCGCGCGGCCGTGGAAGAAGGCATCGTCCCCGGTGGCGGCGTGGCCCTGCTGAAGGCCTCCAAGGTGCTCGAAGGCATGGTGGGCGAAAACGCCGACCAGACCGCCGGCATCGCCATCGTGCGTCGCGCCCTGCAGGCCCCGATCCGTCAGATCGCCGAAAACGCCGGCGTCGAAGGCTCCATCGTGGTCGGCAAGATCCTGGAAAACGACTCTCCGACCTTCGGCTTCAACGCCCAGACGGAACAGTATGTGGACCTGGTCGCCGACGGCGTCATCGACCCCGCCAAGGTGGTCCGCACCGCTCTGCAGGACGCCGCTTCGGTGGCCGGCCTGCTGATCACCACGGAAGCCGCGATCGTCGAGGCCCCCAAGAAGGGCTCCGGCGCCGGCGGCCCGCAAATGCCGGGCGGCGGCATGGGCGACATGGACTTCTAGTCCAGGCGTCCAACGCTTCTAAGATCGAGGGCGGGATCGAAAGGTCCCGCCCTTTTTCTTTGGCGCGGGTTGAATGGGTAAGGCGGTACGGGTTTAGTCCAGCCATGAAGCCCTACCAGAAGGTGCATGCCTATTGGGGTGCCGACGCCGAGGCCTCCCCGCCTGTGCCGGAGACCAGGATTTCCGAAATCGCCTCTCTCGAAGCGCGGTGGGGTATTCGCTTTCCCGCGGATTTCCGCGACTACCTCCTACGAGCCTGCCCCGGCGCGGGTTTCGAACTGTGGGATGACGATGACACCACTTGGTGGTCCATGGATCGGCTCAAACTCATAGATGAAGAGTACGATCAGCCTCTCAGCGCGCCGGACCTGGACAAGGAGCGCGGTTCAGCTGTGTTCTTCGCGGACTATATGATCTGGTGCCTGGCCTGGGCCGTCTGCTGCGGCCCAGGTCCCAACTACGGGCGCGTGCTGGTGGTCTCCGGGGCGGACCGCTTCGTGGCCGATGACTTCGCGGGTTTCGTCGACCAGTACCTCATCAACTCGGGAGAGCTTTTCTAGTGGGTCTGCCGCGCGCGCTGTCCTGCTTTTTGCTGTCGTCGGCTTCAAACTCTATCGGCCGCCTATCTGACACGTTCTGCCAAATGCGAACCGTGGCGGCGCCGAGCGATGGGCCAACTGGCCGGCGGCCCGCAAATGCCGGGCGGCGGCATGGGCGACATGGACTTCTAGTCCAGGCGTCCAACGCTTCTAAGATCGAGGGCGGGATCGAAAGGTCCCGCCCTTTTTCCTTTGGACGATGGACTTGCCGCCCAGCCGATTTGAAGGCTCTATCTATGAGGGCGAACATGCAGTTTGCTCAACTGTCTTTGCCGGATGGGGCGCCATGGCCGGGTACATGATCAGTCTTCGCAAGGCCGGCGGGGCCGATGGCGTGGGCGCGCCGCGCTACCTGTCTATCGACAGTCAAACGAAGGCGGAGACGGGGCTCACCTGGAAACGCTGGCTGGCCGAGATCATGTCCCTCTTCCCGACCGTCAACAATCCGCTGGCGCCGAAAGCCCCGCCGCAGAAGACGGGGGAAGTCCTGTTCTTCGTCCATGGCTTCAATGTCAGCCATGCGTCCGCCGTCGCCGCCCACTTCGATTATGCGGCCAAGCTCCAGGCGCAGGGTTGGGATGGGGTCCTCATCAGCTACGACTGGCCCTCGGACGGGCTGGTCTTCGCCTATCTCGACGATCGGGAGAATGCGCGGGCGGCCGCCAGCGCGCTGGTCTCGGCGGGCATATCGCAGCTGCAGGGCGCGCAGACCGCGGACTGCGCCGTCAACGTCCACGTCATGTCCCATTCCATGGGCGGGTTCGTAACCCAGCAGGCCTTCACCTGGTCCTACCAGGACGTGCCGGCGGACTGGCGAATCGGCCAGCTGCTGTTCGTCGCCGCCGACGTGGACCACACGGTGTTCGAAGCGGATAACGTCAGCGCCAAGGCCATCGTGGCCCATGCGGGGCGGCTGACGGCCTATTGCAACCGCTACGACAAGGCGTTGATGGCCTCCAACGTCAAACGCCTGGAGCTGGCGCCCCGGATGGGCCGCGTCGGCCTGCCGCCGGATGCGCCGAAGGCCATGGTTGAAGTGGACTGCAGCGAACTGTTCGACGCGATGTTCACGACGCTCGGCGCCCACCTCGACCCGCAGGCCACGCACTGCTTCTACTTCAACGAGGTCGCCTTTTGGCGGGACGTCGTGCTGACCCTGAAAGGCGGGACGGACCGATCCGTGATCGAAACCCGGAATGTGGCTCCCGAAAGCGTCGTTCCGGACCGCTATTTCCTGCTGCCCAAGGGTATCAGCGACGACGAGTACAGGTTGGCTCTGTCCAAGGCGACGCCGCACGCGATCTGACGCGAAGGTCGCCCTCCTACCGTCGCCGGGTCTGCGCCTTGCCCTCGCCGATCAGCAGGTGGCCGATCCAGCTGATCACGCCCACCACCAGGGCGGCCAGAACCGAGTTGAGGAAGCCGTGGGTGTGCACGCCATGGCCCTTCAGCACATAGCCCATCAGCCAGATCATCAGGCCGTTGATGATCAGCAGGAACAATCCCAGGGTGATGATGGTCAGCGGAAGGGTCAGCACGATCAGGATCGGCCGGACGAAGGCGTTGACCAGGCCCAGCACGATCGCCGCCAGCGCCAGGGCTTCCAGGCTGCGGATGCTGATGAAATCCAGGACGTGGCTGGCCACCCACAGCCCGAAGGCGGTGAAGGCGATCTTGAGCACTAGGCGGATCAGGAATCCCATGACGTTCCTCCGGCGGATCAGGAGGCGAGCCTAGTCTAAGCCCGGCCCGGCGCGAAGGGGGTGGTTCGGCGCTCCTGATCAGGCGCTTCCCCCTCAGGACGAAGGCGGGATGAACGCCTCAACTTGGGGGGGTTTGGCTGCGCGTCCGGCCGTGGCCCCTGCCATAGATGCCGCTCCGGCGTCAGTGAGTCGGGCCGGAGACTGTCATGCAGACCATCGTCATTTCCGAAGACCGGGACGGAGGGTGGCGTCTGGAGCGCCAGAACGGCAGCGACCGCTTCCAGTGCCCGGCGGAGGCCTACAACGCCGGCCTGGCCGAGGTGGAGCGGCTCTACCGCAACGGCCGCGGCGCCCAGATGCTGCTGGTCACCGGCCGGGATGACGACGCCAGGGCCTATGAGGCCGTCGTACGGATGGGCGACTGACAGGGCGAAACCGGGGCTTTC
>JAQBOP010000326.1 GCA_028287975.1 Mucilaginibacter sp. | reverse complement strand
TTTGGGTTATATGAACCCAAACGCTCAATAAAGCGTCCGTCACGCGGAGCACGAGCGTCTGCTACTATAATGTAATAAAAAGGTTTGCCCTTTTTACCATGTCTTTGCAATCTGATTTTAGTTGCCATTTTTGTTTTTAAATTATGTGTTCAACATTCCCCCGGAGTTTATTTCAGCGGGGACGCAAAGGTAGCAATTATATTCAAAATAAAAAAACAAACTTTAAAACCAGATAATTAGCCCGTAAAATAGGAGATTTGCGGCATGAATAAATTAAGCATCGCCATAGATATGGATGAGGTTATTGCCGATCCGATTGATAAATTCATCACCATATATCAACAGGAACATGGCTATAATTATACACTTGATCAAATGCACGGCAAGGAGTTTAGAGAATTGCTGCCGCCGGAGCTTGACCACACCCTGCGCGAATACATAAACCGTAAAGGATTTTTCAGAGACTTGAAAGTAATTCCGGATAGCCGGGAAATTTTAGCAGAGCTAAATAAAAAGTACGATGTATTTATTGTATCGGCAGCTACTGAGTTCCCAAACTCGCTGGAAGACAAGCAAGCATGGCTGGCCGATTATTTTCCGTTTATATCATGGACCAATATTATGTTTTGCGGGCATAAAATTGTGAATACCGATATCATGATAGACGACCGCACCAAAAACTTTACCCGTTTTAACGGCCGCAAATTGCTCTTTACATCGCCGCATAACGTAATGCTTACTGCATATGAGCGTGTAAATAACTGGAAAGAGGTTGCGGAGAAATTATTGTAATTTAAATCATAGTCCATAGACCATAGTTGATTCAGCTATGGGCCATGGTCTATCGACTATGGTCTTTACAGAGACAGCATTTCAACTATCCTTATAAACTCTGCATTTACCTCGCTGTGGTGTTTAACAGATTGGCCAAACGGGGTAAAGACGATATCATTATGGATCAGGCCTGCCATTTCGCCGGTATGGCCGTCTTTTATTGCTTCAACAGCGGCAACGCCTAAACGGCTGGCCAATACCCTATCCATACAGGTGGGTTTACCACCACGTTGTATGTGGCCCAAGATAGAAACACGGGTATCATAATGCGGGTACCTTTCCATTATAGCGCGGCCAATCTCAAAGGCTCCGCCCGGCTCATCGCCTTCGGCAACCATTACAATTTTTGATGTTTTGTCTTTGCGGCCCCTTTCAAGGCGATCAAACAAGGCATTTATGTCTGACTTTGTTTCGGGTACCATAATGGCTTCGGCACCTACACCCATGCCGGTGCGCAAGGCTATCATGCCCGAATCGCGGCCCATCACCTCAACAATAAACAATCTGTCGTGCGATTCGGCCGTTTCACGGATCTTATCCACCGCTTCAATAACCGTATTTATGGCAGTATCATAACCTATGGTGAAATCAGCGCCAAACAGGTCATTATCAATTGTACATGGAACGCCTATAACGGCGATATCCGGATATTCAGTAATAAACTCGTTAGCACCTTTAAATGTACCGTTGCCGCCTAAGGCTACCAACCCATCGATATCATTTTTTTTAAGCTGCTCATAAGCAAGTTTGCGTCCTTCGGGAGTTCTGAACTGTTCGCTGCGGCCGGTTTTCAAGATAGTGCCGCCACGTTGTATAATATTTGATACCGACTTAGTACCCATGGGGATAATATCGCCGTTTATCATCCCTTCAAATCCGCGACGGATACCGGCAACTTCAATATCGTAAAAAATAGCTGTGCGCACTACCGCCCTAATCGCGGCATTCATTCCTGGAGAGTCACTACCGGACGTAAAAAGTCCTATTTTTTTTTATCGGGCTCATTGTAATATATGTGGCAGATAGTTTTAGTCTAAATTGCGGCAGGTTTCTTTAATCAACCTGCCGTTTGCGCCGCAAATTTACATTATTTTTTTCCTTGTTGTGTACTTTGATAAGCCGTAATTCCGCTTTCTAAAAATTTTAAATAGCTATCTGCATCATAATCAGCCGGCGATGGGGGGATAGCTTTACCACTTTTGTCAGTAAGCATGTTGCCATCACTATCCAGTAAAACATAAAAAGGTTGCGAGTTGGCATTAAATCTTGAAGCTTCCAAATCGCTCCATTTACCGCCAAGGTTGGTTATTTTTTTACCGCTATAGGTTGATGTAAACTGCTCTGCAGGCGCTAACGCTGCTTTGTCATCAACTACCAGTTGCAGTAATACAAAGTCGTTTTTTAAATGATTGAACACGCGTGGATCTGTCCATACATCCGCTTCCATTTTGCGGCAGTTAACACAGTTAAAGCCTGTAAAATCAATCATGATGGGCTTATGCAACTCTTTTGAAACCTGCAGGGCCTGGTCGTAATCATACCAGGCATCTAACCCGCGTGTTTTTATCCGCGTGTAGTTAGCCTCATATTTTTTTACCAGGGTTGATTGTTTGGCAGGGGTACTACCTGAGCTTGAACCACCCGGTATTTGCGAAAGGTCAAAATCCTGCGTAGCCATTGGTGGTAAAAATGCACTGATGGATTTTAACGGCGCGCCCCATAAACCGGGGACCATATAGATCACAAACGCGAATACGATGACCGAGAAAAAGAACCTCGGGATAGAGACATGACCCGTATCGCTATCATGCGAAAACCTGATCTTGCCTAAAAGATACAGGCCCAATAAAAACCCTAAGGCTATCCAAAGCGATAAAAACACTTCGCGGTCAAACCAGTTCCAATGATAAGCTAAATCAACATTCGACAGGAATTTTAAAGCAAAGCCGATCTCCAGGAAACCCAAAACAACCTTCACCGTATTTAACCATCCGCCTGATTTTGGCAGTGATTTTAATGCCGAAGGGAACAAAGCGAAAGCCGTAAACGGCAACGCCAGCGCCAATGAAAAGCCGAGCATACCTATGGCCGGGGCTAGCCTGTCGCCTTTTGAGGCAGCCTCAACCAGCAACGTGCCTATGATGGGGCCCGTACATGAAAACGAAACCACAACCAGTGTAGCAGCCATAAAGAAGATGCCGGCAACGCCGCCTTTATCCGCATTCGCGTCAAGCTTATTGCCTATTGAGCTTGGTAGCGTAATTTCAAACGCGCCCAAAAATGAGACCCCGAACACCACCAGCAGCAAAAAGAAAAAGATATTAAAGATGCCGTTTGTTGCCAGCGAATTAAGCGCGTCAGACCCGAACACTGCCGATATAATTACACCTAATCCAACATAAATAATAATGATGGATAGGCCGTAAAGCAATGATTGCCCGATGCCTTTTGCGCGTGAGCCTGACTTTTTAGTAAAGAAACTTACCGTTAACGGCAGTAATGGATAAATGCACGGCATGATCACGGCTGCAAATCCGCCTAAGAAGCCCTCGATAAAGATCTCCCAAAGGGTTTTTGGTTTTTCGATAGTAGGTGAGGTTATGGTAGTTTTGACTTTTGTAACCGTAGTTTGCTGCACTTTTTTAGCTGCGGCGATACTATCAGCAGCCGTGGGTATGCTGGTAAAAGTTACGCCGCTGGTGTCTGCGGTTTGTGCTTTTGCCGTAGTAGCATCTGCCACAAAAAAAATCGCGGCAAAAAACAAAACACCCAATAATAATTTAACAGAAAAACTTTTAGCAGCTGACGTCATATCCCGTATTATTTACCTACCGGGATAGAAAAATCAACATCTTCCGGCGGAAGGCATTTTTTATCATTGCATACCATGTATTCCAACTGGCCCTTAACCGCTGTTAGCGTTGCACCCGGTTTCAGTTTGATCTTTTGCTGAAAAATAACTTCTTTTTCAAAGTAGCTCACATCCATATTGAATGATTTTTCAAACCTGGTTGTCGGCTTTGGTTCAACCGGTTTGCCAACCAACTCGTAGTCTT
The DNA here is from genome assembly GCA_028287975.1 of Mucilaginibacter sp. Classification (GTDB taxonomy): domain Bacteria; phylum Bacteroidota; class Bacteroidia; order Sphingobacteriales; family Sphingobacteriaceae; genus Mucilaginibacter. The sequence continues at coordinate 1,053 of JAQBOP010000326.1, read as the reverse complement.
TTGATTTTGTAAAAGTGAAGGATGTTTTTATTGGCCCGCCTTCTTTTACATTTAACGAATAAATATGCCAGCCCGGTTGTATAGTGGCTTTTAAAAACAGGGTAGCCTCTGTAGCGCTTGCTTTTTTAGCAGCATAGGCCCAGGTTACCGGGTGTTCTATCTGCGCGTATGCGCCGGCGCTTATTAATACTGCTGCAACTATTGCAAATAGTTTTTTCATAGTTTGTTGTTATTTAAAAATTCTATCTCTTTAAGATTATACGTGCTTTCTTTATCATTTTGCTTCACTACCAGCAAACCGTTGTCTTTTACGCCGGTAATAACGCCATCAAACACTTCGCCGTTTGCCCTAAAACGCTTTTGTTCATTAAACCAATATAGTCGGCTTAAATAAACATTCCTTACATCATTTATTTTACCTGCTTTTAAATTAAGGTAATATGCTTCAATATTGTTGCAAATTTCTGCTAAAATCTGCCGCAAATCGTAATATTTATGCAATATCTGTTTAACTGATGTCGCATTACCGGCCTCATCCGGGAAAATATCCTGGTTAATGTTTAAACCGATACCAATTATGGCATTTTTTATCTGGCTGCCCTGCAATATATTCTCTATTAGCATACCACCCAGTTTTTTATCGCCGTAATAAATGTCATTAGGCCATTTTATTTTGAGCTCACTGCCCAATATCGGACACAGTGTATCATAAACGCCCAAACTTACCGCGCGGGTAAGGTCAAACTGATCTGTAGCAGCCAAAAAAGTGGGTTTTAATAATATGCTGAATGTTAGGTTTTTGCCCGGCTCGGCATGCCATTTATTGTTTTGCTGCCCGCGGCCGGCAAACTGCGTTTCTGCCATAATGACCGTTCCTTCAGGCACTGGCTTGGAATTTGACAATAGATCTTTAAGGAAATTGTTAGTTGAGTCAACTTCTTTTAGTGACAGTAAATTTTGTCCAACAAATAATCCTGAAAATATGTTATTTTGCAAAGTATATTAGATGTATATCAAATCGGTTCAAAATTAAACCTTTTTAATTGTAAATAT
>JAQBOP010000038.1 GCA_028287975.1 Mucilaginibacter sp. | reverse complement strand
GCATAACTATTGGTAATGCACTACGTCGTATATTACTTTCATCGCTTGAAGGTTATGCAATTACTTCTGTACGTTTCTCAGGCGTTATGCATGAGTTTTCAACTATAAAAGGAGTTGTTGAAGACGTAACCGAGATCATATTAAACTTAAAACAAGTTAGGTTTAAAAAGACAGGTGAGTCTGGCGATAGTGAAAAAGTTTTCGTGATCATTAATGGTCAGGATACTTTTAATGCTGGTGATATAACTAAGTTCTCAAATAACTTTACAGTTTTAAATCCTGATTTGGTTATCTGCAACATGGATTCATCAGTAACGCTTGAAATTGAATTCACGATCAACAAAGGCCGTGGTTATGTTGCAAGCGAAGAAAATAAAAATCCGGACGCGAATGTTGGTGTAATAGCTATCGATTCTATTTACACACCAATTAAAAACGTAAAATACACTATTGAAAACTATCGTGTAGAGCAAAAAACCGATTACGAGAAATTGGTATTGGATATTGCTACCGATGGTTCTATCCATCCTGAAGACGCGCTGAAAGAAGCTGCTAAGATCCTGATCCAGCACTTTATGTTATTTAGCGACGAGAACATGATGTTAGAGGCTCAGGCTAAAGAAGAAACTAAAGAAGTTGACGAGGAAATTTTACACATGCGTAAGATCCTTAAAACTGAATTAGTTGATCTTGACCTTTCAGTACGTGCATTAAACTGCTTAAAAGCAGCTGATATCCGCAGCCTGGCTGACCTGGTATCATATGACGTAGCAGATATGCTGAAATTCAGAAACTTTGGTAAAAAATCATTGACTGAAATTCAGGACCTGGTTAAATCAAAAGGTTTATCTTTTGGCATGAACTTGTCAAAATTTAAATTAGACGAAGAATAATATAGTGATTAGAGGTTAGAGATTAGTTGAATAGTCTTTAACCTCTTTTCATTTTATAACAAAGAGTAGTTATAGCAAGGCGATCTTGCTAACTCCAAACACAATTTTTAACGGAGTATTTGCATAATTCCGCGGGCTTGACTGAAAAGCCGCCCAACGGTATGCACGTGCCACAACAAACAAAACAATGAGACACGGTAAAAAACACAACCACTTAGGCCGCACCACCAGTCACCGCAAGGCGATGCTGAGTAACATGGCTACTTCGCTTATTTTACACAAGCGTATTACAACTACTTTAGCTAAAGCAAAAGCTTTACGTGTATACGTAGAACCCATATTAACTAAAGGCAAAGACGATACTACGCACTCACGTCGTACTGTATTTAGCTACCTGCAAGACAAAGACGCTACAACTATCCTGTTCCGCGAAATTGCTGAGAAAATTGCTAACCGTCCGGGTGGTTATACCCGTATTGTTAAATTAGAAAATCGTTTAGGCGATAACGCTGAAATGGCGATCATTGAGTTAGTTGATTATAATACAGTTTACGGCGCAGATGCTGCACAAACCGCAAAGAAATCAACACGTCGTCGTGGTGGTTCAGGTAAAGGTAAAACTGAAGTAGCTGCACCTGCTGCAAGCGCTGCAGTAACCCCTGCTGACGAAGTTGCTGTTGCAGAAGCTCCGGTTGCTGAAATAGAAGTTGCAGAAGCACCAGTTGCCGAAGCTGCAACTGAAACGCCTGTTGCTGAAGAAACTCCTGAAGCACAGGCTGCTGACGAAGAAAACGCAGAAAAAGGAGAATAATCTCTAAGACGCAAAGTATTGCGTCGCTACATTATAATATTAAAAGCGCCCTGCTCGATTGAGTGGGGCGCTTTTTTGTTTTAGGATGAAGTGCTTGTTGACTTGAGAGGATTTGTAGAAATGTGTACTGAGTAATATTATTTATAATGTCCCTTTAAAGAATAAACAGTAATGGCATCATTTTCAAGATCATAAATAACGCGATGTTCTTTGTCTATCCTTCTAGACCACTTGCCTGTATATTCGTGTTTTAATGGCTCTGGTTTGCCAATGCCGGTAAATGGTGTTTCTTTTATTGAGATAAGTAGCTTTTCAATCTTTTTAACAATGCCTGTCTGTCCGCTTTTAAGAAAGAATTTGATGTCTTCTTTTGCAGTATCAGTTAGCTTAAGTTCCATATATCAGAAGGTTCTATTTTAGTTGTCCTTCCTGCTTTAACATCGTCCTCGCTTTTTTTCATTTTAGCCGCAAATTCTGCGCTATATGGGCTCTCTTCACTTTTTCCGGTAATGAAGTCGACTTTAAGTGCTTTCATAATTGCTTTCAAAGCAGTTAACTGTTCTTTGCTTTTAGGTTGTACAATTAATGTTTCCATAATACAAATTTAAGTTTTTTTGAATAGAAATTACTAATTTTAAATAATGCAAGGTAGTGGCTTTCAAAGTAGACTTTAATAAAAATATGATAAAGCGCGGTATGGCACCGGTACACCCGGGGATGATACTAAAAGGACTTTATTTAGAGCCTATGGAAATAACTATTACACAGGCAGCGACCAAATTGGGAGTAGCCCGTAAGACATTATCGCAGTTGGTTAACGGCCATATGGGGTTAGTGCAGAAATGGCTATCCGTTTGTCAAAGGCGCTAAATACAACGCCGCAATTGTGGATGACATGCAGCAGGGTTATGATCTTTGGATGGCTGAAAAGAAATCAGCAGATATAAAGGTTTTGCCGTTTGCAATGGCATCTTAAGCTTGTTTTTTTAGGTCATATTTGATTCTCTATGATTTCAATTCGCCAGTTTTTTTTATTTGTTATCATAATTCCCTTATCGGGGCCGGTTTGCTACGGGCAATTAAAAAAGGACATTATAGAATACATTAGGCATTCTTACACGGAAATTAATAAGGATAAATTATATAATATAGTAAAACTTGAAAACACTGCCGCCCTCGGACCAGTGACTGACGAAGGAAATTCGTTGACTGGTTATTTTAATAGTTCGACAATTCGCAAAATAAAAGTATGGGTGGGGTTATCGTTCGGAATACGGCAATATGAATATTATCTGAAAGATAACCAGGTGTTTTTTATTTACGAGCGGGAGGAAGATTTTCAGTACGACAGCAAAACCGGCGAAATGTTACATTATAAGCCAAAACTCGCATTTGAGGGAAGATATTACCTCAACGAAGAAAAGATCGTAAAAATTAAAATTAACGGAAAAAAAAGATTCGGCGAGAGACCTGTAATCTATTCATTAAAAGATGTTTTATCCAATATAAAGCGATATATCAAAACTCTTCAGGTAAATCTTTAAAAAAGCAATCAACTATTCTCCAATTTCTGCCAACCTGTCACCGTTTTTATACATTTTTCTGCCCTAATAATACCTTTCAGCTTTCACCTTTTGCCTTTCTGGCTAAAAAACTGCCAAATCTAAATTGGCACAACCCTTGTTAAAGAGGTAGTAGTAAACAATCAAAAAGAAACAATATAATCATATGTCTAAAATAATCGGAATCGACTTAGGAACAACCAACTCCTGCGTTGCTGTAATGGAAGGTAATGAACCTGTAGTTATAGCAAACAGCGAGGGAAAACGTACTACGCCGTCAGTAGTAGCTTTTATCGACAACGGCGAGCGTAAGGTAGGAGATCCTGCAAAACGTCAGGCTATTACCAATCCTACAAAAACTATTTCATCTATTAAACGCTTCATGGGTAACCAATTTAACGAGGTTACTAAAGAAGCGGCGCGCATGCCTTATACCGTAGTAAAAGGCGATAACAACACACCACGTGTTGAGATCGGCGATCGTAAATACACCCCGCAAGAGATCTCTGCAATGATCCTTCAAAAAATGAAGAAAACTGCCGAAGACTTTTTGGGCCATGAAGTTACTGAAGCGGTTATTACCGTACCGGCTTATTTTAATGATGCACAACGCCAGGCTACTAAAGAAGCCGGCGAAATTGCAGGTTTAAAAGTGCGCCGTATCATTAACGAGCCTACTGCTGCTGCCCTTGCTTACGGCCTGGATAAAGCACACAAGGATATGAAAATTGCCGTGTTTGACTGCGGCGGTGGTACGCATGACGTGTCGATCCTTGAGTTAGGTGATGGCGTGTTCGAAGTAAAATCAACCGATGGTGATACGCACTTAGGTGGTGATGACTTTGACCAGGTTATTATCGACTGGATGGCAGACGAATTTAAAAGCGACGAAGGTATTGATCTGCGTAAAGACCCAATGGCTTTGCAACGTTTAAAAGAATCTGCAGAGAAAGCAAAGATCGAGTTATCAAGTTCAGCACAAACAGAAATTAACTTACCCTATATCACTGCTGCCGACGGTATGCCTAAACACTTGGTTAAAACTTTAACCCGTGCTAAATTTGAGCAGCTGGCCGACAGCCTGATCAAACGTACTATCGAGCCTTGTAGAACTGCTTTGAAAAATGCAGGTTACAGTACCTCTGACATTGACGAGGTTATTTTGGTAGGTGGTTCAACCCGGATCCCTGCTATACAGGAAGCTGTTGAAAAATTCTTTGGTAAAGCGCCATCAAAAGGTGTTAACCCTGACGAAGTTGTTGCCATTGGTGCAGCTATCCAGGGTGGTGTATTAACCGGCGAAGTAAAAGATGTGTTGTTGTTAGATGTTACCCCGCTTTCATTAGGGATTGAAACTATGGGTGGTGTAATGACAAGATTGATCGAATCAAACACAACTATCCCTACTAAAAAATCAGAAACTTTCTCTACCGCGTCTGATAACCAGCCGTCTGTTGAGATCCACATTTTGCAGGGTGAGCGCCCTATGGCATCAGCTAACCGCACCATTGGCCGTTTCCACTTAGACGGAATACCACCTGCACCACGTGGCGTACCACAAGTTGAGGTAACTTTTGATATTGACGCTAACGGTATATTACATGTATCTGCTAAAGATAAAGCTACAGGTAAAGAGCAAAAGATCCGTATTGAAGCATCATCAGGTTTAACTGATGCCGAGATCAAAAAGATGAAGGACGAAGCTGAAGCTAATGCAGATGCTGACAAAGCGGCAAAAGAAGAAGTTGAAAAACTGAACAGCGCCGATGCCCTGATCTTCTCGACAGAAAAACAGTTGAAAGAGTATGGTGACAAAATATCAGCTGATAAAAAAGCACCTATCGAAGCAGGTTTAACCAAATTAAAAGCAGCTTATGCTTCTAAAAACATTGCTGATATAGACGCTGCTCAAAACGAATTGAACACTGCGTGGACTGCAGCTTCTGAAGAGATGTATAAAGCATCTGCCGAAGCCGGGCAACAACAACCGGGTGCTGAAAATCCATTTGGTGGACAAGAGCCGGGTGCCGGTGCAGGTCCGCAAGACCACTCTGACACTGTGACTGACGTTGACTTTGAAGAAGTAAAAGACGACAGCAAATAATTTCTAAATATATATTAGTAAAAGCCCTGCTTCAATTATTGAAGCAGGGCTTTTTATTTAAACTATAATTTTTGAATTAGAAGATCATACAAGATTTTGTGATGCAGAATTTCACCACCGTACCACCGTTGCCTGTGTCCTCACAGGCAACTAATTACAGTAAGCTGTCTGTGAAGACACAGACAGCGGCGGATATGATCGTTATTAAACCCGTCAATGAACGCGTGGCAATCTCTAAACGCTGGATAACTGACGCGTAGAGATTGCTACACTCGTTCCTCGTTCGCAATGACGCGTTGGTTAATAAGATACACTAAAAGCGTGGTGGTTATTATGTGCAGTTTTGTCTAAAATAGTGTTTACAAACCCATGCCCCAGCAATTGAATTTTTAAATATTTAGACTGATAATCACCCTCAACATCGCCAAAAACAATTTCTTTTTTCTGCGGATCAAAAGTTATGTTTCTTTTATAATAGGCCTGCTTTTGATAGTCGTATGAGATGCCGTCGTCTTCGTAATAAACAAACGTGTTGGGTTTGTTGCTGTTCCATACATGTATCAACAATATACCGTCGCCTTGCTCATTGGTGCTTTGGATAATGTTTTGCATGGGGATAATGGCTCCGGCTTTAATAAATACCGGCAGGTCGGTTAACGGCGCGGGGGTATTTATTACCTGGTTGCCGGCAAACTTTTCATCCGAATTTAGTCGGTACCAATCGCCGGCCGGCAAATAAACATCGGCAGTTTCGACTGTGCTGATTACCGGGGCAACCAGTATGCTATCACCAAATAAAAACTGGTTCTGGTATTTGGTGTCAAATACATTTTCGTCGTCGGTGTAATCAATAGCCAGCGTACGGCTTAATGGTAAGCCGGTTTGGGTCGACTGGTAAAAGCCCGAATAAATGTAAGGCAGCAGTTTATAGCGCTGCTCAATATCTTTTTTAATGATCTGCTCATAGGCTTCACCCCATTGCCATGGCTCGCGCATAGACATACCTAATGCGGCATGGTTACGAAACATAGGCGTGTACACGCCTAACGAATTCCAGCGTACCATTAATTCGGGAGTAGGGTTGCCCATAAAGCCGCCAATGTCTACCCCAATCAATGACATACCGGTTAAACCTAAACTGTTAACCAGGCGCTGGCCAAACAGCATGTGCTCATCAGTGGCGGCGTTATCGCCCGTCCAGACCGCCGAATAACGCTGTGTACCGGCATAGGCGGCCCGGGTAAGTATAAATGGTCGTTTATTGTTCAGGATGCGTTTAGTGCCATTATAAGTGGCCCGCGCCATTTGCATACCGTAAACATTCCGGATCTCGGGCATAAATCGGTCGCCAAATTTTACCATCCAGGGCATGTTTTGTCCCCAGGCAGCAGGCTCGTTCATATCGTTCCAAAAACCCTCGACACCCGGTGCGGTTAATGCCTTAAAAGACGCGCCCCACCATTCGCGCACCTCTTCATTTAAAAAATCGGGGAAATGGCAGCGGCCGGGCCAAACGTTAGCGGTATACAATTCGCCGTTAGGATAAGTAGCAAAGTAATGCTTTTCTACCCCCTCTTTATATTCAGCATAGGTTTTGTCTATTTTAATGCCGGGATCTACAATGGTAACCAGCCTGAAGTTCATCGACTTTAACTGGTCGATCATGCCTTCGGGGTCGGGGAAAGTTTTCTTGTTCCAGGTAAAGATCTTGTAGCCATCCATGTAATCAATATCGCAATACATCACATCGGCAGGGATCTTTCTTTCCCTGAATTTTTTGGCTACGTCCAGCACTTCTTCAGCGCTCATATAGCTCCACCGGCATTGTTGGTAACCCAGGCTCCACAACGGTGGCATTTCCATGCGGCCGGTTAACCAGGTGTAATCCTGCAATATATTACGGATACCATGTGCGCCGAAAAAATAATAATTCATATCGCCGCCGTCTGCGCCGAACCAACTCATTTGCTCGTCGGTAGTGGCGCCAAAATCAAAATAGCTTTTATGCGTATTGTCAAAAAACAGGCCGTAGGTTAGCCCACTATGAAGGCCTATAAAAAACGGGAAGGTTTTATATAAAGGATCGGTAGTGATGCCATGCATGGCGGCATCCGTGTTCCAGTTGACATAGTTGCAGCCACGACGGTTCAGATCGCCGGCCTTTTCGCCAAGGCCTATAAACTTTTCATCGGGATATAGCTTGCGATAGTTTATTACCCGTTCTGCCTGCCAGTTGGTGCCAAAACGCGGGTCATCCCCGCTGAGCGGTTTACCATCCGCGGTATAAAAATTAAAGCGCAGCGGATTTTTATTGATCACCAGTTTTAACGCCGATGTAGTAAGTTCTATGGTATCATGCAATTTTTGCCAGGTAAATTCGTCCTGCGGTTTCTCAATTACGGCAAATGATTCATCAGCCTCATTAAAGTTTTTGCTGATACAAACCCGGATAATGGTGGGGCTGTAAACCATCACCCGTGCTTCGGCCTGCCGGGTTTTAATAACTAATACGCCATTTTGTTCGGCTACTGAATCGGCATTACCTAATATTTCTATCTGCATGGTTATAGAACAAGTATATTGATTTTTTAGTTTGGGAAAGGTGAGATTAATAATCGGACAATAAAACCCGCTGATTCAAACATTCACGCTTGAACGACCGTTTCGATTTTGTATATTTGAATACTACCACACCACATGACAGAACAGAACGACAAAAGTTTTTTAGAATTTATTAAATCTGAGCAGGGTAGCGGCGTGATATTGATTGGCTGCGTAGTTATCTCGTTGGTTATTGCCAACTCGTCAGTTTACACGGGGTTTCAGAATTTGCTATCTTCTTCATTTGGTTTTGAATCGGCCGCCATACACCTAAAATATTCCCTGCTCAACTGGATCAATGATGGCCTGATGGCTATTTTCTTTTTCCTGATCGGGTTAGAGATAAAAAACGAGATCATTGGCGGGCACCTATCCAATTTTAAGATCGCGGCGGTACCCATGTTCGCCGCAATCGGCGGGGCGGTAGTGCCAGCCCTCATATTTTTCATGTTTAATCATAGTACCGCAACTGCACGGGGCTGGGCCATACCTATGGCTACCGATATCGCTTTTGCTTTAGGCGTACTGGCTTTATTAGGCAAATTAGCGCCGCCCGCGTTAAAGGTACTGCTATCAACCCTGGCTGTAGTTGATGATCTGCTGGCGATAGTGATCATCGCCATATTTTACTCCACCACCTTACACTGGCTGTACCTGGCAATTGGCCTGGGCATATTTTTGTTTTTATTGCTGATCAATAAGCTTGGTGTAAAGCACCCGGTCTTTTATATTTTGCCGGGGATGGTGTTATGGTATTTTATCCACCACTCGGGTGTTCACGCAACCATTGCCGGCGTGTTAACCGCTTTTACTATCCCGGTAAGCTCAAAAAAAGGCCCGGTGCTTGAGAAGCTGGCTCATAAACTACATACCCCGGTCAATTACATCATTATGCCCTTATTTGCTTTGGCCAATACCAATATTCACCTCGAGGCCGGTATGGCGCAAAATGTGATGGGCATATTAAGTTTAGGCATTATTTTAGGATTAGTATTTGGCAAGCCGATAGGCGTAATGCTTTTTGCCTGGCTTACCGTAAAACTAAAAATAGGGTCATTACCCGAACAAATAAGCTGGGGGCATATCACAGGGATGGGATTACTGTCGGGCATTGGTTTTACCATGTCCATATTTATATCTTTTCTGTCGTTCGGAAATTCCGCGCATGATACGGAGGCAAAGTTCGCCATATTGATAGCATCAGTTATAGCGGGAGTAGCCGGATTTGTTTACTTGAAAAGGGTATTAGCTGTAAACAACAAATCCCGCCATTAGGCAGGATCTGTTATTATTTTGAGAAAGACTTACGAAGTTTTTAAAACTTCGTAAGTCTGTAAAAGTCTAAATATTATGCCCAAAGGTTAGCAGGGTATGTTCCGTTAGCAACCAATGCAGAGATGCTTTCCTGTACAATAGGTTTATCTTCTTTATAAGTTACACCAAACCATTTTGAAGCAGTTGGGATCACTTTAAATGCCGCCTGGCCGCTTTTTATCAATTCGTCAGCCACAAGCGGGATAAAGAATTCTGCTTTAGGATTGTTTTCATTTGCTTCAACAAAACGTTTAAACATTTCTTCGCTTTGTTTAAATACTGCAGGCGTAAAGCCCCAGAAATTCATCGAAACACGTTTATCATTTGGTAGCGGATGCTCGCCTGCTGTATCTTTATAAGCTACGCTGCCATCCTCTTTAAAATAAACTTCGGTACGCTCATTTACTTCGGTCATGTTGCCTTTGTCGTCAACTTCGCAAACACCGCGTGATACCGAGCCGTAATCAGACAAAGTTTTGTCTATCTGGTAACCCACCAATGAGTATTGGCTGTCAGAAGCCTCGGTAGTTAAAAACTCAACCATTTTTTCAAATGCTTCGTAGCCGTAATAGTCGTCAGCATTAATAACGCAGAAAGGCTCATGTATCTGGTTGCGCGCAGCTAATACCGCATGTGCAGTACCCCATGGTTTTGATCTTTCAATAACTTTATCAATACCAAAAGGCTTAAGGTCATAGCTTTGAAAAACATAATCTGTTTCAACCCTGCCTTTTAACTTAGGTTCAAAAATCCCTTTAAAAGAGTCTAAAAACTCTTCGCGGATAATAAAGCTTATTTTGCCAAATCCTGCTTTTATAGCATCATGGATCGAGTAGTCAATAATAGTTTCGCCATTGGGGCCAAAGCCATCTATCTGCTTCATGCTGCCATAACGGCTCGCCATGCCGGCTGCCAAAATTAGTAGGGTAGGTTTCATTTTTGTTTTGAGTGAGTGTTGTTTTATGGTTAAGTGTTTGTACCCGTTAAACGTTATAAAGGTAAAAAGGTTTATTTAATATACCTGAAATCCTGTCCTGATTTAATATTCAACAATACTTCATAAATCAGTCGGATAACATTGTCAACATCTTCCTTGTGCACCATTTCGACGGTAGTGTGCATATAGCGCAGGCATAAAGAGATCAATGCTGATGGTACGCCATCATTCGAGTAAGCAAACGCATCGGTATCTGTACCGGTCGACCGTGACGATGCCTGGCGCTGAAAAGGGATGCTCTCTTTTTCGGCCGTATCCATTAACAATTTGTTCAGGTTGTTTTGTACTGCAGGTGCGTACGACACCACCGGACCACGTCCGCAGGCCAGGTCGCCCTGGGTGATCTTACTGATCATCGGGGTTTGGGTATCGTGCGTAACGTCGGTAATAATGGCCACATTTGGTTTAATGCGGTGCGCTATCATTTCGGCGCCACGCAGGCCAATTTCTTCCTGCACCGCGTTTACAATGTATAAGCCAAACGGCAGTTTCTGTTTATTTTCTTTAAGCAGGCGTGCAACTTCGGCAATCATAAAACCACCTACACGGTTGTCTAACGCGCGGCCAACATAGTAACGGTCGTTCAGTGTGGTAAATTCATCCTCATAAGTGATCACACAGCCTACATGAACACCTAATTTTTCAACTTCGTCTTTTGTTGTAGCGCCGCAATCTAAAAAGATATTTTTAAGCGATGGAGCCTCTTCCTTTTCGCCACCCAAACGGGTATGGATAGCCGGCCAGCCAAATACAGCTTTTACCACGCCTTTATCCGTATGGATGTTAACACGTTTTGATGGCGCTATCTGGTGATCTGAACCACCGTTGCGGATAACGTAGATCAACCCATCGCTGGTAATATAATTTACAAACCATGAGATCTCGTCGGCATGCGCCTCAATAACTACTTTATACTCGGCTTTTGGATTAATAACCGCTACAGCGGTACCGTAGTTGTCAACGTAGTGATCATCAACATAAGGTTTAATATAATCCAGCCATAACTCCTGGCCCTTCCATTCAAAACCGGTAGGCGAGGCGTTATTGATATATTTTTCAAGAAAAGAGAGGGAAGTATCGGTTACTACAGCAACGTGCTCTTTTTTATCAGATTTTTTTTTAGACATAGCGTTGTTTTTGGGCCTTTTTAACTGGCCGTTGCAAATATAGTAATTGAGGTAAAAGGTTAAAGGATAAAGGTAAAAGGTTTTTTGTTATTGAGTCGAAAGATAAAAGGTTAAAGGCAAAAGGTTTCTTTAAGTATTATTACCTTTCACCTTTCTGCCTTTAGCCTTTCACCTCAAAAAGTTTTCTCCATGATCTCGTAATCAAAACCGTTTTTTGAAAACAAGGTGCCGGTTTGTACAAAACCATATTTTAAGTAAAACCCGATTGCAGTAACCCGTGCGTTGCACCAGATCTGCGTTGCGCCTTCGGCGACGGCAAAATCTACGATATATTGCAACAACACTCTACCAATGCCCTTATGCTGCACATCGTGACTTATAGCGAACTTGCGAAACTGAAAATCTGTACCACTTTGAAACAATGAAACCACACCTACCAATTCGTTATCTCTAAACGCCCCAAAATGATAACCATGATTATCTTCATCCATCTCCATTTCGTAAAGTTTGGATCCAGGATAAAGTACCTGCCTGCGTAATCGCCAGGTAAGTTCAGGGCGGATTTGTTCTATTTGGATCATTTTGAAATAAAGATAGAACCTTTGTTAATGAATTATGTAATAAGTTATGTAACTCTTTATTGTTACCTATTTCTAACTAATAAAATAGAATATGCATAAGGTTAAAGTTTTAAAAACAGAATTTGTTACCCATAACGTAAGGCACTTTGTTGTAGAAAGGCCGGCTGATTATAATTTTATATCGGGCCAGGCTACAGATGTATCTATAAACAAACCGGGACTTGAAAATGAATTGAGGCCATTTACCTTTACCGGCCTTAATAGCGGCGAAAATTTAGAGTTTACTATTAAAATATATACGGACCATAACGGAGTTACAGAAAAGTTAGGGAAAATTGCGGCCGGCGACGAGTTGATTTTACACGATGTTTTTGGCGCAATAAATTATAAACAACCAGGCCTGTTTATTGCGGGTGGGGCTGGTGTTACCCCGTTTATTTCCATTTTACGGCAGTTAAAAGCTGATAATAAATTGGAAGGTAACACCCTGCTTTTTGCCAACCATACAGAAAAGGATATTATTTTAAAAGATGAGTTGACCGATATGCTTGGTTCAAATTTTATTAATGTTTTAAGCCATCCTGAATCGCCGGAAAATAAACCGCAGATTATTGACCGTGATCTGATCAAGCAATACTTACATGGGCAATCCAACTACTATATCTGCGGCCCTGATCCGTTTGTTGAAGCAATGGCCGAAAATCTGAAAGAATTGGGTATACAACAATCGCAAATAGTTATTGAACAATAACCTGTAATAGCTACAATCATTTTGAGGTGAAAGGCCAAAGGTTAAAGGTAAAAGGTTTCTTTTTCAAATCTTTCGTTTTTCCTAATAATCTGTAGGTATAGCTATTATAGTTGCGGTCTTATAGTCACTTTTAGCCTTTTACCTTTAACCTCGTCGCCTCAAAGAGGTATATTCCCATGCTTTTTCCTCGGGTTATTAACCACTTTATTCTCCAGCATTTTAAAGGCGTGGATCAATTTTAACCGGGTTTCAGCCGGTTCGATCACTTCGTCAATAAAACCACGCTCGGCAGCGCGGTAAGGGTTGGCAAAGGTGTCGCTGTAAAGTTGTTCTTTTTCCTTCCATTTAGCTTCCGGGTCTTCGGCCGAGCTGATCTCGCGCTTAAAGATAATTTCGGCAGCGCCTTTGGCACCCATAACGGCGATCTCTGCAGATGGCCAGGCAAAGTTCATATCAGCACCGATGTGTTTGGAGTTCATTACATCATAAGCCCCGCCGTAAGCCTTGCGTGTAATAACTGTAATCCGCGGAACTGTCGCCTCGCAGAAAGCGTACAATAGTTTAGCGCCATTGGTAATAATTGCATTCCATTCCTGGTCGGTGCCCGGCAAAAAGCCCGGTACATCCTCTATTACCAACAACGGGATATTAAAGCTATCGCAAAAGCGCACAAAGCGCGCTGCTTTAGTTGAGGCATGTCTATCCAAAACGCCCGCTAAAAACCCCGGCTGGTTGGCAACTATTCCAATACTGCGGCCGGCCAGCCGTGCGAAACCCACAACAATATTTTCGGCAAAGTCTTTATGTACTTCTAAAAAAGTATCGGTATCAATTAAATGAGTTATCACTTCGCGCACATCATAGGGTTGCAAAGCTGCCTCGGGTAATATATTACTAAGTTCGGGTCGTAATTCGTTAGTCGTTTGGTACGGTAATGCCGGGGCTTTACCCTCGCAGTTTTGCGGCATATAGCTCAGCAGTTTTTTAACATGTTGAATAGCTTCTATCTCGTTAGCGCAGGCAAAATGCGTAACACCCGATTTACTGGCATGGGTGTTTGCACCGCCCAGTTCTTCGGACGTTACTATCTCATGCGTAACTGTTTTTACCACATTAGGCCCGGTTACAAACATGTACGAGGTATGCTCGACCATCAATATAAAATCGGTAATGGCCGGCGAGTATACTGCACCACCTGCGCACGGTCCCATAATAGCCGAGATCTGTGGTACTACGCCCGATGCCATAGTATTACGATAAAATATATCGGCGTAGCCGCCTAAAGACACTACACCTTCCTGGATCCGTGCCCCGCCCGAGTCATTTAACCCAACAACCGGTGCGCCGTTTTTTATAGCCAGATCCATGATCTTGCAGATCTTTTCGGCATGGGTTTCTGATAGTGAACCGCCGAAAACTGTAAAGTCCTGCGAGAAAACATAAACCAGCCTGCCGTTCACGGTGCCATAACCGGTAACTACGCCATCGCCCGGATATTTTTCTTTTTCCATTCCGAAGTCGGTAGAACGATGGGTAACCAGCATGCCTATCTCCTGGAACGAACCTTCGTCCATCAAAAAGTGCAGCCGCTCGCGTGCGGTAAGCTTTCCTTTTTTATGCTGACTTTCAATGCGGGCCTCGCCGCCACCTTCCAACGCCTGCTTGCGTTTATGTTTTAGTAACTTTATTTTATTATCCACAAAAGTAATTATAGTGTAAGATTATAAAAATAACAATTAAATTGTACAATCGCCGTTAAACAAAACAGCAGCTTTAATGTTGAGGTTTTTATATTTGTCGCAGTGAACGCTAAAAACAGGAAATTTATAACCATGCTTTTCATGTTCGTCTTTGTAGTAAAGATGTCCATATCGCTTGTGCCTTTATTTTCTTTTTTAGATGGCAATACTGCCCGCGCGGTTATTATGCAGCTGGAGCAGGAAAGTAAAACCGGGAAGGAAAACCCTGACAAAGATGCTTTTAAGGAAAAAAAGAATTTTGACGAACACTTGCTATCTTTTTTTCATTACGACGCGTTTTTATTTGAAACTAATTACCTGCATAACCGGGAGCACTCGCTACTGGTGCAACTTTACCATCCTGTGGTCCCCACGCCCCCTCCAAACATTTAAATGAATAACCCGGGCTTTTGTACCGGGACAAGATCGCTATTCATTTAAATTTTTAATTCAAACACATTTTATATGCATTTAAAGCAAGATGAGACGGCTATGGGCAGTCTTAATCTCAAAAAATATTTTTTGCCAAAAAATCTCAAAAAAGATCTTCCTTCAAGTATTGTAGTTTTTTTAGTCGCGCTGCCGCTTTGTTTAGGAATAGCGCTGGCGTCGGGCGCGCCGTTATTCTCTGGTTTATTAACCGGCATTATTGGCGGTATTGTGGTGGGTACATTAAGCGGTTCGCAACTAAGCGTTGCAGGCCCGGCCGCGGGCCTTACGGTAATTGTATTGAACGCCATAACCGGTCTTGGCTCGTTCGAAACTTTTTTGCTGGCTGTTTTACTGGCGGGAGTTATGCAGATCATACTGGGCGTAATCAAAGCGGGTACCATTGGTAACTACTTTCCATCGGCAGTTATTGAGGGGATGCTGGCGGCTATAGGTATCATTCTGATTATGAAACAATTCCCCCACGCAGTTGGCTACGACGCCGATTTTGAAGGTGACGAAAGTTTCAAACAGTTTGACGAGCATAATACCTTTTCGGGCATATTAAGGGCGGTAAGCAAGATCAACTACGGCGCAGTGGTTATCAGCGCAATATCCCTGTTGCTGATGATCTATTGGCCACGGTTTAAAAAACTGGCTATGGTGCCGGCGCCTTTACTGGTGGTATTATCGGGCGTAATTTTAAGCGCTTTATTTGCCGGGACAGATCTCGCCCTGAAAGGAAAGCAACTGGTAAGTATCCCCATTGTAAACAATTCAACAGAGTTTTTTGGTCTCTTTAAATCGCCTGATTTCTCTGCCATCTGGAACACGGAAGTATGGATAACCGCAGTAACTATTGCCGTTGTGGCAAGTTTAGAAACTCTTTTAAGCCTTGAAGCGGCCGATAAGATAGACCCGATAAAACGGATCTCGCCTACTAACCGCGAACTGGTCGCGCAGGGTGCAGGCAACATTGTAAGCGGTTTATTGGGAGGTTTACCTATGACGGCGGTAATTGTGCGCTCGTCGGCAAACGTTAACGCCGGGGCACGTACAAAAATGAGTGCTATTATACATGGTGTGCTGCTATTATTGTCGCTGCTGTTTATACCGGCACTTATCAATTACATTCCGTTATCATGCCTTGCGGCTATATTATTGGTTACCGGTTATAAACTGGCGCGGATAAGTTTGTTTAAGCACATGTGGCACCAGGGCCTTCCGCAGTTTATACCATTTGTGGTAACTATCACGGCGGTGGTATTAACCGATCTGCTTATCGGTGTCGGCATTGGTATGCTGGTAGGTATCTTTTATATCCTGCGCACTAATATGCGTAACCCTTATTTCTATCATATTGATGATAGCGCAGATAAAAAGGTTATCCGTATCCGCCTGGCCGAGGAAGTTACTTTTTTAAACAAGGCTGCCATACAAATAACGCTTACCAGCTTACCAAAGGAAACCGAGGTGATCATTGATGGCACAAACTCCAGGTACATTGATCCGGATGTGCTGGAGATCATCCATAACTATAAACACAATGCTTACACTAAAGGCATCATCGTGCAATTGGTGGCCATAAAAGACCGCTACGATGTGCCTAAACTGAAAGAATTAATTTACGGTATTAAATAATTAAGATCATGAAGACTGAAAATCAAAAACAAGATATAACACCTGTAATCAACATTGATAAAATTAAGTTAACGCAAAAAGAAAGCTACAACGCTTTGCTGTCAGGTAACCGCGAATGGGTAAATAAACGCCTGAAGGACGACCCAGACTACTTTAAAAAGTTATCAAAAGGACAAAGCCCCGAAGTGCTGTGGATAGGATGTTCTGATAGCCGTGTACCGGCTAACGAGGTTACCAACACCCAACCCGGCGAGGTGTTTGTGCACCGCAACATAGCCAACGTATGTGCGCACTCAGATATGAACATGCTTAGCGTACTTGATTACGCGGTTAACGTATTAAAGGTAAAACATGTAATTGTTGCCGGCCATTATGGTTGCGGCGGGGTAGCTGCCGCGCTAAGCAATAAACAATTTGGTTTGATAGATAACTGGTTAAGGCATATTAAGGACGTGTATCGCCTGCACAGCCATGAGCTTGACCGCATAACCGATCACGAAACAAAAGTTAACCGCCTGGTTGAGTTAAACGTGGTTGAACAGGCTTATAACTTATGTAAAACCACCATCATCCAAAACGCATGGAAAGAGCGTACCGACCTTGAGGTACACGGCTGGATAGTGGACATCAACACAGGCTTGGTAAAAGATCTGAAAGTAACTAACAACGATTCGCAAAACCTGGGTTATGTGTATGAGTTGGATCTGGCAGCCAACGGTGCTCATTAACAGTATTGTTTAAGTTGAGTGGGTCCCGGTTTCACGAAAGTGGCCGGGATTTTTTATTTAAACAAACAGCCAATATTTAAAGATATATTGCATGATAATAATGATATTTATAACGTAGACCAACCTTAATGTTTAAACCTATGCCCGCAAAAGAATTGATACGAATTGGCCAGTTAGAACTGAATTTTTTGTTAGATGGTGACGATACCAATAACCAAATGGTGGTGTTTGAGCTAACCATCCCCGCAGGGGCCAAAGTCCCTGTAGCCCATTACCATGTGGAAGTTGACGAAGCGTTGTACGGACTTGAAGGCGAAGTATCATCCATTGTGGATGGCAAGAACGTTACTATTGGCCCGGGCGATCATTGCTTTATCCCACGGGGAATTGTACATCATCATGATAATAAAGGAACTGTAAACGCAAAGGCTTTGTGTGTATTAACACCGGCATTTATCGGCCCGGCATATTTTCGTGAGATAGGTGCTGCTATTAAGCCCGGTGTGCCACCCGATCCGGCAGTGATCAGTGAAATAATGAGCAGGCATGGGTTAATACCATCGGCAGGGTAGTTCAAATATGCCAAGCCTTGGTTTTTATCTTTTAGGTGGGATAATTGGCAGATACTTCTTTAATTTGTACGACTTTGCTATTTTTTACTGTATCCCCGTAATAAAAACTAACTTTCAAACAAACATAAATTGCCATGTGCGCAAAAACCATACACGATACCAACCACATTACTTACGAAAGCTTGTTGGCAGGAAATAAGAAGTTTGTTGCCGATACCTTAGATCTGGACCCTGAATACTTTACCAAGCTGGCAAATGGGCAAAACCCTCCGGTTTTATGGATAGGCTGCGCCGATAGCCGGGTACCCGCAAACCAGATCACCAACACCCGGCCAGGCGAGATATTTGTACACCGTAACATTGCCAACATGGTTATCCATACGGATATGAATATGTTAAGCGTGCTGGATTACGCGGTGAATGTGCTTAAGGTAAGACATGTTATTGTGACCGGCCATTATGGTTGCGGTGGGGTAATTGCGGCCATGAGCAACCAGGAATTTGGTCTGATAGATAACTGGTTGCGCCACATCAAAGACGTTTATCGTTTATATGCCGATGAACTGGGTAGCATTGAAGATGAAGATAAACGTGTTGACCGCCTGGTTGAATTAAACGTAATAGAGAACGCCTACAACCTCTGCAAAACATCCATAGTACAAAACGCCTGGGCCAAGGGCCAGCCGCTTGCCGTACACGGTTGGGTTTACAGTCTGGAAACTGGTATCATAACCGATATGAACGTGAGCACGCAAAACAACAAAAACATGGACGATGTGTTCCGGTTTAGCCCCCCGACCCCCTAAAGGGGGAGGAACAGCGCAAGAAATTAAAAACTTTTAGCGTGTCAAAAGTTCCCCCTTTAGGGGGCGGAGGGGGCTAATCCTTTTGTAAAAACGGATACCTGTAATCCTTCGGCGGATCAAAAGTTTCTTTGATAGTTCTTGGTGATACCCAGCGCAGCAGGTTGATCATGGATCCGGCTTTGTCATTGGTGCCTGATCCCCTGGCGCCGCCAAATGGCTGCTGGCCAACAACCGCGCCGGTTGGCTTATCATTGATGTAAAAGTTACCCGCGGCGTTACGCAGTTCCTGCGTCGCTTTGGCAATGGCATAGCGGTCCTGCGCAATGATGCTGCCGGTTAACGCGTAGATAGACGTGTTGTCTACGATCTTTATGATCTCGTCGAATTGATCATCCTCATAAACATAAACCGTTAATACCGGGCCAAACAGCTCTGTACACATGGTCACGTAGTATGGGTCGGTTACTTTAATTACGGTCGGCTCTATGAACCAGCCCTGGCTCTTGTCGTAATTACCGCCGGCAATTAGCTCGACGTCTTTATCCGCTTTAGCGGCATCAATATATTTAGCCAGCTTATCAAACGATGCTTCGGTGATAACGGCGTTTACAAAGTTCTCAAAATCTTCGGTTGGCCCCATTTTAACGGTAGCCAGGTCGCGCTGCATATTTGCTTTAACCGTTGGCCATAAGGACGCCGGGATGTACGCCCTTGAAGCTGCCGAACATTTTTGCCCCTGGTACTCAAATGCGCCACGTACTAAGGCGGTGCTCACTACATCGGCATCAGCGCTGCTATGTGCCAGCACAAAGTCTTTACCACCGGTTTCGCCTACTATGCGGGGGTAAGTTTTGTATTTATGGATATTGGTACCTATGGTTTGCCAGATAGTTTGAAACACAGGCGTAGAGCCGGTAAAATGGATCCCCGCGAAATCCGGGTGATTAAAGATCACATCGCCGGCAACAGGGCCATCAACATAGATCAGGTTGATCACTCCCGGCGGCACACCAGCTTCCAGAAATACCTGCATCAATACGTTAGCGGCGTAAATTTGCGGGTAAGCCGGTTTCCATACAACCACGTTGCCCATCATAGCGGCTGATGTTGGCAGGTTGCCCGCAATAGCGGTAAAGTTAAACGGCGTTAAGGCGAATACGAAACCTTCAAGCGGGCGTTGCTCCACACGGTTCCAGATACCTTTTGGGTGCGAGATTGGCGGTTGCTGCGCATAGATCTCGGTCATATAGTGCACGTTAAAGCGCAAAAAGTCAATCAGTTCGCAAGCTGCATCTATCTCGGCCTGGTAAGCGTTTTTTGACTGACCAAGCATGGTAGCCGCATTAATTTTAGCGCGATAGGGGCCTGATAGCAGATCGGCAGCTTTTAAAAATATAGCGGCGCGTTGTTCCCACGGCAGGTTTTCCCAGGCTGGTTTGGCGGCTAAAGCGGCGTCAATTGCCTGTTCTACAGTGGTTTTATCGCCTTCGTAGAAGTTGGCTAATAAGTGTTTATGATCATGCGGCGGGCGGATCTCCATCCTTTTGCCGGTATGTACCTGCTTGTCGCCAATGTACATGGGTATATCTATCTTGTAGGCGCGGGCTTCGTCCAAAGCTGCTTTAAGCGCGGCACGTTCCAGACTGCGCGGGCCGTAATTTAATACAGGCTCGTTTTGCGGTGTGGGGACATTAAAAAATCCTTTTAGCATAATGGTCAGTTAATTTTTAACGAAGTTACAATTAATGTGCAAATGTGCGGATATGCAGATGGCAAATTGATTTTGTTATGACGGGGTGCCGATGTGCAGGTGTGTAGATATGCGGATGTGCAGATGAATTTAACCTCCGCGGCTACTGATCAAATCTGACAAAACTACCAGGCGCCGAATAAAGCGAAACACGATAATTTCCGTCACTTTCCGTCAATAAAATGCAGGAAAAAGCAAATTTTTGCAATAACTGCAAATACGCCTGAGATTGAAGAATAATTAACCGATAGAATGGTCTTTATCCTGCCAATAGATCTGGTTGAGGTTAAGTTTATGTGTGGTAGCTAAGTGTACTTTTTTTACTTCCAACTTTTTGGGATGGTCCGTTTTATCCGGGGCTGATGTTAAAGTAAGATGGGCAATGACGTTTCTCCGGGCCGTTGTTGGTGTTGTCACCAACAACTTAGTGCAGGGCTGTTATAACAGATAGTCGATGCATCCCGGTAACAGACAGTAGATGCATCCGGTACTTGTTGGTGACAACACCAACAAAGGCGGAGCAATAATATGATAGTAACCCGACTAACCGATCGGATGATCCTTATCCTGCCAATAGATCAGGTTAAGGTTAAGTTTATGTGTTGTGGCTAAATGTACTTTTTTGGCTTCCAGCTTTTTTTTGTGGTCCTTTTTATCTGAAGCTGAGGCTAAAGTGAGGTGGGCAATAACATTTCCGGTTTGCGAGTTAACAAATTCATAGTAGGTTTTTGTATTCATAATTATCGAAAGTTAATGAATTTAAACCGGTTATAAGGCTATCGCACAATTATAAACCCAATAAGACCCCGGTATAGGGAGAAACTAATTTCAAAAATCGTCTAAAATATATGAAAAGCTTTGCCGGCCAACAGGGCAAGCGAGATCAGGATAAAAAGGGCAAATACATTCCTGAAAAAATCCTTCCAGGTGTTTTCCCTGCCTTCTTTGCCCCTAAATGTCAGCACCGCCATTATGAACATTATGCAAACTGCCAATACAAGTATGGTTGCAATGATCATTAATATGTTCATCGCAGGCCGATTTTTAATTTATTACCTACAAACTCCCTATCATTCTCCATCAGCACATTTTTATGTAAGGTACATTAATAACAGGCAATAGATCAGTTTTTCTCAATGAATTTATCGGTAGTAGTTAGCAATACATCTGCTATCTCAAATAGGCGTCGCACATTTAGCTTAGCGCGGCCCGTTTCAATTTTACTATATGCATTTTGAGATATGTTTAGTTTATGAGCCATGTAGTCCTGGCTATAACCCAACTCATCACGGCGCCGACGGATATTTGCCAGCATATTTTCAATTCTTTCGGGTATATCCGGCATGTGATCAAATGTGGTTATCAGGTAGATGGGGTTTTACAAGGCGTCATAAATATCATCTATGATATAGCCCGGCAGTCCGTTTTTTATTTTCAATACAGGCAATTTATTATTTTGAAATTCTACGTAATCTGTAATCAGCGACTGTTCTTTTTCGAAGAAATCTGTATGCTTTTGCTGCATAGCTAACAATACATTTAGTACTTTTTCAAAATCTTCCATAGCGATATTGTATATGGAATAAAGCATTGCAATTATAAAACCAAAAAAGCCCATCACTAAAGGATGGGCGGCATCGGCACTAACGGATCGGCAATTAATTAAGTAAATTTAACTATTATTTAATTATTTTCTTTAATCAAACACCACCGTTTTATTTTTATATACAAACACTCTGTCTTCAAATACCATTTTAAGGGCATAGGCCAGTACGGAGGTTTCAATTTCTTTGCCGGCCTTTACCATATCGGTTACGGTAAACGAATGGTTTGCGGGAATGATCTGCTGCGCGATGATCGGCCCTTCGTCCAGTTCGTTGGATACAAAATGGGCGGTAGCGCCAATCAGCTTCACACCGCGCTCAAATGCCTGGCGGTAGGGGTTGGCGCCAATAAACGCCGGTAAAAACGAGTGATGGATATTAATAACCCGCATAGGAAATTTGGCCACCAGGTTAGGCGACAGGATCCGCATAAATTTAGCCAGCACAATATAGTCGGGTTGGTATGGCATAATAATGCCGGTTATTTCCTGCTCAAATTCTTCCTTGCTTTTGCCTTCATGCGGCACCAGGAAAAACGGCATGTCAAAGCGTTTACAGATATCCTGCAGATCAGGATGATTACCTATTACGCATTGTACGCTAGCGCCCAACGTGTTAAAATAATTGCGGATCAATATATCTGCCAGGCAATGGTACTCTTTGGTAACCATTGCCACTATTTTTTTTTGCGGGATGGGATTGATAATGATCATGGCACCCGGGGGCAGTATTTCTTTTATACTTACTTCAAGGGCAGGTGGGTCGCCAATTTCTTCAACCTCAAGGCGCATAAAAAACATGTTCTCTATTTTATCTACGTACTCGCGCATAGAGATAATGTTGAGCTGTTGTTTGGCCAATGTCGAAGCAATGGCCCCCACTAAGCCAACCCGGTCGGTGCATTGTATTACAATGATCATGATATGGTGATTTTAGATATCCGTTGTCAATTTTTGTGAAATTCAAAGCCCCCTCTAAATCTCCCCCGGTAGGGGAGACTTTAAAAGCCCTCCCTACCGGGGAGGGTTGGGTGGGGCTTTTAAAAACACAAGATATTCATTTTTTTATCTTTCCAGCCACGAAAGATCACATTCTAAAGCCTGCCTGTCCCAGTTACCTGTATTGGCCGCGGCTGCGTAAGTAGTCTCTAAAAAATCCAGTAAAGTACCTTCAGGATCGGGGGCGTTACGCACATCCTCATACTTTAAAAAGAACTCGCCCATATCTGTGCTGTAAAAGGCTTCGGCAGGTTTAACGGGCTGCTCTCCAAATGCGGCGGGAGTAGGGTAGCAGTAGGCATAAAAAGCGGGATGCGGAAATTGTTCGCTGCCCGGCCAAAACCCGCAGCTGCTTACCTCGTGCGAGTAAGCTTCCTGCATTACCCTGTCGGGCATGTTTGGCGCACCACCCGGGTGCAATGGCGCCCTGCGCCCCGAGAAACGGGTAACAGCCAGATCAAACGCGCCCCAAAAGAAATGTACCGGGCTGCACTTGCCGCTAAACTTAGATCTGAATTGCGTAAAAATGGTATCTATGGTTAACAGCGCCTTAAAAAAAAGTTCCATCTGTACCTTATCGTAGGATTTATGCACCTCGTCTTCGGCAAAGGGGATAGCCGGGTCAAGCTCATTGGGTTTGGCATAAATAGCTACCTCTATGTTCAGCAGCGCCATTTTTTCAAAAAGCTCTTTATAAAAACTTGCCACGGTCCGCGGATAAAGATCAAGCTGCTGATGCTCGCCGCTGCTGCAGGTAATAATAACCTGGTGCGCTATAAAATCAAAATCTACCTGGAAACTACCTTCGCCGTAAGGGATGCTATGTGTAGACAACCCGCGCGGCGATACATACAAAGTAACATGCCACGAATGGTTAAGCCACGGCATGCTTTTTAACCTGATCTTACCGACAATTTGCGTCCATAACTGCACGGTAGCAACCGTATCTTTTAATTTATCGAAATTTAGCTCGGGCCAGTTATTGTTCATGTCGGTTTGATTAAAGCACTAACTCAAAAAAGTGTCATTTCGAGCGATAGCGAGAAAACTATACACCTGCATTCGAACTATCCCATGTATAGATCTCTCCCGTTGGTCGAGATGACAAAGGATAATTAAATAAACCCTGTCATTTCGAGCGATAGCGGAGAAATCTATACACATGCCAAGCGGACTATCCATGTTACGGATCTCTCACTATCGTTCAATCACAAAGGAAAATTGATTATTCATCTATCTCATCATTTAAAAACACCCAATGTGGATTTGAAGTTTCAATCAATGAAATTTTCTTTTTCCGGCTCCATTTCTTTAACTCTTTCTCACGTTCGATGGCATAGTTAATATGCGTAAAATGCTCATAGTAAAGTAAATTATGGCAATAGTATTTACCGGCGAAAGAGTTTTTATTTCCTTTGTTTTCCGTGTGTTCAAATATTCGTCGGCGTAAATCATTAGTCACTCCTATATACAACACGGTCTTAATAGGATTAGTGGTTATATAAACATAAAAATTATAGTTCCACATATCGGTTATCGACTATATTCGCTACTAAGCGTGTGTATAGATCTCTCACTATCGTTCGAGATGACACAGGATACGAAATCACCATCAATTATCCTTACCATCCAACATCGCCGACCTGATCAATTTAACAGGGGCGCTGCCATAGCTCAGGAATTTTTCGTTAAACTCTTTCAGCTTGTATTTATCGCCCACTTTAGCTTTGTAGGCTTCGCGCAGGTCCATTATTTCTTTATAGCCGTCGTAATAGCCGTCAAGCTGTACGCTGGTTACACCTACCCGTTTCCATTTGCCTTCGGCCTCGGCTTGTTGCTGAAAGGCTTCGTGAGTTAAAAATTTCAGCGCCTGCTCTTTGGTCATGTTGTTACTGTGTACATCAAAATCAAGGATAGCGTTACAAACTGAGCGCAGGTGCCATTTATACCACATCAGCTTCATTTCCGGCGATGTGTCATAGCCGTTATCCAGCATCATTTGCTCGCCGTAAACGGCCCAGCCTTCAACCATAGAGTTACTGCTAAATATAGACTTAACCAAACTTGGCGCGTTATTAGCATAAACCAGCTGCGCGTAATGGCCGGGAATGGCCTCGTGCATGCTCAGGATCTGCAAAGTATATTGATTGTACTCGCGCAGGTAGCTTTCAGCTTTATTAGCCGGCAAACCTGCCAGGCTGATAATGTTATAATAAGCGGTACCGTTTTTATCGTAAGGCCCGGGCGAACTCATCGATGCTACCGCCGCGTTGCCAAAATAGGCGGGCTGTTTACGCACTTTTAAAGGTTTGGAAGCATCAAGCGTTAACAGGTCTTTTTCTTTTACAAAGGCCGACAGTTTTGGCAGTTGCTTTTCAATTTCTGATGGCAGATCAGCGGCTGTAGTATGCTTGCCCGAAAGTGTATCCAATACCTGGCTTATCATGTCTAACGAATCGGCCGGCATGGCTTTTTTACCAAAATATTTTGGCCATAGTTCTTTACTCAACTTAACCATATCACCGTGGATCTGTTTTTTGCGCTCGGTGGCCATATTAAATAACTGCTGCGCGCTAAAGGCTGATTGTGTTTCGTACTTAAACTTGTCCTCATACAGATCCTTGCCTAACCTGAAGCTGCGCGGTTTATCGCTCTTTAAGCTTTGCAGCCAGCTGATGTATCCTTTAATGGCATCGACAGAAAGTTTGGCACGATCGGTCATTTGCTTTTGCTCTGCCGCGGGGATATTAGATTTCTTTAACGAGTCGGCAAAATCTTTTTCGAGGATGTTGATGCCGCCGGTTTGCTGCTCAATAGCCAGCGCGGTTAGTTCGGGGGCAGGATTTTTTATCTGTTTCTCTGCTTCTTTATAATACAGCGTAAGATCGGCCATTTTTTGATGAATATTACGCAGTCGTTTTGCCAAAGGTGCGTAATGCTCGTTAAGCATATGCGCAAGTGCCGGTATCACATTATAGTATGCGGGGTTCCACTGGTAATCTTTTAATACACTGATCTTCCAGTTGCTATATTCTAATTGGTTTTGCAGGATATGGTAATCCATTTTATTTGACGGTGTCAGGTCGTTTACTTCAAATTTGGCTAACGAGTCCTGCTGCTTCTTGATAAAAAGTGACATCGCCTCCCTGTTCTTATCGTTAGGTATAACCAGCAGGCTATCGTATTTATGGTAGCCCTCGTCGGTGCCCCATTCGGGGTTTAGTTTCCATAAAGCGTCTAAAAAATGGTTTTCGTAGGTGGTAAATGAGTCGTTGCCTTGTGCGGTAAGTGGCGGGGCCTGGCCGTCTTTCTTGCAACCGAGAATAAACAAAGAGAAAATTATTAAAAAAGATAAACTACGCGTCATTGCCGGAAATATTTTTGTTGGATAAACTTAGAACATTTAACCCAAAAAAGCGATTAACTATAAAACAAAGTATGTAACTATATGGATAAGGAACATAAAATTATTATTGACGAAGTAGTTAAACTGCTGCGCGGCGGCAACGCGCATATTGGTTTAAAAGACGCACTTGAAGGACTGCCTGCCGATGCCCGAGGCGATAAACCCGCGAAACTTCCGTACAGTATCTGGCAATTGGTCGAGCATATCCGCATTGCGCAATGGGATATGGTACAGTTTTGCATGGATCAAAACCATGAATCGCCAAACTGGCCCGATGATTACTGGCCCAAAGAAACTGCCCCTAAAAATGACGCTGCCTGGCATGACTCATTAAAACAAATAGAAAGCGACCTTGAGGAATTTATTGAGGTGTTTAAAAAAGAGGAGATCTATAAGCCGCTGGGCCACGGCAGCGGGCAAAACATACTGCGCGAGGCTTTGCAGATAGCAGACCATACTGCTTACCATATCAGCGAAATTATTGTGATCAGGCGATTGCAGGGTAATTATAAATCATAACCAGTTGTCATTTCGAACGAGGTACGAGTGAGAAATCTATACAAAATAAGTCGGCTACATATCCGTGTATAGATTTCTCGCTATGCTCGAAATGACAATGAAATACACTACCTACTTCAACCCGTGTATAAAATCAAGTATGGCAGATACAAACTCTGGCTTTAAGGGCAGGTCGGGCTGATTATAAGTAGCTATATTTTTATCCCTGTCGGCCGGGGCGTCTTTAAGTACATGGTTCATTCCGCGGATTAGAACGTAAGTAGGATATTTTGCCTTTTTTAATTTTTCGGCGTCAGCCACAGTTACCTGCAGATCTGTAGTACCCTGTACGATCAATACGGGAATTTTTAATTTTTTTATCTCCAGCGATGGATCAAACCGGAACCAGCTCATAAGGTAATTCTGGATGCTTGGCCGGGCAATAGCATATAAAGAAGCGTCAACCTTCGGCTGGATCTTGCCGATGATCAATGAGTCTAAAACCTTTTTAAAACTATCAGACACGTACGACGGCTGTGTTTTCATTTGCTCTTTTAAAAGCTCGTCTGCACGACGGCCGGCACCTTCAACAGAAATAAAGGCATTTGCCGTGCCATCAGAAGCGTTGGCTGCCAGCATCCCCACTAATGAACCTTCACTATGGCCAAGCACTATTATTTTTGAAAATCTTTTATCCTCTTTTAACAGATTGATCATGCCAATGGCATCATCAACATAATCCTCAAAACGCAGGTTATCTTCTTTTTCGCCGGTCGCGCTTTGGCCTATCATCCGTTTATCGTAACGTAAAGAAGCAATACCATCTTTACCCAACGCCCCGGCTATTAATTTATAATCATTGGTATTCAGGCTCAATTTAGTGCTGTTGCCATCACGGTCAACCGGGCCCGAACCTGCAATGATCAGTACAACGGGGATCTTGCCATTAAT
>JAQBOP010000222.1 GCA_028287975.1 Mucilaginibacter sp. | reverse complement strand
ATATTTCTCATTAACAAATATTAATCCGCCTATACAGATCAGGTCTTATTCGGCAACAGTTTCAACAACCAATTTGATATCGATAGATACCATTGTATTCAAACCTAATTTTAAATACACGCTGTTTGTAACCGGTTTACGAGCCGATAGTTCAGTTTCATCTATATTCACTGTGGACACCGCGGTTTACCCAACAGTGGGGCGCGGTAAGATCCGTTTTGTAAATGCATCGCTACGGTCAGGCTTGCTTGATGTATCAGCAAACGGAACATTGGCATTTAAGGCAAGCGCTTACAAAAGCGTTTCAAAATTTATTGAATTGCCTGCCGGTAATTATGATTTTAAGGTTATGCCAAAAGGTTCATCAACCGTTATCTCAGATTTCCCGGCCGTTACTATTGTTGATGGAAAACTATATACTTTGTATTGCCGTGGTGTAGCTAATGGCGCAGACTCTGTAGCTTTTGGCATGGGTATTTTAAGTAACAGGTAGCTTTACCAGATATATTCATATTTTTGCCAAAAAAAATCGCCTTGGAAATCCTTAAAGCAATACTTGATTTTATAATCCATATTGATAAGCACCTGGTACAAATTACCAGTCAGTATCAGGGATGGACCTATTTAATACTCTTCGCTATTATTTTTGCCGAAACAGGTTTTGTGGTTACCCCGTTTTTACCCGGCGACTCGCTGCTATTTGCCGCAGGCGCGTTAATAGCCGGCGGACAATCAGGATTAGAAATTTACCTGCTAACACTGATACTGATCTGCGCCGCGTTTGCGGGTAATACGGTAAACTATTTATTAGGCAATTACCTGGGTCCAAAGGTATTTAAGGAGAATAATAAAATACTCAAGCTTGATTATTACCTGCAAACCAAAGCTTTTTTTGATAAACACGGCGGTAAGGCTGTGATTTTTAGCCGCTTTATGCCTATTATACGTACCATTGCCCCGTTTGTGGCCGGGGTAGGGCGTATGCCGTTTTTACGTTACAGCCTATACAATATTATAGGCGGTGTTTCATGGATCATCCTTTTTCTTTTCGCGGGATATGTGTTGGGTAATGTGCCTTTCTTCAAAGATCATTTTTCGGTGATCGGCATCGCCATTATTTTGGTGTCGGTTGTCCCGCCGATAATCGCGGCGGTAAAAAGCAGGAAAAAATAAACAGATATTTCATTATAAAATCACCAACTTCCCGTTCTTGTATTTATGCATTTTATTAAATCCTGGATTGTTTCGCCAATGTCGCCATTGTTGCAGTGTTATTAAACTACTGGCAGTATCTAACTCGTCCCAGAAATAGATTGAAAAGTTTTTAGGGTCGATGAATAAATAATAATTTGTTCGAAACATATCATTATTGCTGATACCTACCTGTACCGAATAATATTTAGAGCGCGAACCTGGTTGATTTAATATAAGGCCGGGTTTTGACCTTTTTGCTGTTATAAACCATTCCTTTACTTCAGGCAAAGCATGAACGTGCTCCAAAATCAATTGCTCTGTCTTGCTGTTTTTATTTTGATAAGTGAATTTAGAGATTGCGCTTTTACCAATTAAGCCTGATAATATGACAACTAATATTAAAATATCTATTATTGATCTCATATAACTTAATTGTCAAATGGTGTTATTTTACCTGACTTAAAAATAGTTTCTTCTTTTTGGATCTTACGCATTTCGTCGGCACTTAAATGCTGTTCTATCAATTTATTCAGATCGGGCTGCCCGGCGTCAACCCACGCCGAATACCAGAAACTACCAACCGATAATATGGCCGATCGCATACGCCTTTGTTCCATACCACGCATGACGGCCTGGTAAGCCCGGCAATAATCTACCGAATAATCCTGAACAGCTTTTTTACCGTGCATAACCGTCTCGTATTTTTTACCTGCCGGGAAGGTTTTGTTTAACACTCGTTGTAGCCGTAAAACAGAATCGACCTCGTTAAATGATGTCCGGCAGATCCTGAACGCTTCTTTCAGCGGATTCTCAATATAGCGCGCCTTGCCGGCGTAGCAGTTATAGTTAGCGGCAAAAAGTTCGGGGATGCGGCTTTCCCAAAGCGCATGCAGCCCGGTTTGATGAGTAAGCTGACCGTCGTAGTTTTGGGTGAGGTGCAGCGGTACATGTGCATCGGCAACATAATGCCCCAAATTAGCCGACGCGGTTAATATACCCGTAGTATCATGCGCCTTAAAAGCGTTTACCAGTTTATAATAATTGTATTGGATAGACCATGGCACCGTACCGTATTTATTCAGGGTATCTTCAGAATATTTTACCACGGCATCGTTCCAGCGTTCCGGGATCAGCCTGAACGGGTTTTTGCCATAATGATCGGCGTTTAAATAATGGCGCGGCGCTTCAAGCGAATCGACATAGCGCCGTTTATCCGCGCTGATGGCATGTTCTGTAATAAAACCAATATTGGCCTTGTAAAACCCGGCCATAGCCTTAGGCAGCGTAAAAACAGCCAGCCGGTTAATGCGGTAATGGGCAAAGAATCCCCAGGAAGAGCAAAGCAGGATTAATAATAACCCGGATATGATCCTGGCGGATTGTTTCATTTATTGCGATGTTTGAAGGATTAAATATGAGGATTTAGTTGATTAATGCTAATTTCATTTCCGAAATATTTTTATATAAATACAGATGGAAAGTCTTGAGGCTGAAAAATTACTTGATAGGTTTTACGTCGAATATCATAATGAAAATTATAGTGATGCAATAGAATTGCTGAAGGTAGTTCAACAACACGAAAAGAGAAACTCTTTTTGGATTTATTCGCGATTAAGTTCATGTTATTACGAGTTGAGAAATTATGATACAGCGTTAAGCTATGCTGAAAAAGCTTATAAATTAATGCCTAAATCACCTTTGGTTTTATGGGACTATGCAGGTGCTTTAATAATGTTAAAAAAGGAGCGGAAAGCTATAAAGCTATTATCCAGACTACAGGCTATGGACGATGATCTGACCTTATATGGATTTAATATGCCGGAAAAAAAGTGGATGCAGTCGCTTAAACTTGATTCTAATTTTTTAATTGGAAAAGCATATTACATTATACGTGAAGATCAATTAGCAAAAGATTACTTTGCCAGATATTTAGCTCAACGAAAAAAAGAGCTTAAAACCATCTATAAAAAGAAGGATGCCTTAGATTATTTAAAAAAGATGGAGCTGTAAATCTACTGCTGCCCCTGCTGATATTTATAATGTAAATGTTTCAATGCTTCTTCTGATTCCTCGTCGGCCGATGCACCGTAGCCTGTTACCAGTACCCCTTTTACACCCGCATTATTTGCCAATGCGTAAACGGTCGCTTCATCAGCAGGGTCTGATGGGCCCTCGTAGCGGTATAGGTCAACAATTTCAAATTCATCAGCCGGGTATTCCTGCTCGCCAACTTTAAAGCGGTTTTGGTGTAAATTAAAGTCGAGCGTAAACCCTTGTTCCTTTAGCTTTTCAATAGCTTCGCTGATGGTGGCATAATGAAATTTTTGTTTCATGGGATGTTGATCTGGTAAATAGTTTAAGGTAAAATTAGGCAATTATGCTTTAATAAGAAACCCCTAAACATTGGTATATTTACGATATTGCAATATAACTATAGCTGCCTATGCCCCAGACAACAAATAATAAACCCGTAAAAAAAAGTTTTTGGAAATGGTTAACCCTACTTGGCCCCGGCCTGACCACAGGCGCCGCAGATGACGATCCATCGGGAATAGCAACTTATTCGCAAACGGGCGCGCAATTTGGCTACGGGCAATTATGGACAGCCCTATACATGCTGCCGTTTATGACAGCGGTGCAGGAAGCATGCGCACGCATTGGCCTGGTTACCGGTAAAGGCATTGCCGCGGTTGTTAAAGAACATTATAGCCGTAAGATATTATATAGCGTGATTAGCCTTGTGGTGATAGCCAATACCATAAACATTGGCGCAGATATTGGCGCCATGGCTGCTGCGGCTAATTTATTGATACCTGTGCCATTTGTTGTGCTTACACTGCTTTTTACAGCAAGCATCCTGATACTTGAGATATTTACCAGTTATAAAGTTTATTCCAGGATCTTAAAATGGCTGGCGTTGGCGCTGCTGGCATATCCAATTACGGTTTTTATTATTCACCAGGATTGGCCCGTGGTTTTAAAAGCAACGGTTGTACCGCATATCGAATTTAGTTTCGCATTCCTGTTTATTATTACCGGCGTGTTTGGTACTACCATTACACCCTATATGTTTTTTTGGGAAGCATCGCAAGAAGTTGAAGAAATAAAGGAGAAAGGCCATGCCGACGGTAATAAAACCGGGGTATGCTGGGCGGATATTCATAACATGCGCAAAGATAATACCGCAGGCATGATCATATCAGAGTTTACCACCTGGTGCATATTGCTGGTAGGTGCCGCCGTTTTACACCAAAGCGGTGTTAAGGATCTTAAAACCGCTGCGGATGCCGCAAAAGCATTAGAACCATTAGTGCATTCGTTCAATAATGCCGGGTTTTTAGCAAAGCTGATCTTTTCGGTAGGGATCATTGGTTTAGGATTGCTGGCGGTGCCTGTGCTGTCCGGATCGGCCGCTTATGCTGTAGCCGAGGCTTTTGACTGGAATGCCAGTTTAAATCTTAAATTAAAAAAAGCTCATGGCTTTTATGGCGTAATTACCATAGCTACTATAATAGGCCTCATCATTAATTTTGTGGGCATTGACCCGGTAAAGGCGCTTATTTATACTGCTGTACTAAATGGCGTTGCCGCGGTGCCCTTGTTGTTTCTGATCATCAAAATATCAACCGATGATAAGATCATGGGCGAGTTTAAAAGCGGGTGGCTATCAAAAACGCTGTTATGGTTTACATTTGTGGTGATGGGAGCCGCGGCTGTGGCTTTGTTTTTTACGATATGAAATGGAAAAAGTCGATCTGATAAACATTTTGGCTGATGCACTTAAACCTATTGGATTTAAGAAGAAGGGGAATTATTGGGTTGTAAATGGTGAAGAAATAAATAAATTGGTTAACCTTCAACGCTCACAATACAGTAATACCTATTATATAAACTATGGATTTATAGTAAATGCAATCCCCTTGGATAATCCTATGAGCCATACCTACAGTCGGGTTGAGACTGGCGATAATTTAATGGAAACTGACTTGTTAAATTTAGATAATTCCATTCCTCATTATGATAGGAAAATAAGGTTGAAAGAAATTATTTTGGAACAGATCGTTAGTAAAATGCAAAAGATAAATTCAGAAACTGATGTTTTGAAT
This sequence comes from Mucilaginibacter sp., assembly GCA_028287975.1. Taxonomy (GTDB): domain Bacteria; phylum Bacteroidota; class Bacteroidia; order Sphingobacteriales; family Sphingobacteriaceae; genus Mucilaginibacter. The sequence continues at coordinate 21,926 of JAQBOP010000222.1, read as the reverse complement.
TATATGAAGAGCTTACCAACGCTTAATGTGATACCGCTTGCAGTAAAAAAGTATTTTAATTTAGAGCCTTAAAATCTGACAAATGACTGATGATAAAATCCTTATCAACCTAATAAACAAATCTATATTGTGGCGTGGACAATTATTGCATCAGATATCTATTTTAGAACTAGGTGTCAACATTTACTTAGCTAACTACTTCTGTGGCTCGAATGATGATAAAATGATTGATATGCAAAATTTCATATTGGGTGATGACAGAATGAGCTTAAGTGCTAAACAACAAGTATTTTTCGGAATCGCATCAACTAGAGACGCAGAGTGGTATAACTCGTATAAAACGATCCGACCATCACAACCAAAGAAAAAAGATTACACTATGAATACAGATATGGTATGGGTTATTGAACAACGGAATATATTTGCCCACCGAATGTTAGACCTTGATTCGTTTAGAAGTTTCAATAAACGAGAGGAAGGAGTTGTGAGATTTATAAGAATGAAAAACGAATTAACGCCTATTGATTATCCCGAAAGTGATTTTGAGTTGTTAATGAAAACTGTTTTTCACATAGCAGAGCATATTCAAAAAAGAACAAGTGCATACTCACCCCTTAATTTAGCCAGCGACGTGTCTTCTGAATCTTCAATGGAGGAATAGCATCTTAAATTTATTACTTAATATAACTATCAAATAAAATGTTAGGTTTATTTGATCCCAACTCGGATACAGTTACCCTGATTTAATTTATAATTTCTATAAAAAAAAATATTTTAAAAAGGTATTTGACATTGAAATAAAAACTTCTATATTTGCAGTCCTTAAATAACGAATAGAATAACAAGCTAAAATGGCAAATCATAAATCATCAATAAAAAGGATCAGGTCTAACGCTGCGAAGCGCTTACGTAACCGTTACCAGGCTAAAACTACAAGAAACGCTATCAAGAGATTGAGAAGCACAACCATCAAAGCTGATGCTGCTCCTCTTTTATCAAAAGTGATCTCTATGCTTGACCGTTTAGCTAAAAAGAACGTTATCCACAAAAACAAAGCTTCAAACAATAAATCGAAGCTAACTAAATTTGTAAACGCGTTAAGCTAATCAGCTAACTAAAAATATTTTATCCCGAAAAGGCGATGAGTTTAAAACTCATCGCCTTTTTTGTGGCCTCACCCCGGCCCTCTCCAAAAGAGAGGGAGCTGAATATCTAAAGGAAATAAACGCTTTGCTGATCAAAGTCCTCTCCTTTGGAGAGGATTTAGGTGAGACTCTTTTTATTTCTCTAAACAATTCCTTACTTTAACATCGTGGAAAACTACGAGAACAAGATCAGTATTAAAGCCTGGGCCGAAGAAGACCGCCCGCGCGAAAAGCTGAGCGCCCAGGGCCGCCGCGCGTTGACTGATGCCGAATTGATAGCGATATTGATCGGGTCGGGCAGCCGTAGCGAATCGGCGGTAGAGCTGAGTAAACGTATTTTACACCATTACGATAACGACCTGAATAACCTGGGTAAAGCATCCATAGCCGAGCTTTCGCGCTTTAAAGGCATCGGCGAAGCCAAAGCTATTTCCATCATCGCCGCGCTTGAGGTTGGCCGCCGCCGCAACGAAACCGAAACTAAAGTACTGGACACCATCAACGGCAGCAAGGACGCGTTCAAGATCCTGCGCCGAATTTTTATGGACCTTAACCACGAGGAGTTTTGGATCCTGCTGCTTAACCAGGCCGGCAAAGTAACCGCCAAAGAGTTGATCAGTAAAGGCGGATTAACCGGCACTGTAGCCGACCCAAAGATCATCTTCAACATAGCCCTGCAAAATAATGCTGTATCCATTGTGATGGCGCATAACCATCCATCCGGTAATTTAAAACCGAGCCAGCTGGATATCGACCTTACCAAGAAGATAGCCAATGCCGGCAGGCTACTGGATATTAGGGTGCTTGACCACCTGATAGTGACCAATGACGGGTTTTATAGTTTCGCGGATGAGGGGGTGATTTAGATTTCGGATATATGAATCTTAAAAGAAAAATCAGTGGTGTGCTTTTTATTGTCGCAATATTTATTTCTTATTCAATAAGAAGTTATGCGCAAGATAGAATATGTATTAAAAAGGAAAATCTTTTAAAATATAAAATCCTAAGCATAAAAGATTTGAAATGTAAATATTCATTTGACAACGGCCGGTTAATAAGTGAGTTCTATTATAATCATGATCAAGAGATCGATAATGTAAAATATCGATATTACAACGATTCGCTGATAATTGGCGACATTGATTTAGGAGGCGGCACTGAACAACACGTCAGAGAGTATAAATTAAAAAATAAAAAATTGGTTAGTTCAGTTCAAATCAATTCGCATTATAATGAGGATTATACCGTTGAACAGAATTATGAATATTTTTATAAATATTTTTATAATTCAAATGGAAGCATAAATCGATATTCAATTTTTAATAAAGATGGTAAACGAACAACGAAGACTGGAAGTGTTTACTACTTATATAATAACAGTGGGCTTATTGGATATTTTCCTGCAAAAAATGAAGCTTCTGAAAAAATAGATCAATCTGACACTATATATTTCCAATCCAAGTTAAATGAGCTGAAAAAAATTGGTATGGAAAAATTCAAGCAAAAGTATTTTAAAGGAGACATATATAAGAAAGTAATAGCAGATTGCTATCTGCCTATAAAAAATGAAGATCTTTTAATAAATGGAAAACCTGTAAAATATTTCTTGTCTAAAATCAAGATGAGTAATGTAAAATATTTGGTGTTTGAGTTTTTAGACAATCGTTTTCTTTTTTATAAGCTTATTGATTAAATAAAAACAACCTCAACTATTTAAACGTTCTATAACTAAAAACAAAACTAACCATGATAACTCCAGACGACCAATTACCACTTGACGATTCAGAAACAGAAGACGATGAGCAATTAAGCCAGCAGGATATCCACTCGAACGGATTTGATGAGGATGCGGAATATGAAGCCGCCGATGAAGAAGCCGACGTTGATGGCTTGAAACAAGCCTATGACGCGTCAGAACCATCATACACCCTTAACCTGGATGATGACGATCTGGACGAAGACTAAACGCTTTTAAAAGCTAATAGCTTATACGGCATCTACCTCAAAATGCTCAACAACATGCGGCTTATAGGTATCGGTTTTAACCTTTGCCTTAAGCTCATGCAGGATATTGTATAAGCCAAAATTGGTACGGTTTACGTAGATGAAATGCTTTACGCCTCGTGCCTGTTTAAACTCCGGCATTTTTGACACTTTTTCGCCGAAACCAAAAAGCTCGTCAAAAAATTCGGTGCGGCCAAAGTCGAAAGTGTCGGCTATATAAGGTTTGGCAAACAGGCTTATCATCTGCTTATAGGTGGTATAATAAAACTCAATTTGTTCGGCATTGTCATTCGGCAAGATCATTTCCAGTTTGCGGAAAGCCTTTATTGTTTCCTCTTTATTTTCGAATAAATTGGTTGATGTTAACGAGAAGAATGGATAATAAAAATCCTCGGGCATTTCTTTGATACAGCCAAAATCAATTACGCCCAGCTTTTCATCAGCAGTGATCATAAAATTACCGGGATGCGGGTCGGCATGTACCGCGCGCAACTCATGTTGCTGAAAATTATAAAAATCCCATAAGGCCTGGCCAATTTTATCGCGCAGATGCTGCGATGGGTTGGTGGCTAAAAATTCGCGCAGGTGCTTGCCCTCAAGCCAGTCCATGGTAATGATGCGTTTGCCGGATAGCTGCGGGTAATAAGTAGGGAACACCACATTATCTAAATTGGCGCAAGCGTTGCTAAACTCTATCGACCGACGCACTTCAAGTTCGTAATCCGTCTCTTCCAGCAGGCGTTCTTCAACCTCGCGCATGTAAACGTCAAGTTCTTTCTCACTCATCCCCAACAGGCGAAACGCGAAAGGCTTTACCAGCTTTAGGTCGGATGATATCGAGTCGCCCACACCGGGATACTGAATTTTTACAGCCAGTCTTTTGCCGTTTAACTCGGCCTCATGCACCTGGCCTATCGAGGCAGCATTGCTCGACCGGATATTAAACTTATCATAGATCTGCTCGGGCGATTTGCCAAAGTATTTTTTAAATGTCTGCACGATGAGCGGGCCCGAAAGTGGCGGCGCGTTATATTGTGATTGCGTAAATTTATCAACATAAGCCTGCGGCAGCAGGTTTTTATCCATGCTCAGCATTTGCGCAACTTTAAGGGCGCTGCCTTTAAGCTCGCTTAGTGATTGGTAAATGTCGGCAGCATTGTCTTCATTTAGTTCTGTCCTGTCCAGGTCGGGGTTGAACAGTTTTTTCGAATAATGTTTTATGTAATTGCCCCCAACCTTAACCCCGGTTTTTATAAATTTTGCCGAGCGCTCTACTTTCGAGGTGGGTATACTATTTTGTTCTTTATTATCACTCATCACTGATCTATTCAAATAATGCAGCTAATTTCTGCGGATTTAGTTCTGTAAAATCTTTTATGACAAGGTTTGATGGTTGCAGCTTTTCTGCCGGGTGCCCGGTTGTTACGCCAACAACTTTCATTTCGGCGGCGTTGGCTGCTTTAATGCCCGCTATCGAGTCTTCAAAAACTACGCAATCTTCGGGTTTCATGCCCAGGTCGGCAGCGGCTTTTAAAAATATCTGCGGGTTTGGTTTTCCTTTGCTTACGCGATTGCCGTCAATGATCACATTAAAATATTGCCTAACGGGCACGTGGCTCAATATAAAATCAATATCATCAACAGTAGCCGATGATGCCATGGCCAGTTTAACCCCGGCGTCTTTTAATTCGATCAATAAATTTTCCAATCCATTTACTGCTGATACATAGGGGCCGTAAAACTCTTTGTACAGGCCTTCTTTTTCCTTAAGCAAGGCTTGTAGTTGCGTTTCATCAGCATCAGGAAATAAACCTCTTAATGTATCTATTATTGGCACACCGCTTATTTGGCTTTTATAAGTTTCTGAAGTGATCTCGCCTTTATCGTATTTTTTGTAAATAGCCTGCCACGACTTGAAATGGTAGGGTGTATTGTCTACCATGGTGCCATCCATATCAAAAATTGCTGCGAAATGCTTAGTTGCCAAAACCCATCGTTTCTTTTAAACCACCGTTTTGGGCCAAAAACTTGCCATATTCAAACAGGTTGTCGATAGGTGAGCGCTGGAAAAGATCGAAAGTTACATTAACACCTTTCTCGATAGCTTCGTCGGTTTTTTCAAAGCCGGCCGAGTTATCATTTATCCAAAAATGTAAAACAAACCCAAACTGGATCCAAAGGGCATCTTTATAACGTTTCGCAAAAAATTTACGATCCGAAAGTTCTGTCGATTCAATTCCTTCTTTTAAGATCTCGTCGGCAAAGCCTTCAAAAATATTTTTCAGTTCGGTAAATATTGCCGGTGTGGTAAAACCCTTTGGTTGCTTTTTTATGCTGTACACCGCAAAACTGCGGTTGCTTTTTAGCAGCTCGAAAAAAGCATAGAAAAAAGATAATGCCTTTTCGCGCGATGCGTATTGGGCCCAAACTTCCTGGCCCTTTATTTCGGTTAAGGTTTTTCTTGCCTGGTCTGCCCATATATTTTGCTCGATAGCGTCAAATGATCCAAAGTGATTATAAAATTCCTCTTCGGGCATTTTGTTCTTTTTTGCAAATATATATACTGATTTTGGCTGCGCGCCCTCGGTCAGAACATAGTCTATATATGCTTTTTGTATACTTTCGGTAGTTGCCATAAAAAATAATTTACAGGATAAAGTTAACGGTAATAGATACCACTAATGTCATACTTATCTATAAATTAACGCTTTATTTTAGCGGATGTTTTATGCGTTATAATGGATAATGTTGGGTGGATGTCAAATATTGGAGATAAACTATACATTAAACCAAATAAATCGCAAATTTGTGGGTGGTGAAATCATATGAGTGAAAGAACGATACTGGTTTGGTTTAGAAATGACTTGCGGATACATGATAACGAAATATTGTTAGAAGCGACACGCAAAGCTGATAAAGTACTGCCCGTTTATTGTTTTGATCCTTATTATTTTAAGACCACGGCCAATGGCGCACCCAAAACAGGTGCTTTGCGGGCAAGGTTCTTATTAGAGTCTGTCGCTGATCTCCGCAAGAATTTAAAGGCATTGGGTGGCGAATTGATCATCCGGATAGGTAATCCTGCCGAAATTTTACCGGAACTTGCTGCACAATATGCTGTAAATGAGGTTTACCATCACCGCGAGGTAGCTTACGAAGAAACAGATATATCAGAGCAGGTTGAGACCGCGCTGTGGAACCTTAAACTTAATCTGAAGCATTTTATTGGGCATACGCTTTACCATAAAGAGGACCTGCCTTTCCCGATAAAGGATATCCCTGATAGTTTTGCCGTATTTAAGAAAAAAGTGGAGCGCGACAGCAATGTGCGTCCCTGTATCGGTACCCCGGACCAGATCATAACTCCCGAAATAACAGACGCCGGCGAATTGCCTGCATTGCGACAACTCGGTTTAAACGAGCCTGTTGACGATCCGCGCACTAAAATAAAATTTACCGGCGGCGAAACTGCCGGACTGGCAAGACTGGAACAATACTTCACCAACAACAGTCAGATAGCGCCGACGAAGGGCCGTAATGGTGCTACGGTCGACCGTTCATCAAAGCTATCGCCGTGGCTGGCATTGGGTTGCATATCCATGCGCCAGGTGTATTGGGCGGTTGTTAAGCACGAGGAAGCAAACAATGTACGTAATACTGGTATGTTAGAGCTTGAATTGCTATGGCGCGATTACTTCAGGTTTATGTTTAAAAAACACGGCAAGCAATATTTTACTACCGATGAGCAAGCCGCCGAAACATCTGCAGAAAAAGAAGCGCTTTTTGAGAAATGGAAAAATGGTAATACCGGCATCCCGTTTATTGATGCCAGTATGCATAAGCTGAACGCGACAGGCTACATAAGCAACTTCAGCAGGCAAATGGTAGCCGGTTACCTTGTGCGCGATCTTGAGGTGGACTGGAAAAAAGGCGCCGCTTATTTTGAAGAGAAGCTGATCGATTACTCGCCCGCCAGTAACTGGGGCAACTGGGCCTTTGTGGCAGGCCTGGGCCACGACCCGCGCGACAACAAATACTTCAACATCACCAAACTGGCCGGCGAACTTGAAACTCAAAGCGAGTTTATCAGCACCTGGGCGCCTGAAACGGTTGGGGTTGGGCAGGCGGTTAGTGTGTAAGTATTGCTGACTCACCCGATCTACGCTTCGCTGGATCACCCTCTCTTCCGCAAGCGGTAAAGAGGGTTGTGATATATTTATTAATTTCGTATTACAAAATATCACCCTCTTTCCGCCGGAGGCGAAGAGAGGGTCGACAAGCGTAGCGATGTCGGGGTGAGTAATCCCACCAAAATATTATACTAAAATGATACGCATGGCGTTATCGCTTTGTATATTTGATATATGAACTCATTCGAACAATTTACTATCCTGATTGGCCTTCTGGCCGTGCTTTTTGAAGGCGTGGGATACGTAGGCGCTTTCCTTAAAAAAATCCTACACTAACTAAAACACTCCGCAACAACAAACCCTATGTGATCGTGTAATTAAAAAGCACACTTTTTTTGCTAAAAAGTGGTAAATCATTTACAATTTAATTTAAAGTTTATAATACGTTATGCTTACTTTTGTAGCATTATCAAGATTGGTTCACAATGGATAGCCTCAATTATATAAATAGTAACAACGCCGCTTTTATTGATTCTTTATACGAAACCTACAAACAGAACCCCGAATCGGTTGAATTTGGATGGCAAAAATTTTTCGAAGGATTTGATTTTGGGCGCGGGTCCCAGGCACCGAAGGTTAGTGCAGAAACACCCGATCATTTTTTAAAAGAGATCAATGTACTTAACATGATCGATGGTTACCGCGGCAGGGGGCACCTGTTTGCCAAGACCAACCCGGTACGTGATCGCCGTCAATATTTCCCGGGCAAAGAGCTGGAAACCTTTGGTTTAGCCCAGTCAGATCTTGATACCGTATTTAATGCCGGTGTTGAGGTTGGCATGGGGCCGTCAAAGCTGCGCGACATTGTGCAGATGCTGGAAGAAACTTATTGCGGCGCAATAGGTACAGAATACCACTACATCCGTAACCCTATAAAAGTTAAATGGTTCCAGGATAGGATGGAAAGCCAGCGTAATAAGCCGTCTTTCTCTGTCGAAGAGAAAAAGCTGATGCTGCGTAAAGTAAGTGAGGCTGTTATTTTCGAAAACTTCCTGGGTACTAAATTCCTGGGCCAGAAACGCTTCTCGTTAGAGGGTGCCGAAGCTTTGATCCCGGCTATGGATTCTGTTATCCAAAAGGGAGCAACTTTAGGCATCGAAGAGTTTACCATCGGTATGGCACACCGCGGCCGCCTAAACGTGCTGGCCAACATCATGAAAAAAACCTACAAAGAGATCTTCTCTGAGTTTGAAGGTAAAAATTATGATGAGGATTCTACAGCGGGCGGCGACGTAAAATATCACCTGGGTTTCTCAACCGATGTTGAAGCTGAAAATGGTAAAAAAGTACACTTAAGCCTTTGCCCTAACCCGTCGCACTTAGAGGCTGTCGACCCGGTTGTAGAAGGCTTAACCCGTTCAAAAATTGATTTTAAATACAGTGGCGATCATACCAAGATAGCTCCGATACTGATCCATGGCGATGCTTCTGTAGCGGGCCAGGGTATTGTATACGAAGTTTTACAAATTGAAAAGCTGGATGGCTACCGCACAGGCGGTACTATCCATTTGGTTATTAATAACCAGATAGGTTTTACTACCAATTTTGTTGATGCCCGTTCAAGTACTTATTGTACCGATGTCGCAAAAACGGTTTTATCGCCGGTTTTTCACGTTAATGGTGATGATGTTGAGGCTCTGGCCTATGTGATCAACATGGCTATGGAGTACCGCCAGGTTTTCCATGACGACGTATTTATAGATATATTATGCTACCGCCGCTACGGGCACAACGAGGCTGATGAGCCTAAATTTACCCAGCCGGTATTATACAAGGCGATAGAGGCGCACCCAAACCCGCGCGAGGTTTATTTAACCAAGCTGATGGCCGAAAACGTTGTTGCCGATGCCGAGGTTAAACAAATGGAAAAAGATTTCCGGGGCTTATTGCAAAAAGAACTGGACGAATCAAAGGCGCAGGACAAGTTTACAGAGTCTATCCCGATGTTTGCCGGCGCCTGGAACGGATTACACCTGGCTACCGAAAGGGATTTTATCGCTCCGGTAAGTACAGCTGTAGCTAAAGACGAATTATTGGCTATCGGTAAAAAAATTACTGAACTGCCTAAGAATAAAGTGTTCTTTAAAAAGATCGAAAAACTTTTTGAAGAACGCGGCAAAATGGTGAACGATACCCACACTTTTGATTGGGCCATGGGCGAGTTACTGGCTTATGGATCTTTATTAAAAGACGGGCATCCTGTACGTTTAAGCGGTGAGGATGTTAAAAGGGGTACATTCTCACACCGGCACGCGGTGTTAACCCTGGCCGATTCTGAAGAAGAATATACGCCGCTGAATACTATTGAAGGTGGAAAATTCAGCATCTATAACTCATTGTTGTCTGAATATGGCGTTTTAGGTTTTGAGTATGGCTATGCCCTTGCAAACCCTAATGCGTTAACCATTTGGGAAGCCCAGTTTGGCGATTTCTTTAACGGCGCACAAACTATTGTCGATCAATATATAGTAAGTGCTGAAACCAAATGGCAGCGTGGTAACGGGTTGGTAATGTTATTACCTCATGGTTATGAGGGCCAGGGCCCTGAGCATTCATCAGCGCGTATCGAGCGCTTTATGGAGCTTTGTGCCGATAACAATATCCAGGTAGCCAATTGTACCACACCTGCAAACTTTTTCCACATACTGCGTCGACAGATGTACCGCGAGTTCCGCAAGCCGCTGATCATTTTCACACCGAAAAGTTTATTGCGTAACCCAAAATGCGTATCGCCACTGACTGATTTTACTGACAGTGTTTTCAAAGAAGTAATAGATGATACTTACGCTGATGTTAAAAAGGTAAAACGGGTGCTGTTCTGTTCAGGTAAAATTTATTATGACCTGTTAGAGAAACAACAGGCCGACGAACGCAAGGATGTAGCGATAGTTCGTGTAGAGCAATTATACCCAACCCCGGTACAGCAATTAAGCGCCATCAGGGCAAGATATACCAAGGCGACCGACTTTATCTGGGTACAGGAAGAGCCGGAGAACATGGGTGCATGGCCATACCTGTATCGCAAATCACGTACAGAAGAGGCACTTAAATTTGATGTGATATCGCGTAACGAAAGTGCAAGTACCGCTACAGGTTTTGCTAAGCAACATGCGGCACAGCAATTATATATCGTATCAAAAGCATTTGAATCGCCGGCAGGCAAAAAAGTAAAAGAAGCAGTTAAAGCAACAGCTGAGAAAATGGCTACTGCCGGAGCTGATTGATATTATGCTGAAATGGAAATATCTTTTGGTGATAATTTTGCCTTTCCTGGTTTCAGGTTGTAAAAAGCAAAATCAGGAACAGAAAAAAGAGCCGGAAGTTTTTACTGTTGACGGAAATCTCGCTACACCAGCGTTGTTGAAATTTAACAATGTTGTAATATTAGGTAACAGCATTACCTATGCAGGCCCAAATATTCCGTTAGGGTGGTATGGCGATTGGGGAATGGCTGCCAGTGCAGAAGAGAAAGATTATGTACATATCCTTAAAAAATGCTTTCAGCTGCGCAACCCTGATGTAGTAGTTAAGATACAAAACATACAAGAATTTGAATTAGATTTTACGGGGTATAATTTTGATACGAAACTAAAAAGTTTGAGAGATACCCACCCGGACCTGGTGATATTGAGAATAGGTGAAAACCTAAAGGCGGGTATAGATCTGAATGTATTTGAAGCACGATATAAGGATCTAATAAATTACTTTAAGGCGGATAACCCTAAAGTTATTGTTGTAGGGGTAAGCACAGTATTTAAAGGTATGGCTGATGATATAATGATTAAGTACCCGCCATATGTTTCGCTTAAAACGATAACGGAGGATCAATCTAATATGGCGTTAGGGTTGTTTGAAAATTATGCTGTGGCAACTCATCCGGGCGATACAGGGATGCGAAATATAGCCTCATTGATATGGCTTAAAATAAAAACCCTGAATTAATTGCAGGTAATAAAATATAACTAATATACTTATACAATATGAGTTTAGAAATTAAAGTTCCGCCGGTTGGCGAGTCAATTACGGAAGTAACGTTATCAAGCTGGCTGAAAAAAGACGGCGATACCGTAAAAATGGATGAAGCCATTGCCGAGCTGGAATCTGATAAAGCTACTTTTGAGCTTACTGCCGAAAAAGCGGGCGTATTAAAAACAATAGCTAAAGAAGGCGATGTATTAGCCATAGGTGCTGTTGTTTGTTCTATTGAAGAAGGCGGTGCCGCACCTGCCGAAGCTGCTCCTAAAGCAGAAGCCGCACCTGCTGCTAAAGCCGAAGCTGCACCCGTTGCTGCTGCTGCAGAAAAAGCTGTAAATTATGCATCGGGTACACCATCGCCTGCTGCTGCAAAAATATTAGCCGAAAAGGGCGTTGAACCAGCTGCTGTTAGCGGTACCGGTATAAACGGACGGATCACCAAAGAAGATGCTTTGTCAATTGATCAGGTATCTGAAAACCCGCAAACGCGTACTGCTGTTGCAGCCGCAGCTGCTACGCCAACTCCGGCCACTGCACCTGTTGCCCCGGTAAAAGCGGGCGAAAGAAGCGAGCGCCGCGAAAAGATGTCGCCGTTGCGTAAGACCGTTGCCAAACGTTTGGTTGCCGTTAAAAACGAAACTGCCATGCTGACTACTTTTAACGAAGTAGATATGTCGCCTATCATGGAGATCCGCAGTAAGTACAAGGATAAGTTTAAAGAAAAACATGGTGTTGGCTTAGGCTTTATGTCGTTCTTTACAAAAGCGGTTACAGAAGCGCTGAAAGACTGGCCTGCCGTTGGTGCCCGTATCGAGGGCGAAGAAGTGGTATACAGTAACTTTGCCGATATCTCGATAGCGGTATCTGCGCCAAAAGGGTTGGTAGTTCCGGTGATTCGCAACGCGGATGCTATGAGCCTTGCCGAAATAGAAAAAGCCGTAGTAGCTTTAGCGACAAAAGCCCGAGACAATAAATTATCATTAGAAGAAATGAGCGGCGGAACGTTTACTATCACCAACGGTGGTATATTTGGTTCAATGCTATCAACACCTATCATTAACTCGCCGCAATCGGCTATTTTGGGTATGCACAATATTATTGAGCGCCCGGTAGCGGTAAACGGCCAGGTAGTTATCCGCCCGATGATGTATGTAGCATTATCTTATGATCACCGTATCGTTGACGGCCGTGAATCGGTAAGCTTCCTGGTAAGGGTTAAACAGTTACTGGAAGACCCCGCGAGGTTGTTGTTAGGTGTGTAAGCCCCCTCTAAATCTCCACCGGTAGGGGAGACTTTAAAATATTGAAGCCCGGTTATGCCGGGCTTTTTTGTTGTTTATCCTTAACACGTCATTGCGAGGAACGAAGCAATCTCTGCACTTGCAAATCAATATACCGGCTGTTAGTGGTGATTGTCGCCAAATGAAATACTGCATACTGAATGTTCTCTGTAGAGATTGCTTCGTTCCTCGCAATGACGCGTGGGAATAGAATTAGCGCTATCATTCCCCCTTCAGGGGGTTAAGGGGCTAAATCACCCGCTTCAACGCCCAGATATACCCGGTATGAAGCCCTTCATGAAAAGGTAAAAAGGCTACGGCTTCTTCGCCGCTGGTAATGGCGTTGCCGTAACGGGTTGTCCAGGATGTATAGTTGGCAAATTTGCCATTTTGAAGATCGGCTTCCAGTTGGTCGAGTGTGGAGAAAAACAGGTCTTTTATGATCGCTACATCAGCAGCGTCTATAAATTTTTCGGGTTGGGTCCCGGATAAAAACGACGTGAAGAAACGTTCTTCGATCACAATGTCTAAACCTGCACGTTTGTAGCAAATGTTTTGCTGGGTGGCTACAATATGGGCCAGGTTCCAGATAATGTTATTGTTAAAGCCCTCAGGGATCTTGTTTAACTGTTCAATATTTAAGTCTTTTACAACATCGAGCAGGTGCAGCCTGGGTAGTTTTACAATTTCAATTGCTTTGGTCATTGGTTGAAAAATTTTGGCTAATGTAACAGTTATCCGCAAATTACATTTGTGTAAGCCACAGTAATTATTTGTTTACATTTGCGATTGCTGAATCTATTCGTTTAATGTCATTATCGTCCACACAAAAAGCAGAACAAACCGACAAGCCCATCTGGTATTTTTTGTTGTGCTGGACAATTTTAAACGCTGTACAAGCCTACACTTTAGAGGTTCATGCCGATGAGGCTTACTATTGGATGTACTCCCGTTTTTTAGACTGGGGGTACTTTGATCACCCGCCAATGGTGGCCCTGTTTATCCGGATCGGCGACAGCATCATGCATAATGAGCTTGGGCTGCGGCTCATGACCGTTCTCACAAGCACAGCGAGTATTTATATATTATGGCTTATCCTTAAGAAATATGCGGTAAATGTCTGGGCATTTATCCTGGTAGTTTCGGGTACGTTTATATTTCATATTTACGGCTTTACCACCACACCAGACGCGCCGCTATTCTTCTTCGCGGTGCTGTTTTATTATTTTTACCAGAAATATATTGACGAGGATAACTGGCCGCTCGCGCTGATATTAGGTGTGGTAGTAGCCTTTATGCTGTACAGTAAATATCATGCTGTGTTGCTAATAGGCTTTACGGTGATCAGCAATATCAAATTATTAAAAAGGCCGTCTTTTTGGGCCATCGCCATATTTGCGGCGATACTGTATATCCCGCATATCTTATGGCAGGCGGCGCATGGTTATCCATCGGTAAACTATCATTTGTATGAGCAGGCGGTAAAGATATACAACCCCGAAAATAGCTATTTATATATCCCCGGGCAGTTATTGATGGCGGGGCCGATCATTGGTTGGTTCGTATTTTATTCGGCGTTTACCATCAAAATAAAGGATGCTTTTATCCGCTGCCTGATGGTGAACGGTATAGGTACGTTTGCCTTCTTCTTTTTCTCCACCTTTAGGGGCGAGGCACAACCGCATTGGACGCTGATCGCTTTTGCATCGTTGGTAATGCTGGCGCTCATCCGCTTTAAACAATTGGGTAATGCGCCGAAGTGGTTCAATATAGTAGCCGTTATTAATGTGGTGTTTATTGTTGCTTTGCGGATGGGGGTATTATTTGCCTGGCCCGTGATTACTCAGATAGGGCAGATAAAAAGTTATTATGGCTTTAAAGAATGGGCAGGCATTATAAAGCAGAAAGCCGGTGATAATTATGTGATCATGGAGAATGGCTTTCAAAATCCGTCCAAGTACAACTACTATACTAACAGCTTAAAAGGATTCTCTTACGATTCGCGTTATTACCGCCAAACACAATATGATATCTGGCCCATTGAAGATCATATGCAGCACCGGCGTGCTTATTATCTTACAAGTATAGCTAACCCAACGGTTACCGATAGCGTAAAGATAAAAGCAGGTAAATGGTATGGTAAATGGGTTAATGACGTACGTACCTATCAAAAGATCAAAATTACTACGACCGAAACCCATTTAAATTTACTTGCAGGTGAGGAAACAGGTATTGATTTAACCATCACAAATCCATATCCTTACACCGTGGATTTTAGTAATAAAGCCGCGCAAAGCGAAGTGGTTTTTGGGGCGTGCTTTTTTACTGTTAAAGGGATGGTGTTTGCGCGCAAAAGCGGGGACGATTTTAATAACATCGTTTTAAAACCCGGTGAAAGAACGCACTACAAGTTCCACATGATCGTTCCTAAAGTAAAAGGCAAATACGAACTGATGTTCTCTTTACGTACCACCCCGTTTTTAGGAAGCAAAAACAGCAGGATCATTGATCTTGAAATTAAATAATTTACGATGATTAAAAAGATTTACCTATTCTTTATTATTTCGATAATTACAAGTACAGCGGCGTTGGCCCAGCAAAGTTTAGATGTTAATTTTAACGGTCTGGGGTTTTTAGACAACCGGGAGTATAAAGCCTTTGTACCACGCTCACGTACTTATTCGGGCACACGTACCACGCTTGATTTTGGACTGAACCTGGATAGCCTGAACCATTTTATTGTTGGTGCAAATGCCTTGCATGAATTTGGCGCCATTCCGTTTTTTGGAAAGGTTGACCCGGTGGCTTATTATAAATTTCAAAGCGCTAAATGGCAGTTTTATGCAGGCGAGTTCCCGCGCGAAGGACTATTAAGCGATTACCCGCGTGCTTTACTAAATGATACGTTGCGTTACTATCGCCCCAATATTCAAGGCCTGCTGGCGCGATATCAAACCGCAGGCTTTACAGAAACCGGCTGGATTGATTGGGTGAGCAGGCAAACAGCCACCCAGCGAGAGCAGTTTTTGTTTGGCTTTTCTGGAAAATATAGCCCTAATCCTTACGGTCCATTCTATGTATCACACTATTTTTTCCTGATGCATGATGCAGGGGCAGAGATAACTACAGCCAACGACCATATTAATGACAATGGCGGCGGCGAGGTAAAATTAGGCCTGGATTTTAGCCATAAAACCGTGTTAGACTCGCTGACCATCGAGGCCGGTGGACTGATGTCATTACAGCGCGAACGCGGGGTAAACGGCTTTAAAAAGCCTTTAGGGTTTGTATTTGCCGCATATTTGGGCTACCATAGGTTTGGTTTATACGAAGAATTTTACCGCGGACAGGGCAGTACTATTGTTTATGGCGATTCGTACTATTCAAAACCTACCTACAACCGGATAGATCTTAGCTATACGCCATTTTTGTTTGACAGGATAAAAGGGCAATTTATTGCCAGCTTCCATTTCTCGCCGGGTAATTTAAACGATAACCAGGAAGTTTTCAGGGTTACTTATGACTTAGGGCGGAGGGTGCTGAAAAGGTTTAGCCCCCTCTAAATCTCCCCCGGTAGGGGAGACTTTTAAGTTTCATAGTGGAAAAGCGTTTTTTGAAGCCCTCCCAACCGGGGAGGGTTGGGAGGGGCTTACTTAATTACCGCTTATATCGCCGCTGCCTGATTTTGACTTAGATACATATTTAGGGCTGCCACTATAGTGAATATCTCCAGATCCGGTAACGCTGGCCTTAAGATTTCCACTTACATTTACTGAAGCATCGCCCGAACCGCCAACAGACACTGATGTATTAGTAGTCGTAAGCCCATGAGCCGAATAATCGCCAGAGCCGGTTACTTCTATCTTCTGGTTGTTGGCATGGCCTGAGATCTTAACATCGCCCGATCCGGTTAAGGTGCTTTCTAATCCTTTGGCGTTTACTTTGCCGTATAGGTCGCCTGAGCCTGTCAATTCCAGGCTCAAGCTATTTGCATTGATGCCATCCTTAAAAAAAACATCACCCGATCCCGTAAGTGCTATACGGTTTACATTTTTAATGGTAACATAGATCACCATTTTTTTGTTGTTAAACATACTGCGCCAGGTAAAATGGCTTTTGGTAGATATGCTTAACGTGCCGCCGTTAACTTCGGTTAAAATATTGTGGATAACATCGGCTGGCGCATCTACCTTAACAGATTCTGTGTTGCCCTGGGTAATATAAACATCAAATGACCCGGATACGTCAACGGCATGAAAACCGCTCAGGTGACGATCTTCGGTTACATTGCCCGAATTAGGTCTTGCATAGGTTTGCGCTACACCGGTAACCAGTAGTACTGCAATAAAAATTCTGATCAATTTCATAATAGTTGTTGTTTGTTTAGCTATAAGACGTCATATCGATGATAAACGTTACAATAAAACGTAAATTAGTCTACCAGTACACCTATATAATAGTTAAAAGTATCCACCTCTAAATTATCCCTGGTAAGGCCGTCAATAGCTACCGGGGCAAAATAACCGGGGCCGGGTTTAATAAATTTATACTCGCCGCCTTTAACCCTTACTTTAACCGGCATGTTAAAGCCATGTGCATCGGCTATCCATTTAGCCATTACCTTGCCATTAATGGTTGTAAACTCTACTATCGGCAAATGTGTGGTATGCAGGTACTGGTCGAATATTGGCAACAAGTTTATGCCTGATTGATCGCTGATGTATTTGGTAATATCATCATATGTAACTGTTTGATGATAAAAGGTTTTGTTTAAGCCACGCAATATGGAACGCCATTTTTCATCATCATTAATTATGGTGCGGATCATGTTTAAAATAACCGATCCTTTAAAATACATATCGCCCGATCCTTCCTTATTCACGTTATAGGGCCCGACGATAGGGCTGTCGTTAGCTATACTTTTGCGTAAACCGTTTACGTACTCTTGCCCCAGTTGTTTGCCGGATACACTTTCAACAAATAACGATTCGGAATAATCCGTAAAACTCTCGTGGATCCACATATCTGCGTTGTCCTTGGCGGTAATGTTATTACCGAACCATTCGTGCCCGCTTTCATGCACAATAATATAATCCCAGGTTAAGCCAATGCCCGTGCCTGACAGATCAATGCCCTCATCTTTACCCCTATGCCCGGCATAGTAACCATTAACGTAATGATTGCCATAGGCGACACCACTTTGATGCTCCATGCCCAGGTGCGGGGTTTCTACCAGTTTATAGCCATCTTCATACCATGGATATGGGCCAAACCAGTATTCAAAAGCCTTTAACATACGGGGTACATTGGCGGAAAATTGTTTTTTAGCTTTCGCCAGGTTGTATGATAACACCCAAAAATCGGTGGTCAGTTTGCCTTTTTCACCATTGTAGATATCGCCAAAATGGGTATAGTCGGCAATATTGGCTTCCACATCATAATTATTGATTGGGTTTGCAACGAACCAGTCGAAACGGTTATAACCATTTTTAAGGTCGGTTACTTTGCGCAAGCGGCCGTTGGATACGTCTTTTAATCCTTTAGGCGCGCTGATGCTGATCATAATGCTATCCACCTCGTCCGCTTGCTGGTCTTTATTAGGCCACCAAATGCTGGCGCCCACACCCTGGCAGGCGGTAGCTACAAACGGTTTACCCAACGAGTCGGCTGCGTAAACCACGCCGCCATCCCAGGGCGCGTTTTTGGCTATGGTTGGGTTACCCGAATAATAAACGGTAAACTCATCCTTACTGCCTTTTGTAATGGTAGCCGGGAAGGTTACAAACACCGCGTTAAACTCGCGGGTATAAGGCAATTCTTTGCCTTTATAAATTACCTTCTCTACTGTAAGATTAGCAAACAGATCAAACTGTAGTTTGGTAAAATCCTGCGTAGCGGTAAACTTAAACAGGTTGCTGCCACTGATAAATTTTTTATCAATATCAAACTTCACATCCAGGTGATAGTAGTTAATATCATAACAGGTACGTAAAGGTGACAGGTATCCGCGCAGCGAGTCGGCACGGGTAAATTTATCTTTAGGAACCATTAGCTGGGCCTTTGCGCTGAATGATATTGCCGCCAAAATAATCAGCAGTGATCGGTGTAGTTTCATGAAATCAGATTAATTACATCCAAATATAATATTATGCCTGTTATTTGTTCCTATGAGATATTAATAGCGAAGTTTAAAGAGTCATTATATTTCACCTTTTTAATGCTTTAAGAATGTTCTCAATATTTTCATCGTGATAAACAAACCTTGTGTTAATTTTTCGCCATGATCTTTTTGTACGGTTATATTTGTATTGACGAATTGTTGTACCGGGCGTGGGAGAAACGGTTGTTATTAAAATATGCTGCTTGGATTTTATCAGCCATGGAAAGAACACCACTTCATCATTTAAATATTTATCTTCTTTAAAAGCATTCTTTGCCTGAATATAAAAATAATAACCAACGCCAATGTTTCCTTCCCATTGATGTTTAATGGCAATGTCTTCTTTACCATCAAAATTGAAATCAGCAACTACAATATCTCCATAGTCAAGGTCGCTGATTTCTGAATTTTTGTTTTTCCCTGTTATTAAAGAACGTTCACTTGAGCATATCTTAAAATCATTAGCGTATAACCCATCGGATGCAAACTGGATTGATTGAAATAGTCTTTTATCCTTTTTAGTGTAAATTTCAAGGGTTATTTTCGACTTACCAAAAAGGCTCGACGCCCCTGGGTGTTTAGTTTCTACCCGGGTTATTTTAAAATCAAACTTTTTAGATAAATCACTATGTAAACAAGTTTGACCAATTGAATAATCAGGTGTTAGTAACCAAATAGATCCAAGCAATAGTATCCAGTAATTTATTTTCTTTTTATCCATGTAATATTGAATTATCGATGCCGATGCAAAAGCAATATAACCGTTGCACAGGCTGCACCAACTTTATCATCACCATCATAAAAACCAACCAACTTACTTTTAATGCCGTAACTGTCAGCGGCGTACACTTTGCCCTCCGTTAAAAAAGCTGCAGGTTTGTCCTTAACCTGATAAGCATCTGTGAAGAAAATGGTCTTACCTTCAATAAAACCCACTACTTTATCTTTAAGCTGATAGACATCTGCCGAATAGATCTTACCATCCAGTAAAAAGCCAACTACCTTATCTTTTACGCCGTACTTATCGGCCGAGTAGATCTTGCCGTCTTCTAAAAATCCACGCGGCTTGGTTTTTACACCATAAGCATCGGCACCATAAAGCGTTTGCGCGCGGCAATAAGTTGCAGAAAAGATGATAGTGAGTAGTAAAAGGGTTAAGGTTTTCATTATGAATATAAATATAAAGTAAAAAGGTAATTACCAACTCAACTAATCTCTAATTAACCAATCTCTAATCTCTAAAATACTTAACTTTGCGCCACAAAAACACACTACTATGCAATATGATGTTATCGTTATAGGTTCGGGGCCGGGTGGTTACGTAGCCGCTATACGCTGCGCCCAACTTGGTTTAAAAACAGCCTGTATTGAAAAATATGCCACATACGGCGGTACCTGCCTTAACATAGGTTGTATCCCTTCAAAGGCACTGCTTGATTCGTCAGAACATTTTTATAATGCCGGCCACGCGTTTGCTACACATGGCATTAATCTTAAAGACCTTAAGGTTGATATCGCGCAAATGATGAAGCGCAAAGTTGATGTAGTAGCCAAAAACACCGGCGGCATCAGCTTTTTATTTAAGAAGAATAAAATTGATGGTTACCAGGGGATGGGTTCTTTTAAAGATAAAAACACCATTATCATCACCAAGGCAGATGGTACCACGCAAGAGATCACCGGTACTAATATTATCATCGCTACCGGCTCAAAACCATCAAGCCTGCCATTTATTAAGATCGATAAAAAACGTATCATCACCTCTACTGAAGCATTAACCTTACCCGAAGTACCTAAACACCTGATCCTGATAGGTGGCGGCGTTATTGGTTTAGAGCTGGGGTCGGTTTACGCGCGTTTAGGCGCTAAAGTATCTGTTATCGAGTTTATGGATGGCATTATCCCGACCATGGATAAAAGCCTGGGCAAAGAGCTGCAAAAGGTGCTGCAAAAACAAGGCATGGAGTTTTACCTGGGCCATAAAGTTACCGGCGCTACCGTAAAAGGTAAAGAGGTTACGGTAACTTTCGATTCGCCGACCGGCGAAAAGAAAGAGCTTAAAGGCGATTATTGCCTGGTAGCTGTCGGCCGTATTGCATATACAGATAGTTTAGGTTTGGATAAGATAGGCTTAACCGTTGAAGAACGCGGCCGCAAAATTACCGTCGACGAGCATATGCAGACCAGTGTTAAGGGTGTTTATGCCATAGGCGATGTGATCCGCGGAGCGATGCTGGCCCACAAGGCAGAAGACGAAGGTACTTATGTTGCTGAAACTATTGTCGGCCAAAAACCGCATATCAATTATAACCTGATCCCGGGTGTGGTTTATACCTGGCCGGAAGTTGCGGCCGTAGGCCAAACCGAAGAGCAGTTAAAAGAAAAAGGCGTAAAATATAAAACAGGTTCGTTCCCGTTCCGCGCCAGTGGCAGGGCGGTAGCCAGTGGTGATATGGACGGTTTTGTAAAAGTACTGGCAGATGAAGCAACCGACGAGATCTTGGGCGTACACATGATAGGACCCCGCGCCGCGGACATGATAGCCGAAGCCGTAGTAGCCATGGAGTACCGTGCCAGCGCCGAAGATATATCACGCATCAGCCACGCCCACCCAACTTACACAGAAGCCATGCGCGAAGCATGCTTGGCAGCAACGGCTAACAGGCCAATACATATTTAGTTGGCAGTGTTGCGTTAGCAGGCAGTAGATATTTAGAAGCCTTACGGAGTTTTAAACTTTGTAAGGCTTTTTGTTTAATGATTATTTGTATTTTAGTGTTATTGCAACCTAACCAATAAACCATGTCTTCCAAAAAAAGTATCTTTCTTTATTTTGTAGTATTTGGCTTGATATTAAAATAAATAGCGCAAGTCTTAGCGGGCTGGGGCAGGAAAAGGCCTGACTTGTGCTTTACAGGTCACAAGTCAGGCCGGGCTATTTGCCATCGCTCTAAGACTTGCGCCAGGTGGACGTTTAAGTCCGGGATTACAAATCCGGACTAACAAGAGGAATGATCAATCGAACTAACCATTTTTCTCTATTTTAATTTGTATGTTAGTGGTAGATCCTAATCACCATACAATGACCCTGACCCATACGATCAACATAGCCAATCATGTAACCGCGGGTTAATTTGCGATTATCGCAGGGCTTACTTCAGCCGTTGTAAGC
>JAQBOP010000027.1 GCA_028287975.1 Mucilaginibacter sp. | reverse complement strand
CTATAACTCTTATAATATTTTTATTGATCTTTGCTTTAAGCGGTTGTTTGGCATAATCCGTACGGATCTGTTCTATCACATTATAGGTAAATGCCATGGATGGTTCGTCCAGTTCCATGGCTGCTATCTCGCGGTTAAAGGCAAGCAGTTCCAGGTATTTTTGCCGGTATCCCTCATTATTAACAAGCAACAGGTCAATAGCTTCACGCTCGGCTGCCGAGCAGTTGCCATCAATATAATCCCAAAGCCTTTCTTCTATGCTGTTCATATCAGTTCATTAACTTCGTGTTTTAAATTATGCTCCAGCTTTTCTTTCAAACGCTGGCGCGCCCTAAATAGTTTAACCTTAACGCTGTTAGCCTCAATGCCCAGCGTTTGTGCAATTTCTTCTAATGATTGCTCGCCTTTATAAAATAAGGTAATAATAGCAGCATCATCTGGTGATAATTGTTCAATAGCCTGGTTCAGATAAAAAGACCTCGACCTGTTTTCGGCGCTGTTGGCATCATACTCTGACGATACGTTTGCTATCTGTATATCTGTATCCTCATCATCAATTGACGACGTATCCATTTTTTTTTTACGCAGTGATGTCATGGCTGTAGTATAAACTATACTATATAACCAGGTGCTGAACTTCGATTCTTGCTTAAACGAACTAAGAGAACGATAAGCTTTAATAAAACAGTCCTGTGCCACCTCTTCCGCATCTTCACGGTTTTTGGTAAAGCGCATGGCTAACGTAAATACAAAACGTTGGTGCCGTTTAACCAGGTGGGCATACGCCGACTGATCGCCTGCCAGTGTTTTTTGTATAAGTTCAATATCTGAAAGCTTGCTCTGCATCTTTTATGCTCTCTCTGACTACATGATGTTCGTTTAGGTTACACACAATATGTAAATATAATTATTATGAGCCTGTCGCGGTTTGGGTAGGGTATAAATAAATTGTAAACAATTTAAAAAAGCGTGTAACCTAATTAAAAACCATGTTGTCATAGCTTACAAATACATCAGTTACGGTGTTATCAAAACAAATAATTAACAATTAAAAACAAATAAAATGGATCAATCAACATCTTTAGAAGTAATGATTCCCATGGTAGTATCGGTTGCCATGTTTGCAACCATATTCGGAATTTTTTACCTGCGCAACCGTGAAAAAATGGCTATGATAGAGCGTGGCATGGACCCCAGGATCAATGATAAAGCCAATAACCGCAACTACGTACTCACCTGGGGGATGCTATTAATAGGTTCCGGCTTGGGCCTGTTTCTGGCTTTTGTATCAGATCACTTATTTTATAATGCCCAGGGAGTGGAAAATCCGCCTATCTATTTCGGTTTGATTTCTTTATTTGGCGGCTTAGGATTATTCATATCCTACCTGATAGAAAAAAAAGAAGCTAAGAAAGTTGAAAGATAAAGGTGAAAGGTATTTCAATTTGGTTGTATGCCTTTTACCTTTGAATCTTTACCTTTTACTTTAAATACCGCTCTTTTAAAATATTTAAGTGATGCAGTTCATGGCCGGCCATGATATAAATAATTGTATTTACTGCTATCAGGCTGCCATTGGCAATGCCGGTTGCTGCAAGTTGCTGCTCCGTCAAAGCGCGTAGCATGTATAGGTTTGCTTCTCTAACTGCTTTAAACTCGGCTGCCAGATCCTGCAGGGTGCGACTGTTAAAGTTTGCTAATTCAACATACGTATTTTCATCAAACCCCGGTAACTCTTTCTGTCCACGCGAGAAAGCGAGGATCCGGTAAGCAAAGGTGCGTTCGGCATCTATTAAATGTCCGGCTACTTCTTTAATGGTCCATTTACCTTCGGCATAAGCATGGTTTGCCTGCTCGTCGGTTAACGATATGAAAAACTCATAGGTACTGGTTTTTAATTTTTCCAGCGTATCTAAAACACGTTCATCGTCAACAAGGGTAATATACTTGCCATAAAAAGGAGTATAATCACCGGTATCAGGTCTATTCATTATGTCTGATGTTTTTTAATATAACCCTAAATGTGGTGCCTTTACCTAATTCAGAGTCGCGTACAAATACATGACCGTTATGGTAATTTTCAACCATACGTTTGGTTAATGACAATCCCAGGCCCCAGCCGCGCTTGCGTGTTGTATATCCTGGCTGAAATACGGTAATAAACTTAGAGCGAGGTATGCCTTTACCCGTATCGGTAATATCGATCACGATCTGGTCCTTAGTTTTATTAGTATGGATATCTACCTTAATACTGCCTTTACCTTCAATGGCGTTTACTGCATTTTTAAGTAAATTTTCTATCACCCAATCAAATAGCGGAATATTTAACCCTGCCACCAGGTCCTTATCGCCCGTTACCTCAAAACTGATATTATTACTTACCCGTATCTTAAAATAGTTTACAAAATCCTCTATGGCATCATAGACAGAATGTTCTTCAAGCTTGGGTTTTGATCCTATTTTTGAAAAACGATCGGCCACTATTTCCAATCGCCGTACATCGTTTTCCATTTCGGCAACCAGCGGATCCTCTTCGGCGTTAAACTTGTCTTTTATCAACTCTATCCATGCCATTAATGACGATATAGGCGTACCCAACTGGTGGGCAGTTTCTTTAGCCAAACCTACCCAAACCTGGTTCTGCTCCGACTTTCGCGACGAGTTAAACGCGGTATAAGCCAGTAATAAAAACACGGCGATAACCGAAAGTTGTACGTATGGGAAGATCTTTAACTGGCTTAATAATGCCGAATCTTTATAATAAATGAGCCAATATCCGCGCGGTAAAATTATCTTAATAGGCTCATGCTGCGATTTCATGGTCTCCAGTTCGGCCTTAAAGTAATCGGGGTCATAATGCGGGGCGTTTTTCTCTGTAATGGCATCCGGTATAGGCGGAATGAAGGTTTTATTGCTGTCAAGCCCTCTTGAATATTGAAATTCACCTTTTTCGTTGGTAACAATAGCGGGTATGATAGAACTATCGCGCACCGCGAAAACATAAGGCAAAAAGTCGTTATCATCAGCTGATATTACCTGTTTCATACTCATGGCCCAAACTTGCGCGCGCGTACGTTCAGACCTTGCAATATTGCGCACCAGATAATTGGTATAGAATAAAGACCCACTGGCTATAACAACAGCAAAGGCGAACAATATATATTTCCAGAGCTTTATATTTTGGTAGGCATTTATCATATCAGCTTCAAATAACGTAAAATAGGTTTGTATGTTATAATTTTTATTGAGGCTACGAGGTAAAAGGCGAAAGGTAAAGGGTTTGAACGCTAACAACCTTTTGCCTTTAACCTTTTACCTCAAATACAAAACATTACATCTTCCGGACTTTCGGGCGTTCACACTTACCGACTAAAAAATTATCTTTGCCGCACAATGTCAGATAAAAGAGTTAGAGTAAGATTTGCACCAAGCCCTACAGGCGGTTTACATTTAGGCGGCGTACGTACAGCCTTGTTTAATTATCTTTTTGCTAAGAAAAACAATGGCGATTTTGTTTTACGGATAGAAGATACCGACCAAACCCGCTACGTTGCAGGCGCCGAACAGTATATTATGGATTGCTTAAACTGGTGCGGCATTGCACCGGATGAAAGCCCGGTTAATCCCGGTCAATACGCGCCTTATCGCCAAAGCGAGCGCAAAAGCATTTACCGCGAATATGCCGAAAGGCTGGTAATGCAGGGCCACGCTTATTACGCTTTTGATACTGCCGAAGAGCTGGACAAGAACCGCAAAGAGATCCCTAACTTTCAATACGGACAGGTTTATCGCGATGGTTTGCGTAATTCGCTGTCGTTACCACAGCATGAGATTGACCAATTACTGGATAACCACACCCCTCATGTTATCCGCATAAAAATACCGGCCGACCAAACAGTTAGCTTTACAGATATGATCCGTGGGCGCGTTAGTTTTGAAACTAACCAGTTGGATGATAAGGTGCTTTTAAAAGCTGATGGTATGCCAACCTATCATTTAGCCGTAGTGGTTGATGATTATTTGATGAAGATCTCGCACGCGTTTAGGGGCGAGGAATGGCTGCCGTCTGCACCTGTACATTTATTGTTGTGGGATTATTTGGGCTGGAAAGCCGATATGCCGCAATGGGCGCATTTACCTTTAATACTAAAACCTGATGGCCATGGTAAACTAAGCAAGCGGGATGGCGCAAGGCTAGGCTTCCCGGTTTATGCCATGGATTGGGAAAATACCCAAACCGGTACGCTTGAACCGGGCTTTGAAGGCGTAGGATTTTTGCCTGAAGCATTTATAAATGTTTTAGCAACACTGGGATGGAATGATAGCAGCGGTCATGAGGTGTTTTCTTTAAGTGAATTAGTTGAGAAGTTCTCCATCGAGCGGATCAGTAAGGCGGGTGCTAAGTTTGATTTTGAAAAAGCCAAATGGTTCAATGCCGAATGGATCAAAAGATCAAGCGCAGAAAAATTAAAAAACCAAGTTGAAAAAGTATTGATCGATAATGGTGTAATCGTTAAAGACGACAACTATTTATTAACAGTTATTGAACTGATAAAAGACAGGTGTACTTTACTAACTGATTTTTATCTGCAAGCGGGTTATTTTTTTCAGATCCCCGCAGCATATGACCTGAATGCCGTTAAACCAAAATGGACGGACGAAAAAACAGCTTTCTTTAAATCTGTTTTTGAATTATTAAAATCTACACCGTCAATAGTTGCTGCCGATCTGGAAGCATCATTTAAAGCATTGGCTGAAGAAAAAGGCTTAAAAACAGGCGATGTGATGTTACCTCTCCGCATTATGCTGGTAGGCGGTAAGTTTGGCCCGCATGTTTTTGATATAGCGGCACTGTTGGGTAAAGATGAAACGATCAATAGGATAGAGCAGGCGTTGGCAGCGTTTGTCAGCTAACCCGCAATGACATATGATAAAACAAAAAAAGGCCAGCCGTAAAAAACAGCAGGCCTATTATAATAAAGTATTAAGTTAGGGTTACTCTAAAGTTATTTGCCTTTTAATGCTCTCTTCTAATGATATAAAGGTTTCTGTGCGTTGTATGCCTTTTACCCCTTGTATCTGTTCATTCAATACCTCGCGCAAATGGGCGGTATCATGGCAGATAATTTTTGCGAAGATACTGTAACTACCTGTTGTATAGTGTAGTTCTACAATTTCCTTAACGGCTTTTAATTGCTTGACGGCATCATTATACTGCGAACCTTTCTCCAAAAATATACCTAAAAACGCGGTAATATCATAGCCCAGTTTTTGAGGGTCTACCTCTAAACTGGCGCCTTTTATTACACCCATTTCTTCCAACTTTTTCATCCGCACATGGATTGTTCCGCCTGAAACGATCAATTCCTTTGCAATTTCTGTGTAAGGAGTGGTAGCGTTTTTCATCAATATTGATAAAATTTGGATATCAAGATTATCAATTTCTAAATTTTGAGCTTTTCTGTGGGACATAAATTTGAATATCTATATTGAAATACAAGTATAATTATAATTTGAATAAAAATAAAATATTTTTGTTGAAATATTTGCAAGGAATTGCTAAGTCTATTATGTTTGTAACAAGCAATTGGACCTAAAAGCTTAACCGTTCTTTAAAATAAATAAACATCACATAATGTTGGGTGGTGAAATTTTTGGCAGACACACCTCCTTGTCCCGGTGGTAGAGACCATAGGAAACCCGAAGCGGGCTAACTACTCTGTGGAGGTTCGAATCCTTCCCCAACAGCAATTCACTGGCGTGAATTAATTAATAAATATTGTAGGATGGTGAAATTTTGGCAGACACACCTCCTCGTCGCGGTGGCGGAGATCATGGGAAACTCTTAGCAATAAGAATAACCACTCTGTGGAGGTTCGACTCCTTCTCCTACAGCTCTTCTCATAATTTAGGTTTATAATTGGTTAGTAAAGGCCCCTGCCCATCAGGGGCTTTTCTTGTTTTATACCTTTTTTGTTTTCTATAATATCCTAACTTTACGTTAGTTGCTTAACCTATATGATTACCTAATCGCTTCTTCCGCCGGCGGCAATTGCTTCTTATGT
>JAQBOP010000208.1 GCA_028287975.1 Mucilaginibacter sp. | reverse complement strand
GGCAACTTTGAGCGCGTTCTCGCAATGGCGTTGCATGCGTACATCCAATGTTTCCAGGCTTTTGCTTAAAACCCAGGCATTAAACGGTGCCAATGCCGGGCCTGTGTTACGGCAAAACAGGTAAATTTCCTTTATCAGATCTGCACGGCCCACAATTATACCGCCCAGTACCCTGCCCTGCCCGTCAATCCATTTGGTAGCCGAATGCACAACAAGGTCTGCACCGTATTGTATAGGCTTTTGCAGTAATGGCGTAGCAAAGCAATTATCTACATTTAAAATAAGATTATGCTTTTTTGAGAATTTACCGGCCCACTCCAAATCCAAAATCTCTAATTGGGGGTTTGTAGGGGTTTCCAGGTAGATCATTTTGGTATTTGGCTGTACAGCTGCCTCCCAGGCAGCTTCATCATTGGCGGGCACCAAAGTGCATGTAATGCCATAACGCGGCAAATATTTGGTAACCAAAGTAAATGTGCTGCCAAAAACAGAACTGCAGCTTATTATATGATCGCCTTGTTTAAGTAAGGCAAAAAAAGACCCGAATATAGCACTCATCCCCGTCGAGGTAGCAAAACCATCCTCAGCACCTTCCAGTGCGCACATTTTAGCTATAAACTCATCAACATTTGGATTGCTAAAACGGCTGTATATATTATCCTCGTTTTCATCAGCAAAAGCGGCACGCATGGCCTCTGCCTCGTCAAATATAAAACTGCTTGTTAAATATAATGGGGTTGAATGTTCCTGCTGTTGCGTTCTTTCTGTCTGAATGCGGATAGCCTGGGTTATAGGGTCTAATTTAGATGACATTTGGTATTAGTTTATTAGTTATTCGGCAGGATGTACAAATACCTGCGTTTTAATTTCGGCACCTGCTTTTTCTAAAGTGGCTGCTACCGAACAATATTTATTAACTGAAAGTTCTACAGCACGATTTGCTTTGTCCGGATCTATATCGCCGTATAAATGAAACTCGATAGACACGTCTTTCCATAAAGAAGGTTCTTTACCAGCTTCGCGATCGCCGTTTACCACCATTTTATAATTCTGCACATCCTGGCGTTGCTTCTTTAAAATAGCAATTACATCAATGGCAGAGCAACCTGCAAGTCCCATTAACAGCATTTGCATCGGGCGTACGCCAAAGTTTTCGCCGCCACTCTCCGGGCTGCTATCCATTTTAATGGTGTGTCCATTCTCATCACTCGCTGCAAAGCCAAAATCGCCATGCACACGTTCTAAATTAATTGTAGCCATAGTGTATGTAAAGAAGTGTGCTAAGTTATAACTTTTTGGACAAGGAAAATCGGCTAAAAAGCAAGAATAGTGTAATTTTAAATAGATCAAGCCATGATTTCGACAATATATTACTTGCGATTCTTTATCGGAATTACAAGTTTTAAGCCCGACCAAACTTCATCAACCGCGCAAACCTTAACATCCACTAAACCGATGCTGATGGCATAGTTACGTATTATATCTTCGGTGACGTCAGTTAGTACTTTGGATGACTTCTTTGGCCACGAAACCCATATAATACCGTTTATTTTGATCTGAGACATTAACTGCGGCAATAGCATCTTAAATTCTGCCTGATCTTTTATAAAGAAATGAATCAAATCCTTCTTAACTAAAAGATCATTATTTAATTCAATATCATCGGGTAAATCGGTAAACAATTCAAAGTAATGCATGGGCTCATTTATTAATTTAACTTTAAAGCCCGATTTAATTCCGAGCTTTTTGGCTAAAGGCGTACCTGAATATCCCGCTGACTGCGCCATTTTAATAAACTTTATTTAAATGATTTTTCATGTGTTCAACATAGTCAACGGCCAGCCATTCAACAGTATGCATACTTATTTCGGTTTTACTGTTATCACATTGCGCCGTTAACCTATCCACAGGATAATTTTTCCATACTCGAATTATCTGAAAGTTAAGCAATCGCCATAACTCCAATATTTCGTTGATATCTTCATCCTGGTAATGCTGTATTTCTACCCACTCTACCTGGTCGTAAGTCAACTTAAAACCTTCCTGGTAAGTGCATCTTATAAATCGGTGCAGATTGATTTGTGCACTATCAATTAAGTGACCCATAATTTCTTTTCGCGACCATCTATCGGGCGATGCCTTGCTATCCCAATCAATTGCCTGCAGGTCACGGGTTAACAGGTCGTCAATTACTGAAGTCAATCGTTTTACAGTGTCTTTCATATTGGTATAAGTATAATTATATCTGAAGATAATTAAAAAATCAACTAACAAAATATACACCAATCAAAATCATTTGCATATTTTCACATTTGTATATCTGTACATCAACACATGGCTTTAAATTATATCTGGGTTGCCTTTTTCTTAATTGCATTTGTTATAGGCCTGATTAAGCTAATATTTTTTGGCGATACAGAGATATTCAAACTCATGGCCGAAGGAACTTTTGATACTTCAAAAGCTGCCGTTATGGATATAGCCTTACCGCTTGTAGGTATAATGTCACTATGGTTGGGTATTATGAAAATTGGCGAAAAAGCCGGAGCTATAAATTTCCTTTCGCGCATTGTAGGGCCATTTTTTAATCGTCTATTTCCAGAAGTACCTAAAGATCATCCGTCTATAGGGCAAATGATGATGAACTTCTCGGCCAATTTATTAGGGCTGGATAATGCCGCAACCCCGTTTGGCTTAAAGGCTATGAATGGTTTGCAAGAACTTAATAAAAGCAACGATACCGCGTCAAATTCGCAGATCATGTTTTTAACCCTACATGCTTCGGGACTAACCATTTTACCTATAGCTATAATAGCGCAACGTGCCATTTATCATTCTACTGATCCGACTGATGTTTTTATACCATGCATTATTGCTACGTATGTAGCAACATTAGCCGGGCTGATAGTAGTAAGCATTAAACAAAAAATAAATCTTTTTGATAAAGTTGTAATAACCTGGCTGGGGGGGATAACAGCCGCAATTGGTTTAATGATATGGTATTTTGTAGCTTTTTTAAATAAACAGCAAATAAGCGAGTTTTCAAAAGTGTTTAGCAATATAGTTTATCTAACTATACCCACCTTATTTATTTTAGGCGGATTACGAAAGAAAATAAATGTATTTGAGGCCTTTATTGATGGTGCAAAAGAAGGATTTGAGATATCTGTTAAAATTATCCCCTACCTGGTTGGTTTATTGGTTGCCGTAAGCCTTTTCAGGACTTGTGGCGCGCTTACCTATATCGGCGATGGTTTTAAATGGGTGTTTGGACATTTCCATAATATGGACACCCGTTTTACTGACGTAATACCAATTGCATTTATACGCCCACTAAGCGGATCGGGTGCCAGGGCTATGATGTTGGATAACCTGAAAGTTTTTGGTGTGGATAGTTTTACAGGCCATTTGTCAAGTGTATTATATGGTACAGCCGATACTACTTTTTATATTGTCGCCCTTTATTTTGGCGCGGTAGGTATTAAAAAAACGCGTTACGCTATTCCTGCAATGTTGATCGCTGATTTTTTTGGCATTGTAACGGCCATATTGATATCATACCTGTTCTTTGGCTAAGAATCGCCTTAAATAAAAAAAAGCAGGCTAAAATTTTACTTTTAACCTGCTTAATCACTCTAAAACAATCACCTCTTAACTTTAGAAGTATTTTTGATAATTGATATATATAATATTAATTATGTCTAATTAAATAATATAAGGCAAAGGTATTAATAAGTTACCCTTTTAAATTGCAAATCAGTCTTTTTTACGGCAAGGTGACAGTAGGCAAAAGGCTAATACATCAAGCCTTTTATAAAGATATCAAGCAGTAATAAACGCTTGCTATGGATCTCGTCCAAGTGTTCTTTTTGCGGGAACATTACCTTTTTATGTGATACCGCGCTTACACTTACGCCATGCAAAGCGTCCAGTAGCAGATCGACAATTTCGCCCGGGTTGTCAACAGGTTTGATATTACCTTTTTCAGCTTCTATCTTGATGGCGGCACTTAACAACACCATCTCTGTTTGATGGATCTCGGTGATGATTTCCCAAATAGTATCAGGTAAATTTTGCTCATTCACCCTAAAGAAGTCGAAGAAATTATAATTTTTGACAATAAAGTCATGTTTAATGTTGATTTGAGAAACAAACGCCTCTTTTAAATTATCAAACTTGTTAAGCCTACTTTGCAGATTGTCAATATACTCACCTGCCAGCTTGCGCATAACAGCGATATATAGTTGGCTTTTATCCGGGAAATAATAATATAATAATGCCTTTGATAGCGACAGATCACTTGCTATTTCGTTCATTGTGGTTTTTGAGTAACCATAATGCAAAAACCTTTGGTATGCGGCATCTAAAATCTTCTCGCGCTTGATATCCTGTTGATCGCTTCCTGAGCTCATTTGTAGACTAATTATTGCAATTACTGACTATTTAAACAAAATTATCAAAAATTCTATATAATTAGTCTTGTGCAGCGTCATAAGTGTTTAAACTCACGAAATTTAGGCATAATCTTACATTAAGATTAAAAAAGCTTGTATCTACAAGCTAAGTCTTATGTAAGCTTAGCCAGGCCAACGCCTGCACCGACAACCAGCGCATCCTCAATAGCGCCGATTATGGGATCAATAATGCCCGAGGTTTTAACTGTAGCTTTACGCAGAAAGAAACTACCGAAGGTTGATGCAAAAGCGGCCGTTCCACCTAATAAAGCACCTACGGCCGCGCTTCCTCCACTTGCCTTTAAGATCCCCGCTCCTGCTAAAGCGCCTGATAGACAACGGGCCGCCAGTACAACCGGTTTTATCCTGTTAGGGGCCGATGGTAGTTGTCGCCAATAAATTCGGCCAGGGCTATGTACTTTAGACCATTAGCCACCGCGTTTGACTGTAAAAAACCTAATCGCGACTTTGCAAATGTTTTAGATTGATGATGGCTTAATATATAACCGGTGATGGCAGGTGCAGATGCCGAACGCATCCCTGCCAAAATACCTATTCCTAGTGCCTGGAAAAAAGGCTTTTCTACTTTTAATTCCATTATGATTTATTTATATCTCGATAAAATGCAATAATCATTCCTAAAAAATGGCATAGTTTTGAACGAACTGGGTAATGCCATTGGCAAGGGGTTGCTAAAGTGTGTTAAAATTATAATACAAACACAAAGAGACCGGCCTGTTATCCGGGCCGGCCTCCTTGTTATTTTAAACTGTAAATTATACAGTGGCTACTTCAACTTCAGGTTCTTTTACCTTTTCTTTCTTGCTGAATCTTGCTTTGATGCGGTAACGGATCAAATACATACACGGCACCAATATCAAGGTAATGATGGTTGCAAAACCTAACCCAAATATCATTGTCCATGCTAACGGGCCCCAGAAGGCTACGTTATCACCACCAAAGTGAATATGCGGCTTGAAGTGCGTAAACAATCCCACAAAGTCGATATTAAAGCCTACCGCTAATGGGATAAGTCCCAATATAGCCGATGTCGCAGTTAACAATACCGGTGTCATCCTGGTATGGCCCGCTTCGACAACAGCATCGTGGATATTTGCGCCGCTTTCCATAAGCATATCCGTAAACTCAACCAATAATATACCATTACGTACTACCACACCCGCGAGCGCTATTATACCTACACCGGTCATTACTATTGATATGGTCATTTTAAATATACTTACACCCAACAATACGCCTATAATACTAAACAGGATCTCACTTAAAATGATCAATGTTTTACCGGTCGAGTTAAACTGGATCATCAGAATGATCAGGATCAATCCAAACGAGGTAACCAAGGCGCCTATCAGGAAATTTGCTGCTTCCGCCTGGTCTTCCTGGCCGCCACCCATTTTTATGGTGATATTAGCCGGCTTTTTGAAGTTATTTATCGCTCTTAAAATATTAGCGTTAACCTCATTAATATTATTAGGCTTGATAACATTCGACCCTAATGTCAATACCCGTCTTTGTTGCTTATGTTTAATGTTACTATACGTTGTAGTGTACCTGACATCGGTAAATGCTGAGATAGGTACTTGACGGATAGCACCACCGGTAGCTAAGTCGCGATAGGTGATCTTTAAGTTCTTTAAAGCATCCAGGTTACTGCGTTGGCTCTCTAAAGCTCGCACTTTGATCTGGTAATCATCCTCACGCGTGTTCCTGAAATCGCCTGCTTTGGCACCAAACACCGCCGTACCTAAATTTTGCGTTATCTGGCCGGTGCTGATACCTTCGCGGTTTGCGCGTTCACGGTCAACGTCAAATACAATTTCCGGTTTGTCAGTTTGCACGTCGGCAATCAGGCCTTCAATACCGGCTATATTTTGCCTGGCAAGGTAGCTTTTTAGGTGATTTGCTGTTTTTACCAATGTATCAATGTTATCACCGGCAATTTCAATACTGATATCTTTTTGCACCGGTGGGCCGCCGTTTTCTTGCGCTACGGCTATTTTTGCACCCGGCACTACCCCATCAACGGCTTTACGCACATTTGCCAGTACTGCCTTGGTGTCTTTTCCATTACGTTTGCCAAACTCAACAAAGGCAACGGTTATCTTACTTTTATTCTCGTAATCGCCCTGATCTTCGTCACTTGGGTCAGCAACGCTGGCTGTTACATTTGATATAATAGATGAAACAATATCCTTATCAGGCTCGACTGCTTGTGCAACACGTTTCTCTAATATTTGGGTAACCTGGTTAGTATAGGCCTGATCTGTACCGATAGGCATGGTTACGTAAACAAATGCAAAGTTTGGATCGCCCGCAGGGAAAAACTCTACTTTTGGCGACCGCGCCACCAGGAAGAATATTGTGAATATAAATAACACAATAGTACCACCTAATACCACCCAGGGAGCTTTAACGGCACGTTCAAGCCATCTGGCGTACCAATCCTTAAATCGTGGCCATAAGTTGTTTTGGAAACTGTCTATCACCCGTAATAAAACAAAATGATTAAGTGTGAACAGTACCACAACAAGTACCATAAAATTACCAAAACCAAAGTTTATCAAATATCCTATAACGGTAGCTATTCCCAAATAGATCAACGAGCGTCCAAATTTCTTATCGAATTTCGGGTTATCGTGCTCGCCTTCGATATGTGGTTTCATAAAATCAACCGCAAATACCGGGTTAAACAAGTAAGCCACAACCAACGATGCCAACAGCGTTATGATCAGCGTAATTGGCAGGAAGAACATGAAGTGACCGATCAGGCTGTTCCAGAATGCCAATGGTATGAATGGTGCAAGGGTTGTCATAGTACCCGAGAATACAGGCAGGAACACTTCCCCGGCAGCAATTTTTGCCGCTTGTTTAATAGGCATAGCGCCATTGTTAAAGATCCGGTGCGTATTTTCTATTACCACAATAGCATCATCCACCACAATACCTAATGCGAGCAGGAAGGAGAACAACACGATCATGTTAAGCGTAAAGCCGATAGCCGGCATTACCAGGAATGCGATAAAACATGAGAGTGGTACAGACAGCGCAACAAATATGGCGTTGGTGGTACCCATAAAGAACATCAGGATAATGGTAACCAATATAAAGCCAATTACAATGGTATTGATCAGGTCATTTAACGTTGTACGTGTTTTGTCAGACTGATCACCGGTTACAGTTATTTTAAGCCCCTTAGGGAATACAGTTTTAAGCTTTTGCGAGATCAGGCTGTTTATTTTGTCAGAAGCCTCGATCAGGTTTTCGCCGGTACGCTTGCTCACATTAAGGGTAATTACATTTTTAAAGTCCTTGCTGTCGTTTGTTTTTAAACGTGCGTAACTTTCCTGCTCTAAAAATGAATCCTTTATTTCGGCAATGTCACGCAGGTAAATTGGCTGGCCCTTTGGGTTTCTAACAACCATTTCAGATACCTCATCTGCGCTCTTATAGTCTTTTTTGATGTCAATACTACGACGGATACCATCTGTAGTAACGTTACCTGCCGACGCGATAATATTTTCATTACCAATTGCTTGTGTAATATCATTAAAGCTTAATTGTACTGCCGCCATTTTGTTCATGTCGACATTGATCTGGATCTCGGGTGTTAAAGCACCTACTTCTTCAACCCGTGATATTTCTTTAAAGCTTTCAATATCATCCTTTAAATTATCCGCATATTCCTTTAATTTTTTCAGGTCATAATCGCCCGAAATATTTACATAAAGGATCGGGATATCGGCAACGTTAATATCAGATATGATAGATTCTTTAAGGTTATCGTCATTTTGCGGCAAGTCCTGCTTGGCTTTATCAACTGCTTCCTTAACATCAATTTTAGCGTCGCGGATCTTCACGTCAGCGTTAAACTCGGCAGTGATAACCGACATGTTTTGCTTTGAGTTTGATGTAACCTTTTTTAATCCTTTAAGTGATTTTAGTTGTTTCTCTAACTGCCTGGTTACCAGCAACTCGATATTTTGCGGCGACTGGCCAATGTATGGCGTGCTCACAAACACCTTTGATTGTGCTATATCCGGAAAGTTTTCCTTAGGCAAATTATTGTAGCTGACAAACCCCAGTACTGTAATTAAAAATATAAGTACATATATGGCGGTTTTATTCTCAATAGCCCAGCTTGATGGCCCAAATTCTTTGTTAAGATCTTTCTTTTTAGATCTAATTAGT
>JAQBOP010000410.1 GCA_028287975.1 Mucilaginibacter sp. | reverse complement strand
TGAGGGCGAAACCGACCGGCCAGACGTTGCCGTCATCCAGTTTCGCGTCCTGCTGGAACTCGAGGGACGCATAGCGGATCTTGAACTTCGACCCCGGCTTGAAGGCGACCACCGTCTTGCCGTCGGCGTTCGCGTATGCAGGCATCCCGTACCAGGTCTTCGCCGCGAGCGACGTGTTCTCCTTGACCAGCTGGTGGAAGGCGAGGGCGAGGTCTTTGTCGGTTCCGGTCATCGCGGCGATCGCGGCATCGCACGCGGCGGCGGCGTCCGCACCTTCCTGCGCGGCCTTCTTCTCGGCGACTGCTGCCCGCATGGCAGCCTTTTCCTCTTTGCTGAATATGGCAGCCATGAGCGTCCTCCCGGGGTCTGAACTAAGACCAATAGTAGGTTCGGGGGCCGGGCGGCGCTTCTCGAATCCTGCTCGGTACGTTCCGGCGAGGACAACAATTGTGCCCGTTTGGGACGAAGGCGCTCGGGCGCAGCAACATTCGTCCAACCGGGCACAATTGCGCGTTTTGCGGAGAATGGGGGATTCGAACCCCCGAGGGCTTGCACCCAACACGCTTTCCAAGCGTGCGCCATAGGCCACTAGGCGAATTCTCCTGGCTCTTGACCGCCACCGTGGGCGAGCAAGCCATAGAGAATCCTACCCGTATCACGCGGGTGCCTTGGCTCGGCTTGCGATTGAGAACGCCGCACTACGGCGCCAGCTCGGTTTGCGCTGCTGGCGATGAAAATGCCTGCGGCACTTTCATCGCAATGGGGGATTCGACTCCCCACGGCACGGCCGCCACGTTGCTTCGCAACGCGTCGGAACCGGCGCGTGTGGGCCCACCCGAGGGCTTGCACCCAACACGCTTTCCAAGCGTGCGCCATAGGCCACTAGGCGAATTCTCCTGGCGCCTGGCCCTTCGACCCTTCGACAAGCTCAGGGAGCGAAACGGGACCGTGGCGGACCAAAGAGAATCCTACCCGGTTCGGCCAGTGTCGCCGTTCGGCGCCGGTCCCTAGGCTGGGGTCGTGCCCACCCGCATCTACGTGACCTCGGCCGAGGGGCACACCGGCAAGTCCACCGTTGCTCTCGGCGTGCTCGAGACGCTTGCCCGCGAAGCCGGCCGGGTGGGCGTGTTTCGTCCGATCGCGAGGTCCACCACCGAGCCCGACTATGTGTTGCAACTGCTCCTCGAGCATGACACCGCGGACATCCCCTACGAGGACTGCATTGGCGTCAGCTACGAGCGCGTTCACAGCGACCCGGATGGCGCACTCACCGACATCGTGTCGCGGTTCGCCGCCGTCGAGCGGGCCTGTGACGCCGTCATCATTCTGGGCTCAGACTTCACCGACGTCGGCAGCCCGACCGAGCTCTCCTACAACGCGCGCATCGCCGCCAACCTTGGCGCACCCGTACTACTCGTACTGGGCGGCCGGATGAACGAGGGCGAGGGCGCCCGAAGCCCGGACGAGATGCGCCAGGTCGCCGACCTCACCACGGCAGAACTCCGCGAGCAGCACGCCGGGCTCCTCGCGATCGTCGTCAATCGCGCCGACCCCGACCACCTGAAAGAGATCGAGACGGCCGTCGCCACGGCGATGATCGATGACGTTCCCGTGTGGGCGATCCCGGAGGACCCGTTCCTGGTCGCACCGACCCTCGGCGCTCTCCTCAAAGCGACGGACGCCCGCCGGCTGTGGGGAGACCCCGCCCTCCTCGAGCGCGAGGCACTTGGCGTGATCGTCGCTGCCATGTCGATGGAGAACGTGCTGACCCGGCTCACCGAGGGTGCGGTAGTCGTGACGCCGGGTGATCGGGCCGACGTGCTGGTCGGTGTGCTTCTCGCTCACGCATCCGGGACTTTCCCGTCGCTGACCGGCGTCATCCTCAACGGTGGGTTCGAACTCGCCCCGCAGGTTCAGCGACTCGTCTCCGGCATCGGATCGACACTCCCGATCGCCATGTCGAACCTCGACACCTACGATCTGCTTCGTCACATCCAGGGCACGCGGGGTCGGCTCGCCGCGGACTCCCCGCGCAAGTACGACGCCGCGCGCGCCCTCTTCGACGCCCACGTCGACGACGACGAACTGTTGCGCCGACTGCAGGTCAGCCGGTCGAGCGTCGTCACGCCGCTCATGTTCGAGTACGGAATCCTCGAGCGGGCGCGCGAGAACCTCAAGCACATCGTGCTTCCCGAGGGCAATGATGATCGCATCCTGAAGGCGGCGAACACTCTGCTGCAGCGGAAGGTCGCGAAGCTCACCATCCTTGGGGTCGAGGCGACGGTGCGCGCGCGGGCGACAGAGCTCGGACTCGACCTGTCCGAGGCCGACGTCATCGACCCGTTCACGTCCGACCTCCGGGAGAAGTTCGCCGAGGAGTACGCGCGCATTCGATCGCCAAAGGGCGTCACCGTGAGCCAGGCCAGCGACACCGTCACGGACGGGTCGTACTTCGGAACCATGATGGTGCACCAGGGGCTCGCCGACGGGATGGTGTCCGGCGCCGTGCACACGACGGCGAACACGATCCGACCCGCGTTCGAAATCATCAAGACCCGGCCCGGCGTATCTGGGGTGTCGAGCGTGTTCCTGATGTCCCTCGCCGATCGTGTGCTCGTCTACGGCGACTGCGCGGTCATCCCCGACCCGACCTCGGAGCAACTCGCCGACATCGCGATCTCGTCGTCAGAGACGGCGGTGCAG
>JAQBOP010000168.1 GCA_028287975.1 Mucilaginibacter sp. | reverse complement strand
ATTGGCCTATTTGATCTGGGATCCTGAAACAAAAAAGAGCCGCTTTATTGATATCGGCTGGTTTATGACGGGTGTGCAGCTGTTTTATTGGGTGATCAACTTTTTATTACTCTACCTGTTAGACTGGAAAGCATTTAGAAAAGCCAAGCCTGTCGACGAAACTGATAACGAATCATGAATTACTACGAACTCCTTTTTACTACCATAACCACCGAGGATTACCAGCAGGACCTTTTGATCAATGCCCTGGGCGAAATAGGTTTTGACACGTTTGAGGAAGTTGACCTGGGTTTTAAGGCATATATTCCGTCGGACGATTTTAACGAAGGACTTATGCGTGAAACGTTGCTGCCTTACCGGGACCTGTTTACATTTAGCTACGAGGTAATGCTTATTCCACAAAAAAACTGGAACGAAGTATGGGAAAGTAATTTTGAACCCATAAGCATTGGCGACCAGGTATTTGTGCGGGCAACTTTCCATGAGCCAAGGCCGGAGTTTAAATATGAGATAGTGATAGACCCTAAAATGGCCTTTGGTACCGGCCATCACCAAACTACAGCCATGATGCTGCAATTAATGCTGGAGAATGATTTTGCCGGAAAAGAGGTTTTGGATATGGGTTGCGGTACGGGGATCCTGGCTATTATGGCTGCCAAGCTGGATGCCGCGCGCGTAGTAGCTATTGACTATGACCCTGTTTGTTACGACAGCACTATCGAGAACGCACAGCTGAACGATATTGAAAATATTACTGCGCTCTGCGGATCAAAAGAGGCCATTCCTGGCGAGCAATACGATATTATCCTGGCTAATATTAACCGCAATATATTGATCGATCAGATGTCGCGCTACGCGGAAGCTTTGAAACCTGATGGCGAGATCTATTTCAGTGGCTTTTATGAAATGCCCGACCTGGATATCATTACCGACGAAGCCCGCAAATACGGATTGAAATATATCATCCACAAAAAAGATAAGGAATGGGTGGCCGCTAAGTTTATTAAGTAGTTTATTACCAAAACGAGCGTCGTTTTACTGAGCCCCGAAGCATGTGGGAAAGGCCTTCGCTCACCCCTGCCTGCCGGCAGGCAAGGCTTCGAGAGCCTCAGGGTGACATCCTTATTTATTTCTGGAAACTCTATTTATATTTATGTGTTTTATTTGACAAAGACCAACTGTATACCAATTAACTTTGCGCTAACTTTTAGACCTAAATAGTCAAAAAGATATATATCTAATTTCAACTGTAATGAAAACCTATCTTGTACCTATCGATTTTTCGAGCGCATCAGTACACGCTGCAGAATTTGCCGCCGAATTAAGTAAACAAACCAATGTTGAGCGCATCGTATTATTAAATGCTTATTACGTTTCGCCATTAGAGACAATGCTGCCCAATCCGGATATGGTGCAGTTACGAGAGGAAGAGATAGAACAAAATGCCGCAGACAGGATAAAAAACCTGGAACACTTAAAGCATAAATTAAGCAAATTGGTTAGGGAGGGAGTACAGATAACTACCCATCTAAACCGGTCGCACCTGTTACGTGCGGTTATTGAAAATGTAGCTGCTAAAAATGCCGACCTGGTAATTTTAGGCAGCAAGGGTAACACCAGTAAAAACGACTCGCAAGTAGGTGGTCACGTTATTAAAATATCAAAGGCCAGCCCTGTGCCTGTAATTGTTGTACCACCACTATACGATTATAAAAACATTAAACGCGTTGTAGTGGCCTGTGATTTTGATAAGGTTAAAGAAACCGTTCCGCTCGAATCGTTGAAACGCTTGCTGGATAAGAAGAAATTTGAACTGCTGGTGGTAAATATTGATAAGGATTCACGACACCTATCAGGTGATGCCGAACGTAGGGCAGAAGAAACCGCCTTACACCACATGTTATCACCCTATCATCCCAAGTACAGCTACGTAAACGATACCGATGTTATAAACGGCATACTTCATTTTGCTACAGATAATGACGCGCAACTGGTGATTGCATTGCCGCATAAGTATAGCTTTTTCCAATCGCTTTTACATGATAGCGTATCGCAGCAACTGGCAGAAAGCGCCGCCGTGCCCGTATTGTTATTGAAATGATAAGGCAGCCCCTCTAAATCTCCCCCGGGAGGGGAGACTTTGAGACAGGCTAATCAAAGCCCTCCCTACCGGGGAGGGTTTGGGAGGGGCTTAAGTGATAACGTTTGTTAAGCCAAGCGTTTTTGTGTTTATTTGCAGCTCATAAAAGCATCTGCTAAATTATATGAGG
Source organism: Mucilaginibacter sp. (assembly GCA_028287975.1). Classification (GTDB taxonomy): domain Bacteria; phylum Bacteroidota; class Bacteroidia; order Sphingobacteriales; family Sphingobacteriaceae; genus Mucilaginibacter. The sequence continues at coordinate 41,721 of JAQBOP010000168.1, read as the reverse complement.
GTACATTTTATAGCTATAGGCGGCAGTGCCATGCACAATCTTGCCATTGCTTTACATAAAAAAGGATTTGAGGTAACGGGTTCTGACGATGTGTTATTTGAGCCATCGGTTTCACGCCTGGCAAAGTATGGCATCTTACCTAAAGAAAATGGCTGGCACCCCGAGAAGATCACTAAAGATCTCGATGCAATAATCCTTGGGATGCACGCGCGCATTGATAACCCCGAGTTGTTAAAGGCACAGGAGCTGGGTATAAAAGTATATTCATATCCCGAATATATTTATGAGCAATCAAAAGATAAGTTAAGGGTTGTGATAGGGGGAAGCCACGGTAAAACAACCATCACTTCCATGATATTGCATGTGCTGCAGGCGGCCGGCAAAGACTTTGATTACCTGGTAGGCGCGCAGCTGGAAGGTTTTGAAACAATGGTTAAGCTAACCAAAGAAGCCCCAATCATTGTGATAGAAGGCGACGAATACCTGGCTTCGCCGACTGACAGGCGGCCTAAGTTTCATTTATACAAAGCTAATATCGGCGTGATCAGCGGGATAGCCTGGGATCACATCAATGTGTTCCCGACGTTCAAAAGTTATATTGATCAGTTTGAAATATTTATTGAGACGATACAACCCGGCGGAACGCTGATCTACAGTAAAACAGACAGTGTTTTAGATGAGGTTGTTGCCGAAGATACTTCGGCTGTGACCAAACAACCTTACGCTTTACCCGAATATAGTATTGAAAATGGGGTTACCACCATTTTGTCTGACGGCGAGAAATACCCGTTAGAAGTATTTGGCGAACATAACCTGCTTAATATGCAGGCCGCGCGATTGGTTTGCGAAGGCTTGGGCATTACCAAAGCTGATTTTTATGGCCGTATCACAACCTTTAAGGGTGCGGCACGCAGGTTAGAGTTGGTTGGTAAAAGTGATAACGCGACAGTTTTTAAAGATTTTGCGCATTCGCCGTCAAAGTTAGAAGCCACCATTCACGCAGTCAAAACACAGTTTCCTGACAGGAAGTTGATTGCCTGTATTGAGCTGCATACCTTTAGTAGTTTAAATAAGGACTTTTTAGCGCAATACGCAGGCACTATGGATGAGGCAGACGAGGCAATAATTTTTATTGACAAGAAAACTTTCGAACAAAAAAAGATGGAACCCTATCCTGCCGAAACTGTAAAAGAGGCATTTTTAAAGAACGATCTGGGGTTTTTTAATGACCCGCAATTGCTGTTAACCCAGTTGCAAAAAATAAAATTAGTTAATGCCAATCTGCTGATGATGAGCTCCGGAAATTTTGGCGGGATAGACCTGGTTGACCTTAAAAATAAAATAATTTAATAAATTGTTGTAAATAAAAAATAATCAGTAACTTTATTAACTATTGAGAAACCCTTATCCCCGAAATGAAATCACTAGGAAAAAAAATCAGACTATTACGTCATCAAAAGGCGTGGAGCCAGGAAGACGTAGCAAAAAGGTTAGATATTTCTATTCCTGCTTTTTCTAAAATAGAAACCGGTATTACTGATATCAACCTGTCCCGGCTTGAGCAAATATCAAATTTGTTTGAAATGTCGGTAGTTCAATTACTTACTTTTAACGATTTGGAGCAAGAGCAAAAATTTGTTAATGAGTTAGATATTGTTAGTAAGAAATTAACTGACAGGGAAATAGAAATAATAGAGCTGCAAAAAAAAGTTATTGAACTTTTTGAAGAATTACGACACAATAAAATAACAGCCTGAGTTTAACTTAGGTTATTATTATAAATTAAAAGGCTTATATACACATGAAATATGTGCATATAAGCCTTTTTTGCTTTGGCCTGTTTTCGGCTGGATCAGAAAATATAACGCATAGTTAAATGCTTGTTGGCAAAAGTGGCTCCCATTGAGGCGTGTAGTGCTACCATTTTTTCATTAAAATCGCCCACCCATGATAATTCTAATACATCATACTGGTTAAGTGGTAGCACATACTCTCCCAATTTAATAAACAATGCGGATTCTAAACCATGATTTTGAAACTTTTGCTTAGTACCCATTACTATGGCCCGCATGCGCTTTACACCTTTCCATTTATAATATAAAAACTTTAGTTTACCTATTAGGTTAAGCTTACCGTTTAGCGGCTTTAGCATTTGGTTGGCATCCGGTAAAACTATGTTGAATGATGCAGGTTCGCCATTTACATAGGCAAACAGGATTAAATTTTCGTCCATAATGGGCTTCATTTTATTAAAGCTTTCTAATATGGTATTGTAATTTATCGGTACAAAGTTTTCAAAACCGGCCCATGCATCGTTATATATTTCAATAAAATCGGTCGCGAATTTTTCAATCTGTTTTGTTTCCAGGTGTTTAAATTCATAGCCGGGTTTTTGGCTAACCCACTTTGCTATTTTATAAAAACGCTCGGGAAATGGCTTATGTATATCCAGGTGATTGGTTATCTGCTCGTACATTTTTTTAAAGCCATAATTATCAAAAAACGCTTTATAGTAAGGCGGATTATAGTTCATGCCGTACGACGGCGGCGAAAAACCTTCAACCAACAATCCCCAAAAGGTATCATTCTCGCCAAAATTAATGGGCCCGTCCATAGCCTGCATGCCGTTTTCTTTTAACCAGTTTTTTGCAGTGTCAAACAGCAGGAAAGCAGCTTTTTCGTCGTTAATACACTCAAAAAATCCCATCCCACCGGTAGGCTGTTCGTAATGATAGGCTTTCTTATTATTGATAAATGCTGCTACCCGCCCAACCAGATCGCCTTTATCATTTTTTAAGATCCATCGGGTGCACTTGCCATCTTTATGAAAGTTGTTTTTAAGCGGATCAAAAACAGCCTCGATATCATTATCAAGCGGGCAAACCCAGTTATCATCATTTTTATAAATGATCCGGGCGGTATCTAAGAACGCTTTTTTTGTGGCTTTATCTTTAACTTCAATTACGGTCATGCAGAAACTTTAAATATAAAAAAAGCATCCAGAGAGGTATTCTGAATGCTTTAAAATACGTTAGCTAATATAGTTATTAATAATCGTCGTCGTCGTCATCATCACCAAACTCTTCAAAGCCCAAGTCGTCCAAAGGCCCATCAAAGTCGTCGTCCTCGTCAACTACTTTTTTCTTTGGTGTCGTTTCCAAGTCGTCATCATCATCTTCTGCATCCGAGTTTTTAGGAATGTTCTTGTCAGTATTTTTTTTTGGCGTTCCCATGGGGTGATATTTATTATAAAATTAAAATTAGGATAAGCTTAATAATTTATAAAATCTTCCTTAAATAATGTGTTTGTTATTATTAGTAAAAATAACGAAAAATCAATTTGAAAAAAAAAACATTTAAAATTTATTCCTGTTGCTCGCCAATTGAACTTGAACCATCTGTAAGTTCTTTTATATGAGGTAATTCTTCAATGTTATTTATTCCAAAATAGTCCATAAAAAGCGAGCTTGTGCCATATAAAATTGGTTTTCCAAGCGCCTCAGACTTCCCATTTATTGCGATCAACTCCTTTTCCAGCAACTTTTGTATTGAATAGTCACAATTAACACCGCGTATTTGCTCTACCTCAGTTTTGGTTACGGGTTGTTTGTAGGCAATGATTGCAAGGGTTTCTAAAGCGGCCTGGCTTAATTTCTTTTTCGACCGCTGTAGTTGCAGCAAGCTGATAACAGGATGATAAGTTTTCTTTGTAAGAAACTGGTAACCGTTATTTACATGAACCAGTTCAATGGCAAAACTATCTGCCACATATTTGTTTGTAATGTTTGCAATGCTCGTATTTACTTCCTCGGTTGTAAAGTCGCGTTCAAAGGCAGCCTGCAAACAGTATATTATTTCCTCAGCACGAATGCTTTGTTCTGAAGCAAAAACAAGCGCCTCTATATACAATTCAGGATTCTCCATTATTCAGTAAAATTAGTATTCCTGGCATGTGTAACAAGTTTTAAATGAAAAAAGGCCAGCGTATAGCTTTAGCTATACGCAATATAGACTTCTTACATGGAAATTAACTCCGGACATGATTTTAACATGATACTGAGATGCTTTTAATTATGCGGGAGCACAATCGAAATTATGAATATTTCAATATTGAATAGTTTTTTTAATAAAAACTTAATAATTCCTGACAGGAATAACAATCTATTGAAAATATGAAAACCGCATCCATTTCATTACACGTAGGTTAAAAAGACAACCAGGAAATTATTACTTAAATATACTAAAACATCAAATTCAACAATTCACTCATGGAAACAGAAAAATTATTTGAGAAAGCTGATGTAAACATGGCCAGGAGGTCGTTTTTACGTTATGCCGGAGCTGGTGCCGCCGCAGTAGGCGTATTGGCAGCAGCCTCATGTCATAAAGACAAAAACCCGGGCCCCTCTATTTCAACAGGTGTTGACATTGGCGCTAAGGGCGATCTGGCAATACTTAACTACGCTTACGCACTGGAGCAACTAGAAGCTGCATTTTACATTAATGTGGCGGCCCACATGTATACAGGTGCAACAGCTGATGAGATTGCTTTATTAACAGATATTCGTGATCACGAAGTTGCGCACCGTGAATTTTTTAAAGCGGCTTTAGGCACCCACGCTATTAAATCATTAACGCCAAATTTCAGTGCCATTGACTTTTCAAAACGCGATAGCGTATTAGCTGCTGCGAAAGCGTTTGAGGATACCGGCGTAAGCGCTTACAACGGCGCAGGTTATTTAATTCAAAACGCTGACTACTTGTTAATTGCGGGAAAAATTGTATCTGTTGAGGCGCGTCACGCTTCATACATCCGCAATTTAGTTAGTCCGGGCAGTTTTGCTGATACTACAATACTTGATGCTAATGGTATGGATAAACAACAAACCATTGCACAGGTATTGCCTATAGCAAATACCTACCTTACTACTAAAGTGAGTGCATCTAATTATGGTTATGTAGCATCTTAAAAATAGAAAAGTCATGAATTTATTTGGAATAATAGAAGAAATTGAAAAAGCAGATCCCGAGTTTCAGGACAGGATCAGTCCACGTCGCGCAGCGATAAAAAATATCACCAGCTTTGGTTCAAAAGTAGCAATTGCTGCTATGCCATTTGCTTTTAGCACATTGTTTAAAAAGGCTTATGGCCAGGCTGCTACACCATCTGTAACTGATGTGTTGAATTATGCATTGAAATTAGAATATCTTGAATCAGCATTTTACAATGCCGGTGCAGCTTCTTCATTAGGCTTCTCTACAGCAGAAAAAGGGTATATCACGCTTATCCAGGGCCATGAAAATGCGCACGTTAAGTTTTTACAAGGTGTATTAGGTTCGGCAGCAGTTGCTCAAAGTACTCAAGGTACTGCCGGTGTTTATGATTTTACAGCAGGTGGAACTTTCCCAACTGTATTAACAAACTTAGATACCTTCTTCGCGGTAGCGCAAGCATTTGAAGATACAGGTGTACGTGCGTATAAAGGCCAGGCTGGTTTCTTATTAGGAAACAATGGCGCTTTAACCCCGGCATTGAACATTCACTCTGTTGAAGCGCGTCACGCTTCGGCTATTCGCCAGATCCGCAGAACAAGAGGCGCAACAACTACCAAACCATGGATAGTTGGTGCTAACGATACTGGTATAGCCGCCGTTGATGGCAACTATGCAGGCGAAGATAACATCAGTCAGGGCGGAGTAACCATTACCAGTCTTGCAGGTGTAAGTGGTAACGTATCAAGCGCAGCAGCGACAGCAAGTTTCGACGAGCCGTTAACTTCGGCACAAGTTGTTGCTTTAGTAGCACCTTTTGGTGTGAAATAATATTAAATACCTATGTTTAAAAACGCCCCGGCTTGCCGGGGCGTTTTTTGCTTTTTGCAGATTACCTACATCCGGATTTAAATCGCATTTTTATATGGTTATATAAGAACGATATGATAAGATCAATTTTCTGTTTGCGATGCCTGGTGATATTCTTAATATTATTTAAAGGCGATACAGTATTCGCAATTCCACAGATTGATACGCCAACTTATAAACACGTCAGGACCCTAACCGGTAACAGCGGCAAAAGTATAGAGCAGTATGGCATTAAACAGGAAATAATGGGTACCTGGATGGGACGGTCTAACTGGAAAGATATTGCCGATGGCAATTGGATGTGGGCTAAAGAAAGCGGCGTTCCTGACTGGAAGGCAAACCATTTCGACCGTCCGATTGATGTGGGCGTGCCATTGATACCTACCGATCAGGGTACTGATTACAACGGCTATTTAAAAGAGATCATTTCGGGACTACAGGATAGCACCTTCATTTCCCTTGGCAAATGCCTGGCCAAATATGGCCCGAAAACCGTTTACGCCCGTTTATGGTGGGAATTTAATATGAACCCCATGCGGCAAACACCTGATCTGTTTATCGCGGCCTGGCGCAGGGCGGTACCTTTGATCAGGCAAGGTTTTAACGTGGCCGCTGTTAACGGGCAGGTAATTAATATAGTATGGTGTGTAAATGCCGGGACGCCTGATCCTGTTCCGTTTTACCCGGGGAATGATGTGGTAGATGTTATCGGGTCAGATACTTACGGTATGATCTGGGGTGACAAAGACCCAACCCAACAGCAAATGCTGGACAGGATAACCAAAGGCGAATATATGTTGCAGTGGCAGGCTGAGTTTGCCAATCAGCATAAAAAGCCAACCTGTATCGGTGAATTTGGCAATGTCTCCCCGAAAGGAACTAAACCAAATGAATTACATGGCGTTGGAGATTGCCCGCAATATATTGACGCGGTCTACGATTGGATAAAAACCTGCAAATACGGTTGTCGCTATGTTTGCTATTTTAATTTACCCGACGGGGGTGTGGGCCAGACGTTAGACCAAACCCCATTGTCACTTAAGCGCTTAAAAGCAAGGGCTGCAAAGGGTGGTTTGGATTAGGATTGTCATTGGTCATTACGTCATTGGTTCGCGTACTAATGGCTTCGTACTAAAGACTACCGACTTATGACTAATAATTGATCACCTGTTCTTCCAACTGTGCAGGCGTTTCGCGCCAATCATATTTTTGGTTGCGGAGCTGTGGCTCAAACCCTGCTGCTATGATAGAATCCTGGATACCTTTAGCCGTGAAACGATGTGGCGCGCCTGCGGCTGATACTACATTCTCTTCGATCATGATCGACCCAAAATCATTAGCGCCTGCATTTAAACAGATCTGTGCTACCTGCTTGCCTACCGTTAACCATGAAGCCTGTATGTTTTTAATGTTCGGCAGCATAATGCGACTCAGCGCAATCATGCGGATATATTCATCGCCTGTAACGTTATTGGTGATGCCGCGTACTTTACGTAGTAAGGTACCATCATCCTGGAACGGCCAGGGGATGAACGCGATAAAACCATGATGGCCTTCAGGTTTTTCTGACTGTACCTCGCGGATCCAAACCAGGTGCTCAAAACGCTCTTCTATAGTTTCAACATGGCCAAACATCATGGTAGCCGAGCTTGGCAGGTTCAACTGGTGCGCGGCGCGCATAACATCCAGCCATTCTTTACCGCCGCATTTACCCTTCGAGATCAGGCGGCGCACACGGTCGTTCAGTATTTCGGCACCTGCTCCGGGCAGCGAATCCAAACCTGATTCTTTCATGGCACGAAGCACATCAATATGGCTCATGTTCTCCAGCTTTGCCACGTGCGCTATTTCAGGCGGGCCTAACGAGTGGAGTTTAAGCGTTGGATATAATTCTTTGAGTTGTTTAAACAGGTCGGTATAGAAACTCAAGCCCAGGTCGGGGTGATGGCCGCCTTGCAGCAGCAACTGGTCGCCGCCCAGGCGGAACGTTTCTTCTATCTTTTGTTTATAGGTTTCAATATCGGTGATATAGCTATCCTCGTGGCCGGGGCGACGGAAGAAATTACAAAACTTGCAGTTGGCAATACAAACGTTGGTGGTGTTAACATTCCGGTCAATCTGCCAGGTTACCTTGCCATGCGGCACCTGCTTTTTACGCAGCTCGTTAGCCACATACATCAGGTCGGCGGTAGACGCGTTATAGTGCAGGTAGACCCCTTCCTCAATACTCAAAAATTCAAACCGCGAAGCACGCTGTAACAGATCGGCAGTATTCATAAGGCAAATATACAAAGTAGTAAGGTGAAAGGTGAACGCAGAAAGGTAAAAGGTGTTTTATCAAAAAACTTTACCGCAGGCTAACAAAGATCAACGTGTAATTACCCCAAAGGCCGGCGCAGGGATGCGGCGTGAAGCGATGTTTTGTTTCACGAAAGTATGAAACAGATGAAACAAGTGAAACAAGATCTTGAGTTAATATTTTGTTAATCAATATTTTACAAAAAACCAGTGAAACAAAATGTAACAAAGGATAAGTCAGTAAATTTATGTGTAATTATGCTTTTATGTACTGATAATCAGATGATTGTGAAATGTTAATTTTTGTGGGGATGAAATAAGATTTTTGATTCAGTATTAAAGAAGATTTGTGGCCGCCTTTGTTGTGTGTTGTCACCAACAAAATGAGCGATAGGTGTTCGTGTTAGAGCACATGTATAGGTGCAAGTACACCACGCTATGGCTGCCGCGGCAAACTGTGCCAACTGGAGCAGAACATAACGAAATCAGGCCATTTCCGCCATTATTCGTCAATTAATTGCAGTAAAAAACAATTTATAACAACAATAGTCATTACAGATACTATGATTGACGTTATAGAGTAAACAAAAACTAAGAAATAGAAAAGCCCAACCGTGTGGCTGGGTTTGGTTTATTATCATTTCATTACATAGTCGTCCGAAGTCATAGAAATCGGACAGCGGGTTTGTTGATCTTTAAAAAGAAGTACTTAATCGTACCCTGTATGAATGGCTGATATCACCCGCCATTTTCCGCTATCATTCTTTAGCATTGTTTCTGCGGTCTCTTTTGCACCTTGAATGTACACCATCGCGTACTGGAAGTTTTTATCAAATATAATTTTTGTTATTACCGGATAGAACTTTATATCCCAATAATCATTCCATCTCTCAAGTTTAATAAACTTATCTAAAAATTGCGCACGTGGGTGCTTAGAAAACCAGCTATAATCTTCTTTGTTTAGAAAAGCTCTAAGCAAGGTATCGTACTTTTTAGTAAGATATAGTACTTGTTTATTGTTAAATCGTATCTCCGGCCTAAAGTCGGTAATAACTTTACTTTGGCTTGTATCCATTTGCGCTGAACGTATGTTTCCGTAGGGCCCATACAAACGAACAAATTTTGGCATTTTTCCATGTCGATAATTCCAAAGTAATGATTCTAAGTAAGACCCGGGTTTAATTGTCATTTCCATATTTTTAATTACGCAACTATCCGCCTCTTCCGGCGAATAATATACTTTATCTGCCTGGCAGTATCGAATCGAGGATTGAGAAATAAGATATTGAGACGCTTTAATATTTGACTTTTGTGCATCGAAATTATGGGCAATTGAAAGTGTGTTGGGTTCATAAAGCGCAGTAAAAAGCTGATAAATTTTTTTTTCAGTATCATCCAATTTATCAAGTTCGGATGAGCTTAGCGTAGGTTCGTTTCGCTGCCATCGTTTGAAAAAAGATTCTAGTTTTGCCGACGAATGTTCTTGATATGCTTTTTCGAGCAACTTTCCTTCTGATCCGGCCTTCTGTGTGTGTGATACTTTGCATGACATAAAACAAAAAATCAATATTGCCGCACTAAAAATTTGTTTCATTGATAAGGGAGGTTAGCAGTTTGTGTAACGAAGGTTTTAGTACGCCAAATTAAAAATAATGTAAAATTTAATATTTGTAACGTAGTCTTAGTTTATGCGATTAGTTTAGGATAGTATCTATGCTAAACATACACAAACTTATGAAATTTTAAAAATTTCGTAAGTTTTACGTGGGCCTATTCCACCACATTCCCCTTCTCCAATTTCAAAACCTTATCCACGCTTTCGGGTATCTCATGCTGGTAATGTGTTACATAGATCAGTGTAACTTTACTTAGCCCACAAATTGTATCCACCAGGCTTTTAAAATGTTGCTGCTGGTGCGTGTCCATGCCCTGGCAGGGTTCGTCGAAAATAAGCAGGGGAGGGTTTTTGATCAACGCCCGGGCCAGCAGGCATAAACGCTGCGCGCTGGCGGGGATGTTTTTTAATAACGTCCGCGCGTATTTGTCAATCTCTAAAGCTTTCATCCAGCGTAATGCTACTTCCGCACGTTCTTTGCTGCTGGGCCTGAACAAGCCCAGCGTATCATAATAACCGGATTCGATCACCTGCAAACAACTGTTATCTGTAGGAAAGTATTGGTGCAATTCGGGAGATACAAAACCGATCTTCTTTTTAATGTCCCAGATACTTTCGCCGCTGCCGCGTTTTTTATCAAATAAAACAATGTCATTGGCATAAGCCTGTGGGTTATCGCCGTTGATTAAACTCAACAGGGTTGATTTACCGGCGCCATTATGGCCGAGCAGCGCCCAGCGGTCGCCGGGGTTAACCTGCCAGTCCACATCGTTTAATATCACGTTCTCGCCATACTTAACATGCACTTTATTCATGCTGATGATCTTTTGATAATCGGCAGCAGAGGCGTTGGTATTTAAAAGTGATCTCAGTTCATCCTTGTCGATATTATCGGTTTGTTGCAGTTCTACCAGTTTCGGTGTAAAATCGGCTTTGGTAACCGAGTGGGTTATCGCGCCATTTTTCAGTACCGCTACGTTAGTAATGGCATCCGGGATCTCATAGGGCGATGTGGCCATCACAACGGTAATGCCTGAAGCGGTTATCTCATTGATAATGGTATTAAATTCCTGGCGGGTTTGCACATCCAGGCCCGTCAGCGGGCTATCCAGCAACAGCAGCACCGGGTTTTTTAACAAGGCCGCGGCTATGCGCAGGCGTTTTGTTTCGCCGTTGGATAGTTTGATCAGCTGTTTGCTGCTCAGCCGGTCTAATTTTAAGGTGGCGATGATCTTGTCAAAACCCCAGTAAATATCAGGTTGTGGTGCCGGTTTTATGGTATGCAGGTATTCGCTAACGGTCAGGGCATCCTCACTGTCAGACGAGTTATAGCGCTGCTGATAATAAAAATCGCCGGTGTTCGACAGGTTTTTAAAATGATGCTTGGCCTCAACAATGGCCACCAGTTTATGGTGCGTTAAATTTTCAGGATTGCCGGGATGACTATTCAAATAATCTTCAAAAAAATGATAACGTATTTCGCCGCCCGTTACATTAAAATTACCCACTATGGTTTGCAGCAAGGCGCTTTTTCCAGACCCGCTTTCGCCTACCAATGCCCAGTTTTCGCCTTTATTGATGCTGAAGTTTAAGTGATCAAACAATACGTTATTTAAAAACCGTACGGTTATGTTATGTGCTGAGAAGATAGGAGATGCCATAGCCTGTAAAATTAGGCATCTGCGGTAAAAAGCCCAATTTATCAAGCCATAATTGAGCAATTTTCTAAATAATGGATAGGGGTGTAGCTATTGCTATACATTATATATAAGATAAATTGCAGGGACTAAGCTATTTTGAACATTTATCCGATAGGCTTAGTTATTGCATATAGATTTTAAACAATTTAAACCATGAAAAAATTAAACATTTCTCTGTTAGTATTGGCTATGATCGCCCTTAGCGGCTGTTCTGTTATAACCGGTATTTTTAAAGCCGGCGTTTTTGTAGGCATCTTAGCTATTGTTATAGTGATAGCGATTATTATCTGGATCTTCTCCCTGTTTATGGGTGGCGGTAAGTAGTTTTACTTTTTTGATATTAAATTATTCAAAAGTTAATTATTGGCAAGCTTTTGGTTGTGTCCTTAGTAAATAAAATAACTAAAATCATGGAAAACAATAGAGCAACCATCGAAACTTTGAACGACCTTGTTCAAATTAACAACGACCGGATCAAAGGGTATGAAAATGCCATAAAAGAAACAAGGGATAATGACGACAACCTGGTATCTGTTTTTAACAACAAGATATTAGAGAGCCAGCAGTTAAAATCAACCCTTGCCGAAGAGATCCAGGTATTAGGTGCCGATGTTGAAAACGCCACAACCGTTAGCGGCGCTATACACCGTACCTGGCTTGAAGTTAAGGCCGCTTTTACCGGCCATAGCGAAAAAAGTATTTTAGAAGATTGCGAGTTCGGCGAGGATGCTATTAAAAAAGCTTACCAGTCGGCCTTAAACGAAGATCATTTACCGGCTTATATCAGGGATATCCTGAATGATCAGAAAGCTATTTTAGATCAGTCGCATGATGAGATCAAAGCCCTGCGCGACTCTGTAATTGAACATTAATCAACATAAAGTTAATTGCAACAAAAAAACCTCCATGATAAAGATCAGGAGGTTTTTTTGTTTGTTACTAACAAAGATTACATTTTTTTAGCTGTATCTTTTTTAGCAGTGTCAGCTTTAGCTGTGTCTTTTTTAGCTGTATCAACTTTAGTAGTGTCAGTTTTTACTGAATCAGTAGTAGTAGTTGAGCTAGAACCTTTACAAGCTGCGAAAGAAGCTACAACAAGAGCTAAAGCAGCGATTTTTAATGAATTTTTCATGTTAATTTTTTTAAAAGTGACTATATAGTTTTCATGTTAATACTGCAAAACACAAAAGGTAACCCACTATTTGTAAAATAATGTGCTACCTTTTGATAAAAAACTAATAATCAGGTATAAAAGTTGTTAAATTTATTTTTTAACAGCATGTTTTATAACAGTTTTTGTAACGATGGTACTATCGTTTGTACCAGGATCGACAGTTATAGAGGTTTCCGTTTTAGTAGTTGTAGTAGAAGTTTCGCCGTGCACGGCCGAGTCTACGGTAATAGTGTCTCCTTTAATTGCTTTAACCGTATCGCCGATATTTTTTGAAGCGTTGCTGCTACAGGCATACAGCGAAGTTGAAATGGCTAATGCTAACGCTACAGCTTTTAAAGAATTTTTCATGCGTGACGGTTTAGTTGGTTTAATACATTTAAATAGCAAAGGTAACCCTATTGTTTAAACCCGCCTTAAATACTTGCAGATAGTATTATAATAAAAAAAGGTAAACCACTTTAAGCGGCTTACCTTTTTATCTTTCAATTTACAAAGAACTTATTTCTTCTTATGAGTTTCGGTTGTTTTTGTTTTTACCTCTGTTTTTTGTGTGCTGATGGCAGTATCCTTTTTCAATGAATCTGGCACGGCAGAGCTGGTATCTTTTTTAACTGAATCTGTTACGCTGGTAACACTTGATGAGTCGGTCTTTACAGAATCTGCAGAAGAAGCAGACCCTTTGCCTTTACAGGCGGCAAAAGAGGCGGCAATAACTAAGGCCAACAGGCCGTTTTTTAATGTGGTTTTCATAGTTGTGCGTTTAAATAAGTACAATTTGTTTAACAAAAGTTAAAAACATTACACATTAAACATGCCAAACCAATTTGTTACCCTTATTTAACTGTTTGCAAATGATAATGTTAGTACCTTGGGCCATAATCAGGGTAAAATATTGAAAGGCCGAACGCAATATTTATTTAATTTAGATTTTTCTTACCGGCAATGGGTTACAATTTTGTATAAATAGTATTAAGTAGTGAATAAACAGTTAAAAGATTCAACGCCAACAGACAGCGAGGTTATTCTTGGGATACTAAATAATTCGGAAAGCGCATTAAAAAAGCTTTATACAGCGTATTTTCCGATGGTATTACAGTTAATCATTAATAACAGCGGCGATGAAGATGATGCTAAGGATATATACCAGGAAGCGATAATTGTTCTTTATAATAAGGTTAAGGCCGGCGATTTTGAATTAAGCAGTAAGCTTAAAACTTACATTTATTCAATTTGTCGCAGGCTTTGGTTAAAAAGGCTGAGCCAGCTTAACCGCTACGGTGGGGACATCAGGGATTTCCAGGAATTTCTGCCTATTGAAGAAGAGGATGTTGAGCAGCATAGCGACCGGGATATCCAGTTTAATAAAATGGAAAGTGCGCTCCGGTTATTAGGCGAACCCTGTAAAACTATTATGGAGGATTTTTATATCCACAATAAATCAATGCAGGATATCTGCGAACGTTTTGGTTATACCAATGCAGACAATGCCAAAACGCAAAAATATAAGTGCCTGCAAAGGCTGAAAAAACTTTTTTTTCAGCAAAAATAAGAAGGAGTAAGAAAATGAGTGATGACCAGCTTTTAGAAGTAATTGAACGTTACCTTAACGGTGAAATGAAACCGGACGAGCGTAAGAAATTTGAATTACTGCGCAAGGAAAATGCAGAGGTGGATGGAAAGGTTGTTGAACATAAACTTTTTATAAGTCTTTTAAAGCAGTACGGCGAACGTGTTGAACTGGAAAGCCGCCTTAACGCAATTCACGATGAGATCGATGTGCATACGCTGAAAGAAAACCTGATGGTGCACCCATTATGGATCGTTCAGTTATGGCGTAACCATCATTCAAAAATATCGGTTGCCGCATCGGTTGCTATATTTACCGTGCTAAGCGTATTGTTGTTTACAGGTAAAATGAATAACAGCGATAATTCGAACATTATCGAGTTGAAAAATAAGGTGGACAGGTTGGATAAATCAAATACCAACTTAAGCCGTTCTATCAATGCCATTAAATCAGATAAATCAGGAAAAAGCAAACCTGTTATTGATAAATATAGCGAAACCGGAACTGGTTTTGCTATTACTGCCGATGGTTTAATTGCTACCAACTACCACGTTGTAGTTGGTGCCAACGCGGTGTCGGTACAAAATGCACAAGGCGACAGCTACAAGGCAGAAGTATTATATGCCGAGCCACAACATGACATTGCTATTCTTAAAATAGTTGATAAAACCTTTGAGGGACTGGATGCTGTGCCATATACTTTCAAACGTGCCGAAAGTAATATAGCTGAAGAGATCTCAACTTACGGTTATCCCGAGGGTTATCCGACTTATAGTCCGGGATCATTATCATCATTGGTAGGCCAGAATGGTGATAGTGTACACTACAAGGTTACCATACCTATTAATCCTGGTAACAGCGGTGGCCCGTTATGGGATAGCAAAGGTAATATCATCGGTATTACAGATGCCAAGCAATCGCAGGCGGAAGGCGAACATTTTGCTATCAAATCAAGATACCTGTTAAATGCCATTAAAAATATCCCTGCAGACTCGTTAAGTAAAAAGGTTATCCTTAACAAAAAGAATACCCTGGCCGGCTTAAGCGACGCGCAGAAAATAGAAAAGACCAAGAGCTTTGTATTTATGGTTAAAGTTTATAACTGATAAATGCTCCATTTACCTATGGACGGGGAAAGGCGCTGTAAGGCGCCTTTCTTGTTTAACTTAGATTTTTAAGATTGAAATATTATAGGATTCAAAGCAATTATCTTATAATCCATTAATCCTAAGAATTATAGTCGACCACATTTTAAATATTACTTAACAATTGTGACCCAGCCTGATAATACCTTTGATCCATTTTTAAGATCAATTACATAGTAATACGTACCCATTGGTATAGGCTTACCGTTACGCGTGCCATCCCAGGGTTTTGGATACGCCACGCTTTTGAATACTTGTTGGCCGTTGCGGTCAAAAATTGTCAATAGGCTTTGTTTATAGTAGTCTAAGCCGTCAATGGTTAATATATCATTAATACCGTCGCCATTAGGTGTAAAAGTATTGGGGACGATTATTTTTTCGTGCACTTTGATAGCTACCTCATCGCTCACGATAAAGCAGCCCTGCGCAGTTGTAACTGTAAGGCGGTAGGTGATGTTTTTTAATGGGCTTGTGGTTGGGTTGGCAATGTTAGGGTTATCAAGATAGGTGATGGGTGCCCAACTGTATGTAGCACCCTCTGCAACGCTGACCTGGGGATTTAGCTGTACCCTGTCACCACTTAAAACGTCCTTGTCGGCGCCGGCGTCAACCGTTGGCCGGCTTACTACATTTACTTTAACCTGTAGCGTGGTACTACAATCACCATTGTAGATAGTAACTCTATAAGTAGTGGTAACACCGGGGGTAGCTACCGGCGAAGCACCGTCGGCTGATGATAAGCCTATAGCCGGCGACCATAAATACCGCGAACCACCGGTAGCATTTAGCGTAACGCTGTTACCAATACAAATGGTTTGTTCGGCTGATACTGTTAACCGGGTAACGGTAATGGTAACCGTATTACCCGGTATAGCAATACTGCAGGGTGCATTATTAATCAGGCGCCTGTAATAGGTGGTGACACTAACCGGCGGCGGATCATATTCTTTTGCTGTGGCTCCGCTGATATCTGTGAAGGTAATATTGTCTGTTGATTGCTGCCACTGGTAATCAACATTACCAACGACTTGCGGCACAGAGCCACTAATTAAACCTGCATCGCCGGCGTTACAAAAAATGTTGACAGCCGGAGCGGTAATGGTATTATCTGTTGCAGATTTTGAAAGGGTTAGTGTAACTACATTGCTGATATTTGGCGCTTCACATACCGATGAGGGGAGCCTGCGGCGGTAATAGGTTGTTTCGGTTATTGCCGGCGGGGCAAAATCTTTTGATACTGCGCCGGGAATGTCTGTAAACGTTATATTATCCAAAGACTGCTGCCATTGGTAAGTGTA
Source organism: Mucilaginibacter sp. (assembly GCA_028287975.1). Taxonomy (GTDB): domain Bacteria; phylum Bacteroidota; class Bacteroidia; order Sphingobacteriales; family Sphingobacteriaceae; genus Mucilaginibacter. The sequence goes on along the minus strand of JAQBOP010000168.1, from coordinate 25,062 downwards.
GTTATTACCAATTGGTGTGCTTCCGGTAATAAGGCCGGGATCATCGCCGGGGCAAATAGCGGTTACAACAGGTGCTGTTACCGTGTTATTAGTAACCGGTTTTTCTGTTGTAGGCGTGTAACGTACAATAAACATATCATTTAGCCCACCAGCGCTTTTGGCAGTCATGTTACTAACCCCACATCCCGTAGCGTCAAAATTAACAGATGAGTCAAACCCACCGGTTACAAATATTTCATTACTGTTGTTTACATTTATATATTGGGCGCCAATTTTAAATAACTCATCGTCAGAGCCAGGTTTAGGGCTAGGCATGTTACCATAAGACTTAATACCTGCTACGCCAAATGCCCATTGATAGTTGCCATTATCATCATATTTAGCCAAAAACATATCAATCGCCCCTTTAGAAGTGAGTTCGGCTACAGATGAGGAGGGATCAACATCGACTTTCCCCGTAAAATTGCCGGTAAGGTATAAACCGTTATCGGGCCCTACCACCATGCCACCGTTAAGCATAGAAGATTTTGTACCACCAATACTTTTATGATACAACAAATTACCGCCCGATGAGTATTTTGCAATAAATATATCCTGAGATCCGATAGACGTTGGCGTTAGCGTTGGCGCTACGCCGAAATCTACCCGGCTGTAAAATGCGCCATTTATATAAATGTTATCCTGGTCATCTAAAGCCAACCTCATGTTGTCATTAATCAGATAACCATCAATGATCTTGATCCATTGCAATATGCCGGCCGGCGAATACTTGGCTAAAAACATATAATATCCGTTAACATTAACCGGCGTACCCAAAGGATTATAGTTAACTGTACCGTTGATATAACCTGCAATAATAATGTTATTGTCTTTGTCGACTAATGCTTGTAACACTGAATTACTATAATTGCCTGTTGCCCCAAGGCTAAATTTCCATATCACATTACCGTTAGTATCGTACTTTACCACCAAACCATCAGTAATTCCTTTGGCTGTTACCTTCCCGTCAACGTCAGGTGATCCATCAAACGAAAAAACAGCGATCAAATTTCCGTCGTCGTCGCTGGCCACTTTATATCCTGTTTGTATATCATCATATTTATAATTTCCGTAGGGGTCTATGGGTATAATTTTACTGCCGCTTTCTATTAATTTTTCCCACAACACGTTTCCACTGTTGTCAAGATGCAAAATAAAAGCATCCTCATAAATATTTATATCGTAGGGCTCTTTCTGTTTTTTAGAAGGTCTCGAGCCAATCACGGTGATGTTACCATTACGGTCGATGTCAAGGCCATTAGCAACACGCCCATCCTCCCCAAATGACTTTACCCAAACAAGGGCGCCAGCGGCGCTATATTTAGCTATAAAACAACTATTACCGTTTGATCCCAGGTTAGTTACGCCTGCCGAAGGATCAAAATCAATTGCATTTTTATTATCGACATAATTGCCCGTGACATAAATATTGCCCTGAGCATCAAACTTCAAATTAGTTGAGATGACATTAGCACCCAACCCGCCAATATCTAATAACATATTTGGCGCCACAGGAACAGTTTGCCCAAAGCCATACACAGGTAAAACCAACAGCAAAGCAAAGAAATAAAATAATCTGTTTAGGCGCATATATAATCGGCGGATTAAAATGTCAACATAAAGATAGTGTTTAAGTTAACATTTTAAATTGCCGACTATAGAATCATAGTTCAGACTTTTACCTGTCCACTTCCCCCAATACAATATCAATAGAGCCAAAAATAGCTATCAAATCGGCAATCATAACGCCTTTGGTAATCTCTGGCAGTACAGATAAATTATTAAAACTGGGTGAACGCACTTTAGCGCGGAACGGTATTTCAGACCTTGCGTCGGTATGCATAAAGTAAAACCCTAATTCGCCTTTGGCGCCCTCGCATCTTACATAATAGTCCTGCGGTTTTGGGGTGAGCTTGCGGGGCAGTTTAGCGCGCGGGTCGAAGTCGGCAGTGCGTTTTAGCTCGTTTTGTAAACGGTCAAGGCATTGCTCCATGATCCTTAGTGATTGTTCAATCTCATCAACCCTAACTTTATATCGGTCCCAGCAATCGCCAAGGGTACCCATTTCGCCTTTACCTACAGGGACGTCAAAATCTATTTCCGGGTAAACCGAATAATTATCTATCCGGCGCAGATCCCATTTTAAACCCGAACCACGCAGCATAGGGCCTGAGCAGCCGTAGTTAATGGCTACATCACGTGGTAGCACACCTATATTGGCGGTGCGGCTGATGAAGATCTGGTTATCGGTCAATAATTGATTCAGCTCGACCATTTTGGGCCTGAAGTAGTTGATAAACTCGCGGGCGCGCTCCTCAAAACCAACCGGCAGGTCGTAAAACAAACCACCTACCCAAATATAGTTATACAGCATTCGCGAACCCGACGCCCATTCAAGCATCCCCATAATATGTTCGCGATCTTTAAATAACCACAGAAAAGGGGTAAAAGCACCGATATCGATACCATAAGTACCGATAGCTATGAGGTGCGACGCAATACGGTTCATTTCGCATACCAGCACGCGGATATATTCAATCCGCTTCGGGATGTCTTTATCGATACCCAACATCCGCTCAACACCCATTACCCAGGCATGGCTGTTATTCATGGATGCCAGGTAATCCAACCGGTCGGTAAACGGGATGGTTTGTTGATAGGTAAGGGACTCGCCATGTTTTTCAAAACAGCGGTGCAGGTAACCCATGTGCGGGATAACCTCCTTAACGATCTCTCCATCGGTGATCAGCTCCAGCCGCAAAACCCCATGCGTAGACGGATGCTGCGGCCCCATGTTCAGCACCATGTCCTCAACGCTGGCAGCGGCAATTTTGTCGTTGTAAGCTTGTAAAGCGTCGTTATATTTCGAATTTCGAATGTTCAATTTCGAATTTATTTTTTTTGGTTTTTAATTTTCTGATTTTCTTTCGCTGTTTTACCGATAGCTGTAAATATAGCCGTTAGTTCGGTCGCTTCTTTTTTTAAAAGGAACAATTACTGTTTGGGGCACTAATTCTGCTTCAATCATTAAATCGAACCAATAAATTGACTCATAGCTTCTTCTTCACAAATTACGATTTTATTAATAAAGTCGGCGGTAGATTTTCCTTTGCAAGCCGCCCTGTAATTAGCTCCTACTGATGTCGAACTCCTTAAAACCTGATTGACTAATACATTGAGCGGACGGTTATTAGGCAATGTTCCGGTAAATTTGATTGTATCGACAGCAAATTTTTGCGCCCTTCGCTTTAATTCTGTTTTATCCATTTTAATTAAAAAATTTAGCCGGTCGGACAGTAAAACATTCGAAATTGAACATTCGAAATTCGATATCAATAGTCAATCTTAATCCCTTTATAAAATTCTGCTGTTTGATAATCCTTACGTAACGGATATCCTTCCCAATCATCAGGCAACAAAATGCGCCTCAGATCCGGGTGGTCTTCAAAAAAAATACCTACCAGATCGTACGCTTCACGCTCATGCCAGTCGGCAGTGCGATAAACGGATGTAATGCTTTTAAAAACAGGTTCGCCGGTGGCGCGGTCATGTTCCTTGCTGATCTTTAATGTTAACTGTAATTTGTAAGGGATAGATGCCAAATGATAAACCACACCAAAACGACCGGCTTCAACGCCATAATCAACCCCGGTAAGGCATGAAAGAAAATCAAAGTAGGTTTTTGAATTATTGCGCAACTCAAGGCAAACATCGGCGATCAGGTCGGGCGCGATGAATAACGCCGGTTGTAAACCACCGGTTTCTTCGCCCTCAATAACATCCGCGCCGAATCTATCGATCAGCAATAATTTAATATCCTCAAAACTCATGGTGCAAGCCGTACTTTTTTCCAGGTTTTATTATCTATCTTTTTATATACAATACGATCATGCATGCGGCTGCTGCGGCCTTGCCAGAATTCAACCAGGCGTGGCTTTAAAATATATCCACCCCAGAATGACGGCTTTGGTACTTCCTTATCTGCATATTCGCCTTCTAATTGGCTCATTTTTGCTTCAAGCTCATCACGTCCGGCAATTTCCTGGCTTTGCGGCGATGCCAGCGCACCTATCTGGCTCAGTTTAGGGCGCGAATGAAAATACCGCTCAGACTGCTCCTTACTTAACTTTTCAATAGTGCCTTCAATACGCACCTGGCGCTCTAACCTCCCCCAAAAAAATACGATGGCTGCGTTTGGGTTTTTTGTCAGCTCTTTGCCCTTGCGGCTTAAATAATTGGTGTAAAAAGCAAAGCCGTTAGCGTCAAATCCTTTTAGTAAAACTATCCGGGCTGACGGACGGCCGTCTGTAGTAGCGGTTGCCAGGGTCATGGCATTTGGTTCGTGAATTTTGGCTTCGAGCGCCTCATTAAACCATGTATCAAACTGTTTAATCGGGTTTGCATTTATGCTGGTTTCTGATAGGGTAGCAGCGCTGTAATCCTGTCTTAAGTTTTGTAATTCTTCTTTATTCATTTGTGCAAACTTACAAATTAAATATACCGTAAATAGTTATTATTGCATTTCAATGTTAACGGTTTGAACATATTTTACGTTATCTTGTTAATCTAATTTGTATTATAAACAACGTTTATGTTAAATTCAATCGCAGCCGCAGCAGGTCGTTTATTAATTTCGGAACCCTTTATGACAGATCCGAATTTTAAAAGATCAGTTATTCTGTTAACAGAATATGCCGATAGCGGGGCTATGGGCTTTATTCTTAACCATCAAAGTGACTATTTACTGGGCGATGTTTTGCCTGATACTTCATATTCTGAGCTCCCGGTTTATATCGGCGGGCCGGTAGCTGCCAATACGCTGCATTTTATCCATTGCGTGCCCGATAAGATAGAAGGCGGCATTGAGATCTGCCCGGGAATATACTGGGGCGGCGATTTTGAATCGGTTAAAGAACAGATAGCCGGTTACCAATTAAACGAATCGGAAATAAAGCTTTTTATGGGATACTCAGGCTGGACACCCGCCCAGCTTGACGGCGAGCTGAAAGAAAACAGCTGGATAGTTGCCGAGAAGTGTAGCGCTAATACCATATTTAACGTTTCAGAACAAAACATGTGGAAGGAAGTAGTAATTAGCCTGGGCAGCAGGTATGCGCACATCGCTAATTTCCCTGAAAATCCGCAGTTGAATTAAGAGATTAGTTAATTGGAGATTAGAGATTAGTTATTATGGTTAAGAGACTTTTGATCCTGTCTGTTATTGGCATTTGTTTGGGGTGCCACAAAAATCAACAAAAGGCCGGTTGCGGCACACAAGTATGTACCGATATTTTTGTAAGTGTAGGGATACATTTCACAGATAAAAACGGTAATGCAATTGTAGTAAACAATTTTACCGCGATAGATCAACGGACTCACCTAAGCGTAACACCGGTGCACCCTGTTACCGGAATTGACAATGTTGGGTATTATGTGGTTACGGATGATAGTATGCGCCCGCAATTATCAACTGAGGGTGACGATGTACTGGTATCTGCAACCGACCCGGCTACCAATCAAACTAAAGCCGTAACGCTAAAATTATCCGGCGGGTGTAATTGTCATGTCGGTAAGATATCAGGAGTAGATACTATAGCTTTTGATTAGTTTCCTGCTTTCATTTCTTCTGCCGATTCCTCGACCTTTTTCTTCAGATTTTCTTTAAAGTCGATCAGGTTTTTAACAATGGTTTCGTCCGCTGTTGATATGATTTGCGCAGCAAGGATGCCCGCGTTTTTAGCGGCGTTTAATGCTACCGTCGCGACCGGGATACCATTTGGCATTTGCAGGATAGACAGGATAGAATCCCAGCCATCAATAGAGTTGCTTGACTTAACAGGCACGCCAATAACGGGTAAATGCGTTAACGAGGCCACCATACCCGGCAAATGCGCTGCGCCACCGGCACCGGCAATAATTACCTTGATACCACGGCCTGCCGCTTCGCGGGCGTAAGTAAACATACGGTCGGGCGTGCGGTGTGCCGATACCACGGTTATTTCGTAGGCTACACCCAGTTCTGTTAAAACGTCAGCGGCATCCTGCATAACCGGAAGATCCGATTTGCTGCCCATGATTATACCTATTTTTGGAGAATTCATAATTTATTAGGTGAAGATAATACACTTACAGGCTAAATGCCAATGCTAAGTGTTGTTTTTTGTGTAAGCTGATCTTTTTATAATGAATATATAGCCGACTACCAGCAATATCAGGATTAATAATATTACTCCGATATAACCAAAACGGTTTGCTAATTCATCAATATTACTTGAAACAATTTTATTAACAGGTACGGTTATTTTTAACGATTTAAAGTAATCATTAAATTTGGGATCAGTGTTTAGCAAGGGATCCCTTGACAGCAGCGAAAAATTAAGCAGCGTATCATTCAAAAAAACTAACCGGCTGTACGAATAAAGTTCTCTTTTGGGAAGGGTAGATGTGTAAACGTATTCTACCCCGTCAAGGTTGGCTATTGAAATATTTTTCTTGTACAAAAGCTTGCCTTTGGCCGTTTTTACATTGCCGTTAATGTAATCATCATAAATTTTTTGATTTACATTGTTGGTGAAAAGTTGGCTTAACGATTTTTTATAAACAGCGATCTGGGCAAAATAGATCTCGCTATTGACTTTAAGATAGTACATCGTTATCCCATCAGGCAATTCCTTAACAACAGGTTGCCCCGGGAATTTTATTTGAGCTATTTTCTTTAGGTTTTGCGTATAGGTTAGCTGGCAAAATGCCGGTAATGAAAAAAGGCAAATTAGCAAGACGGAAACTATCTTTTTTTTCATTTACACTTTATCACGCAATAACCTTCAGCGTTTTCTGCACAAAGCGGGCCTTTTCTATAGCTTTTTCGCGGTCATTATCTACCACGGTAACATGGCCCATTTTGCGGAACGGTTTGGTTAGCGCTTTACCATATAAATGTACATATACGCCAGGGCATTTCAAGATCTTTTCAATCCCCTGGTAAACAGCAGGGCCCTCAAAGCCGGGTTCGCCTAAAACGTTTATCATAACCGCGTTGCCTAAGCAGGCTGTATCGCCAAGTGGCTGGTTAAATATCGCCCTTAAATGCTGCTCGAATTGCGATACCACATTTCCTTCTATGCTCTGGTGGCCGCTGTTATGCGGGCGGGGAGCCAGTTCGTTCACCAGGATCTGCCCGTCTTTAGTTAAAAACATTTCAACAGCCAGTAAACCAACAATTTTCAGATCTTCGGCTATTTTTTTTGCGATGCGTTCGGCTTCCTGCTGGATCTCAAACGAAAGGGTAGACGGCGATATCAAAAACTCGACTAAGTTAACATCGGGGTTAAACTCCATCTCCACCAGTGGGAACGTACTTACCTCGCCGCTTTCATTGCGGGCTACAATAACGCCGATCTCTTTTTCAAAATCAATTAGACGTTCTATCAGGCTGGGTTCTTTAAAGGCGTTAGTTAGGTAAGTTTCGTCAACAACTTTGTAAACACCACGGCCGTCATAACCATCGCGTCTTAACTTTTGTATGTATGGGTAGGGGATATCAGTTTGCTGTTTAAGGTCATCAATGGATGAAATTACCTTAAACCCGGCAGTAGGGATATCGTTCTGCTTAAAAAACTGCTTTTGCAGGCCCTTATCCTGGATAAGGCGAATGATCCTTGGTTGGGGGTAAACCAACACGCCTTCTTTTTCTAATTGCTCCAGTGCGTCTACATTTACCTTTTCTATCTCGATGGTAAGCAGGTCAACCTTTTTACCTAATTTGTAAACGGTTTCATAATCGCCCAGCGAACCAACGGTAAATTCGTCGCATAATTTGCGGCAGGGGGCCTCGCGGTCGGGGTCGAGCACCTTAACGGTTACGTTATAGTTAATGGCTTGCTGTATCAACATGCGGCCAAGTTGCCCGCCGCCTAAAATTCCAAGTTTAAGATCTCCGTAAAATGCTTTCATTTCCAGCAGCAAATTTACCCCAAATATTTCAAAGATAGATGAAGGATTTTGGTTTTATAGGATGTATAAATATGACAGTCGGTAAAGTTTCGTACCTACGGCACGAAGGGATGTGTTATTTTTTGTTCTACCGACCTTTTGCTCCTACGGAGCAATCACATTATACATATCTCGTTGTGAATTTTATTGATATAACCTATAGTTTGCTCCATAGGAGCAAAACGTCGGTAGAAAAATAAAAGAAAAAAACATTTGCCCTGTAGGGGCAATACTTAACGAAGCGCCTATTCTAACGGTTTAAATATATACTGCTCATCAAATTCCACTTCAAAATGCTCCAAAAATTGTTTGTATTCCTCTAAGAACGTGGTTTTACGATGATGATCTTCCTGATTTTCAATATACGCCGCAACCGTTTTTATTTGTGAACGCGAATAAGAAAACGCACCATAACCTTCCTGCCATCTAAATACGCTTTTATTTAAACGCTCTTTATTTATCCATTCAGAAGACTCTCCTTTTACAATTCTCATCAAATCTGATAATGATTGATTAGGCCTAAATCCTAAGAAAATATGCATATGGTCAGGCATGCTGTTTATGGCAATCATTTTATGTCCATAGTTTTGTATTATCCCGGTGATGTATTGATGAAGTCGTTCTTTCCATACTGATTCAATAAGCGATTGGCGGAATTTTACGGCTATTACGCATTGAATATGTATCTGGGTATAAGTATTCGCCATGTTATTTATTCCGCTTATCCGCCACCGTAGCCACAGGTAATCCCAAACATAAGATCAATGCGAACAACCCGGTCAAAACGTCTTCTATTTTAATAGGGTGCGACCCTATTTTGCTTAACGGTACTACTATAATATTCATGACCACCCAAGCCAACGCGCCAAATACTATCGCTACTATGTACTTGTTTTTAAATACTGTGTTAAACATAGGGTACAGCCGGTAAAATACCGTTGTAAATAAAATCGCGATCAAATAATGAAAGATCACACCGGAAACAACCATTTCAGGGCCGCCTTCAAATGCTGCTCTGCCAAATATGCCGCTTGCTATATATCTGAAAATGGTTTCGGGCCCCAAACTTAAATTAAGCAATATGGCGGCAGCGCCATCCAGTGTGCCGGTTAACAGGCTTAGCCAAAGGATTGTTAATAATGTTGTTGTTTTGTTATTAGCAGGTTTTGGCATGGCGGTATGAATTACTGAACAGCGGTATCATTTGTTCGAATTATTAAAAAACGAATAGCAAAGTAAATTATCAAACTCTTCGTTGTTTTTGTTCTTATCCGTAAGCTCAGTATCGATCTTGAAATTGTTTCTCTCCAATAGCTTTAAAGAACGCTCATTTTTTTTATGGGGGAAAGCTGTAATTGTTTTAAATCCGAGATCATTAAATCCAAAGGCAATAACTTTTGATATAGCTTCCTGCATTAATCCTTTTCCCTGGAAATTAGGGTTTAGCTCATAACCTATTTCAGCCTCCGTTTTGTCGTCACTTAAATTCCAGAAACAAATTGTACCGATCAGTTTATCATCGCCGGGCAATGTAATAGCCCAATAAAACGATTCGCCGCTATCTACGCTAATGTGGATTTTATTAATGAAATCAAAAACCTGGCTAATATCGGTGGTTTCAGGACGATCCAGGTATAGATTAACCTCGTTATTGGTTCTTAATGCAAATAAGACATAAGCATCGCCGGCTTTTAATTTTCGCAATGCAAGCCGTTCGGTAAAAAGTTCGCAAAATCCAAAAGCCTTATTCATGCTATCAGCTATTTATCAAACTTTCGCCCTCTATTTTTTTCTGTAGTTCTAAAATAGCGCCTATCAACGCTTCAGGGCGCGGCGGGCAGCCTTGAACATACACATCAACGGGTATAACCCGGTCGACCCCCTTAACTACATGGTAGCCATGTTGCCAGTAAGGGCCCCCGCAATTAGAGCATGAGCCCATAGAGATCACATATTTTGGCTCGGGCATTTGTTCGTAAAGGCGTTTAATGCGTTCGGCCATTTTAAAGGTTACTGTTCCCGCAATAATGATCACATCCGATTGCCGGGCTGACGGCCGCGGGAAAACACCCAACCGGTCCATATCATAAGTTGACGCGTATGATCCCATCATTTCTATCGCGCAGCAGGCAATACCAAAACCCATTGGCCATAGCGATGATAATCTCGACCAGTTTAGCAAGTCATTTAATTTGGTGACAACTACGCCGCCACCTTCGCTGTTGATATCGTTACTCATCGGCTGGTTTTTTAAAGGTGGGTTTAAACATGGGTTTGCGTACAGGCGCCTGTTCTGTGGTAACTGCTACGGGAGCCGTTGTGGCTGTTAGTACAGGTTCTAACGTAAATACTCTTACTTTAAATATGCCTTGTTCAATATTTAATTGGTCATATAACGATGCAGGGATGTTGGCGTTGGTAGTAGGCACGGCCGGTTTTGGTTTTATCCATTCCAGGTCGCCTTTGCACCACACGTACACCAGGCCCAGTATCAGGATCCCCAGGAAAATAAACATTTCTACTAATGAGAACCATCCCCAGCGCGCGTCGGCAGCAATAATTTCGTGACTACCAAATACCGTGGCCCACGGAAAAATGAATACCATCTCCACATCAAATAATAAAAATATAAGTGCAATTACATAAAAGCGCGAGTTAAAGGGCAACCATGCATTGCCGGTGGGTTCCTCGCCGCATTCGTAGGATGTTAGCTTCTCGGCAGTCGGGTTCCTTGGTGCTATTAAGCGGTTCAAAAAAAACATCAGGCCGACAGCAATAATTCCTGTTATTAAAAAGATAAGTATCTTTCCAAATTCTGATATTTGTGAAACTTCAACCATGTTGGCAAATTTAACAAAACAAAAAGATTTTGATGCTATAATTATTGGCGGCGGTGCCTGCGGATTGATGTGTGCCGTGCAGGCAGGTTTTTTAGGGAAGCGTACGCTGATCTTAGAGAAGAACGATAAAGTAGGCGCCAAGATCCTGATCAGCGGCGGCGGCCGGTGCAATTATACCAATCTGTACGCTTCGCCGAAGCAGTTTATCTCACAAAATGAACATTTTAGCAAGTCGGCCTTTGCGCAGTGGACGGTGGACGATACCATTAGCTTTTTTGAAATTTACGGTATTGTGGGTAAAGAAAAAACACTGGGCCAGTTGTTTCCGGTTAGTGACAAGGCTAAAGATATTATACAAGTTTTTACAGATCTATGTCATGACCTGGGCCAGGAGATCCGCTGCGAAGCCGATGTTAAAAGCGTTGAACAAACGGCCAACGGATTTGAAGTGGTGTATGAGAAGAATGGACGCGAGACACGTTTATCAACGGCAAAAATAGTAATAGCAGCCGGCGGCCTGCCCATACAAAAAATGGGTGCGACCGATTTTGGCCTGCGCGTAGCCCGCAAATTCGATCTGAAAATTATCGATACAGCCCCTGCATTGGTGCCGCTTACCATTACGGGTAAAGACCAGCAATGGTATGAGCAATTATCAGGCAATAGTATTTTTTGCAGGGTGTGGAACGACAGGGCCAGTTTTGAAGAAAATATTTTGTTTACGCATTGGGGGCTAAGCGGCCCGGCTATTTTGCAGATCTCATCCTACTGGAAAGCGGGCGAATTTATTTATATAGACCTGTTACCTAACGAAAACATCACAGCGTTGATACAGGAAGAACGGGAAATAAACGGCAGGAAAACATTGCTTAATTACCTGTCCGGCATCTATACCCGTAAGTTTGCAGAGGCTTTAAAAGGTTATTTGCCGGTTGATAAGAACCTGGCATCATTAAGCAAAACTGACTTTGAAGCCATAGATAATCTGATCCATAATTTTAAGGTTAAGCCTGCCGGCGATAAGGGTTATGATAAGGCTGAAGTGATGCGCGGCGGCGTATCGACAGATGAACTGTCGTCAAAATCGCTGGAAGCAAAAAAAGTACCCGGCCTGTTTTTTGGCGGCGAGTGTGTTGATGTTACCGGCTGGCTGGGCGGCTATAATTTTCAGTGGGCATGGGCCAGCGGGTTTGTGATAGCGCAAAATATATAAGTGGTGGGGTTCGAGTGGCGGGTGACGAAGGGCCGAGTGTTGAGGTATGATTAAGCAATGATTTGTTTGTTGCCTAATAATTTACTCACCAATACTATTAACTGCTAACTCAAACCCCGCCACTCAAACCTCACCACCCGCCACCCAAACTCTTCACCCGTCCCTCGTCACCCGCCACTCAAACCTCACCACACAATTCACCGCTAACTATTATATTTGCCGATATGAGCAACAAACGGGTTCTTTATTTAAGCGGCTATCAATGGCTTTGGGTATTATATATTGCTGTTGCGGCTTATACCTGCCTGTTTAAATATACCCGGCATATCGATAATAATTACAAGATCTTCCGCGCTTCATACTACCATGCCCGCGAAGAAAAGACGCTGTACGGGTTTTACCCCAACGAGTACGGTGACGAATATTTTTACGGCCCGGTGTTTACCGCAGTGATCGCGCCGTCGGCTTTGCTGCCGCATGCCTGGGGTTTTTTATTGTGGGAAGTTGCTAACGCGATAGCCATTTTGCTTGCCATACATTTGCTTCCCTTTACCGTCCGGCAAAAGAATCAATTACTCTTGCTCTGTGCTATCGAGTACGCTAACTCGGTTTTTTATATGCAGTTTAACCCGGCCATAACAGCCATGATCCTGCTTAGCTTTATCCTGGTGGAGCGTGGTAAAGACCAGTGGGCGACGCTGTTTATCATATTAGGTTTCCTGATCAAGCTTTACCCGGTAATAGGGCTTACATTTTTCCTGTTTTCCAGGAACAAAGGTAAATTCGTACTATGGTCGGCAATATGGCTGGTAATATTTTTTGCTTTGCCGATGGTGTTGAGCAGTCCATCCTTTGTGCTCAATTCATACCATGAATGGTTTGCCAACTTACACAGGAAGGTTGGCCTTAACGCATATTTTGATTCACCGCAGGATATTTGTGTGATGGGGGTGGTGAGGCGTATCACAGGAAATATTAATATACCTAATCTGCCATTTATCATTGCCGGGGCTGTACTCTTCCTGCTGCCGTTATTGCGCTTTAGTCAGTATAAATCATTTATGTACCGCATACAGGTATTGGCATCAGCATTAATATTTATCGTGATATTCAGTACAGGTGCCGAGCATCCAACCTATATTATTGCTGTAACGGGTGTATTTATATGGATGCTGATCCAGGATAAGCCTTACACTACCGTAAATATTATCTTCCTGGTATTGGTGTTGGTGCTAACCGGGTTAGGGTTAACTGATGCGGTGCCTAAATTTATACGGCAGCCCTACATCGCCCGCTACTCTATGAAAGCCTGGCCGGTGATCGTTATCTGGGCAAAAATAGTTTACGAGTTGCTGTTTAAAGATTTCGTAGCCCAAAATTCAAAGATCGATCAGCAATATGAAAGGCTAAAGAACAAAGATTGGCTTATAAAGATTAGTTAATTGAAGGTTAAAGATTGGTAACTATCAGTCGAAGAAAACACCGGAAAAGGTTGGGTAATTAGGGTCGCGGTAATCATCATAAAAAAACGTGTCAGGCGAAATTGCACATGCCCTGTCACGGAGTAATTTAGATAGATACCATCATCAAAATTGGATATTACATTTGACTGCAATACCTTTTTTGTGTTTGCATCTATCACATCCACCAATATTTGCCTATGATGGTGCTGCCAGTCAAGAAAATAAAATGATGCTTTTTTCTTTAAGCGATCTTTTAATTCTACATCAATTATTTCATGGAGCACTGCTGTATTACCCGCAGCAACGCGCCCGTCTTTTTTAGAAGACCTATATGGCGCACGTACATCTGTCGAATTTGAATCCCATATTTCTGACTTGTTTGCAATGTAGTTTAAGTTTATTGAAGAGGGCAGATCACGCTTACCCCCAATAATAGCATAGCCCGATTTACCATATATGCTAACCCAGTTGCCTTTTGTATTTCGATCTCGCCCATTGAGAGAAACAACTCCGGTTGCCGGAAGTTCGTATATCGTACGGATACGACGCACTTCGGTACCATGCGGAACAATGCTCACACATTCGCCGGCTTTCAATGCTAAAGTTATCGAATGATCTGTAATATCTCTGTTGGCTTTTTTTATCGTTATGGTATCAGGAGTAATTAGATAAAGATCTGCTGATTTAATTCTGTTCCAGGTTTTTGGGAACACCCATGTGTGGGTGTTCCCGTCCAGCGAATAATACATTGTTTCTAAATGGTCGAGCCAGTAAACAGGCATAAAAACTTCATAGCCTGATTTGATAAGGTTACCATCCCGGGTTATTGTCTGTAAACCATCTTTATAACTGCTGACTGTGTTTTCTGATAAATTTAAAGTATAGCTGTTATTGTTCGCAGTGTATCTTTCGCGCAATAAACGGTTCAGGTTAAAATAGGTAAGCGTGTGGTGTGCAAACTCGCGCTGTGCCCGATCAGGAAAATGTTGAAATTGAATGTCTTCAAACTGAACGCTGCTGCCAAATACCTGTAATGCAGGCTTTATATCGAGCCGTTGATTTAATAATTTATCATGGGCAATGTCCCGTCCACCGCACATCAGGTAGGGTGGGACCTCCATTTGATCAATACCTAATGAGTATTCGCCCCAATCCCAGGTAATTCCTTGTGAAAGATATCCATATAGTTTTTTGTCACCATATTCGCCAATTAACTGAATGCCATATTTCTGTTTCAGGTATAGCGCAATTTTCTTTATGGTATTTCGCTGGTCGTCGCTTGTTTGATTATGGAAAGGGCTCGCCGGGTATTGCGTTATATTATCAAAATACAAAACGCCCGTTTCTTTTAATTGAGGAAAAGTAGTGATCAGATCATCAATCCGCTCTTTTGTAACGCCCGATCTCCATTCGTTTACAAGGTCTACAAAATAGCTTTGCCTTCCCCACCACTTGTTGCCTTTTACATAGGTTCCGTCTGTTTCTTTGCATATCAGATCTTTACCTGCGTAATAATTCCATTTGGGGCTTTCCATGTAAGCGTCAAACGGGTTTACGTGAAATGTGCAATGGGTATGGTATTTTATGGCCTCTTTTATCAACCAATTAAGAGCAGGCTGTCCTTTTAAGCCACCGGGCGCAAACAGTGTATTATCTGCCGGAGTCCACCACGGATATTGATGATCGTGGCCATCTTGTTGGTAACCGCCAAGAATAACCACCTTGGGTAATCCCCGTGTTATATTATCTATTTGCTTAATATATTTTAATACCGCGCCCAGATCTAAATTAGACACCTGGTCGGCAGTTGCACAACGCAGCATGATTTTATAGGTCATGGTTTGCGAAAGATCCTTCCCGAACGGATAGGTTGTTTGAGGTTCATGCGCAAGTACGGGATCAATGAAAAGAAGCGATGTTAAGAAGATAAACAGGTATTTCATGAGATTTTATTGCGTCTAAAATATCATAAGTTTTTAATTGTAAGAGATTAGAGATATATACAAGTTACTAAAAAGGCGATACGTATTGAAACTAATCGCCTTTTTTATTTTGCCACTGACAGGCCTAATCTCTAATTAACTAATCTCTAATCACTGCTAATGCCCCGCCTGCACCTGCTTAAAATAAGCAATCAGCTTCTCCATATTATTGGGTCCAAATTTTTTGGTTTGGATCTTTTCGACCACTTCAGGTTCGTCGCCCATGATCTCGCTCATTACATCGATAAAGTTCTCGTTGGTGATGGGTTGCATTTCGGCAGTGTTGGCGCCGTAAAAATAAGCCGTTTTGCCGCTGCCCCGGCCACCGCCGCCACCGCCGAAAATAGGGATGGATACACCGCCGCTCACTCCGCCGCCGAAACCACCACCGCCATAGCCGCCTGTGCCGCCACCCGCGCCAACGCTCAAACCGGGACTAAAGCCACCGCCACCACCGCCCGCGCCACCCTGTGCTTCAAATAATCTTAATGGGCCGTCAACCGCTACCTGCACAAAATCAAGATCGTATTTTGCCCAGCCCTGCCTTGGCGCAGCTGCCACGATAAAACTGTCTTTACCGGCAACAAATGATCGCAGATCACTGGCGCTTAGTTTGATAGATTCGGCTTTCGCGTTTTCTTTATATTCAATATAACCTTCGCCTTTTATGGGGCCTTTTCCGCGCGGGTCCACACGTATAAGTCCCGGATTTTTTGTTCCTTTAACATCATAAAAATAACCGGGCAGCCATGATTGCCCATACGTGCTTGTAAAGGCCAGCATAAGTATAGTAAAAATAAAAATCTTGTTCATGTTACTAAGTAACTCTGTTAAACGGTGTTTTATTGTTTACCGGACTTGCTATCCAGATAATCTTGATAATAACCTACTATTTCCCACACCTGTTTAAATTTATATTCCTCATTAAGTATTCGTGAAGATAGGTCGGCATCCTCGGCAAAAGCGTTACTTAATATGGCCTTAAAATTCTTTTTATCAACTTCAAAGGTTGTACCCTCTTTTTCATACATAACTATGTTGCTGTTATGTGTACTTGAACGGCTACCGGATTGCCTGAATACAAGGTTGCTTGTAAACGCGGGTTGCGAACCTGTTGATCCCATATTTGGCGTAACTGATGTACCGGGTGTCATACTGCCGCCACCACCCGGGGCGGGTTTGAATTTATAATAAAGTTTTGCCGTGGGGGTTGCAAAAAGCAATTTTCCAAAATAAGTTTTTTTAAGGTCACCATTTTCAGATAAAGCTAAGAGTGTATCAGGCTGAAGTTGGCCCGGGCCGACAAACTCCATAGCTACCAGCGATTTTATTCCGCTGATTTTTATAGTAACCGCACTTGCCTCTTTATCAGTTTTAAATTTAAAGTAATCTTCGTAAACGTCACGAAATATAAGGCCTGATATTTTCTCGCCGGAAGTGGTATAATAATAACCATCCCTATAAGTTTTAAAAATTTGTGCCTGTGTTGATATAGTTACCAGTAAAAAGAAAGACAATAAAATTGTGCGCATATGTTTAGATTTGACAGCTAAAATAGCAATAATTATGCAATTAAAAGTTGATTTACGCAGCGATACCGTTACCAAACCCACCGCCGGCATGCTTGAGGCGATGTTTAACGCCCGGATAGGCGATGACGTTTTTGGCGAAGACGAAACTGTTAACGAACTGGAAGAAAAAGCGGCCGCGATGTTCGGTATGGAAGCGGGCCTGTATTGCCCATCCGGCACCATGACCAACCAGATAGCCATTAAATGTTTTACCCATCCGCTGGATGAATTGATAGCCGACCAAACCGCGCATGTTTACCGTTATGAGGGTGGGGGCATCGCGTTTAATTCGGGCGTGTCAACCCGTTTGTTAAATGGTTATCGGGGGATCTTGACTCCTGAAATGATCGAGCCGGAGATCAATGCTGAAAATATTCATTACCCGCATACCAGCCTGGTTGTTTTAGAGAATACGGTAAATAAAGGCGGTGGCAGCTGCTATACCCTCGAACAGATAAAGCCTATTGCCGCGCTTTGTAAAGAAAAAGGCCTTAAACTGCATTTGGATGGTGCACGCATTTTTAACGCGTTGGCTTACACTGGTGATAAAGCGATCGAATACGGCAAATATTTCGACGGGATCTCGGTTTGTTTATCTAAAGGATTAGGCGCGCCGGTAGGCTCAGTTTTGTTGGCGGATAAGGATACTATCAAATACGCGCGGCGGATCCGCAAGGTGTTGGGCGGCGGTATGCGCCAGGCAGGTTTTTTGGCAGCAGCAGGTATTTACGCGTTAGATCATCATGTAGAACGCCTAAAGATAGACCATGCCCACGCGCAGATCCTGGCCGAAGCGTTAACAAAATCGGCAGCCGTAGCTAATGTATTGCCTGCGGAAACCAATATTGTTTTATTCGATACCGTTGAACCGGCTGCTTTAATCCTGGAAAAATTAGCGGAACATGGTATTCATGCCATGTCAACAGATAAACACCGCATCCGCTTTGTATTGCATTTGGATGTGCACCCGGAGCAGGTGGAGCATGTAGTTAAAGTTTTGAGTTCGGAGTTCTAAGTCCTAAGTCTTAAAATAATCAAGACTTAGGACTCCAGACTCAAAACTTAGGACTACTTTTTCAACAATCTGTCACTCATCTGCCTTTCAACCATCCATCCGGGATATTCTTTTGGCAGGGCGCTTACATCGTCAATTCTTTTCAGCTCGTCTGCCGTTAATTCGATATCGACAGATTTTAAATTATCATTTAACTGGTCGATAGTTTTGGCGCCGATAATGGTGCTGGTAATGCCTTTTTGCAGGCGAACCCAGGCCAAGGCGAGCTGCGCTACAGAAACATTGCGTTGTTTGCCAATATCGGCAAGTACGTCAATAATGTCATAAGCCCTGTCTTTATTTATCGGCGGGAAATCAAATTTATCGCGGCGCGAATCGCCGGCTGTTTCGTTATTACGGGTATATTTTCCAGACAGGAAACCACCGGCCAGCGGGCTCCACGGGAATATAGCCATGTTTTGATCTTCGGCCATCGGCACTATCTCGCGCTCAATATCACGTCCCGACAGGGAATAAAAATACTGCAGGCCTACAAATTTATTCCAACCATGTTTTTCTATAATGCCCTGCGCCTTCACTACCATCCAGGCAGGCCAGTTACAAATAGCTATGTAACGCACTTTGCCGGTTAGTACAATATCATTTAAAGCGCGCACGGTTTCTTCCACAGGTGTCATAACGTCCACACCATGTACATATAAGATATCTATATGATCAAGTTGCAAGCGTTTCAGGCTATCGTCTACACAGCGGAAAATATTAAAACGGCTCAGGCCGACGTCGTTAACGTCAGGGCTCATGCGGCCGCGCAGTTTGGTGGCTATCAGCAGGTTGTTACGGTTAAGCCCAAGGTCGATAATGGATTGCCCCAGCAGCTCTTCAGATTTTCCGTACGAGTAAACGTTAGCCGTATCGATAAAATTGATGCCCGCGTCTACAACGGTTTTCATCATTTGGTTAACTTCTTGCTGTTGTACGCGGCCTATATTGCCCCAAATACCATCTTCGCTGCCGCCGAAGGTCATGGTGCCAAAACAGATCTCGGATACCAGCACGCCGGTATTTCCTAAAAAATTGTATTTCATAAGGTTGATTGGTTTGTTGTGAGTTAAACCATAAAATTGGCTATTGTGTTTAAATAAAATGGTCAGGGGAGGGTCAAGTTTGAAATAAAGCAGGTTTGTTGATGCGCCGAGCAATGGGATGTGTTCTTCTCGCATAACACACCCCTGCTGTCGCCCTGCCCGACGCGCCCCCTCTCAAGAGGGGAACTTTAAAAAGGACACCAATTTACTTCAAACTTATCACATCGACATTCGTTGTGCTACAATGGACAGACTGGTAAAAAAGCTCGAAAAGATTGGCCGCGACCCTAAAATAACCGCTAAGGCTGTGGGCCTGCGTTATGTAGCAGATTCAAGCCCGGGTTATACACGTCAAAAAACAGGCGAGGGCTGGAGCTACCTGGATGCCGATGGCAAAACTGTTAAGGATAAAGAGTTGATCAACAGGTTCAATAAACTGGTGATACCGCCGGCTTATACCAAAGTCTGGATCTCGCCTTATAATAACGGGCATTTACAGTTTACAGGTACTGATGCCGCCGGGCGTAAGCAATACCGCTACCATGCCGACTGGAACAAGATCCGCAATCAGTCAAAGTATCACCGCCTGCAAACATTTGCGGCGCATTTGCCGGAGATCCGCAGGCAGGTAGATAAAGATTTAGCACGACATAATTTGGATCATGAAAAAGTAGTGGCGTTGGTGGTCCGCCTGATGGAGTTAACCAGCATAAGGGTAGGCAATGAATCCTATAAAAAATTGTACGGTTCATTTGGCTTAACTACCCTGCAAGACAGGCATGTTAAAATAGACGGCACCGGTCTGAAATTTGAGTTTAAGGGAAAGAAAGGTGTTTTTCATAAGGTGTCATTACAAAGCCGCAAGCTGGCCAAACTGGTGAAACAATGCCGGGACATTCCGGGTAAAGAGTTGTTTCAATATTACAATGCTGAAGGCACACGCTGCTCTATCGGATCGGGTGATATTAACACTTATTTAAAAGATATTACGGGCGAAGATTTTACTGCCAAGGATTTCAGGACATGGGCAGGCAGTGTGAGCGCTTTGTATGCTTTTAAAGAGGCCGGCGAATTTGAAACCGTAACCGAATGTAAAAAGAAGATAGTAAGCGTACTGGATGAAGTGGCTATTAACCTTGGCAATACGCGTACTGTTTGCAAAAAATATTATGTACACCCAACGGTAATTAAAAGCTACGAAGAAGGTACGCTATTTAACTATATCAAAGATCTGGACGAGGATAAAGATGTAAAGGCAGCCGAACTGAATATTGCCGAAAAGGCATTACTAGAAATATTGGATAAAGAAAAACTGGCAGAAGCGAGTTGAAAATCTAACAAAAAAGCCATACCGGGTATCCGGCATGGCTGCATTACAATTAACTAACTAAATTATTTGTTCCTTTTGGTGACGATGTATATCATTCCATTTTGTGCTTTTTCACCGTACTTTGTAATATAATCATCCACGTCACCGGTGTAATTTTCCACATCGACAGGAGTGATACTTTCAATATCTAATGGCGAAAGTTTTCTCAATGACTTTACGTCTGCTTCTTTCCCGTCAATCAGGATAACCTTGTCCGTAAAATAAATTTTCGTGGGCTTTGGATTTGTAACCATTGCGGTATACGTTGCATTTACAGCCCGGCCACTTGGTGTTAATGTAACTCTTTGATATCCGCCGACTTGACTAAGTTTAATGGCGGGTGCCAAATACAAAACCGTGGCTGGTTTTGTTGAGTCTGCTGTCGTAGTGCGTATGGAATATTCGGTAGTAGCAGCTCCGTCAGGATTATCATCCAGGCGTATTTCTTCCGGCTCGTTTGTTTTTAATTTTTTAAACTCTTCTTCAGAAACCTTTTCGCCATTAATATAATAAGCAGTTGTATCACCATGGCCGCCGCTTGATATGGTGTAGCTAAAGTTTTTGTCGAGGTCTGAATCCCTTTTAAAGCGGACGGTCACAACTTTGATAGGTTTTTTGTTGGTGTCGATATGTTCATTAACAGATTCTACATCGACAGCTGTTGGTTTAAGACCTGGTATCGCCACAAGGCTATTTACAGACGCAGCGATATTTTTATAGGCAACTTTGCCATTTTTAATTAATTCTGCTTTGGATACGCTGAAAACAAACAGGCATATTAAAACAGTAGGTAATAAAAACGCGTAGCGCGTTAATGTTACGTTGGAAGATCTTTTAGCGTTCATCATTTTAATGCGTTTTTTAAGAGTTGAAAAATTGAAGTGATTGGTAATTCCTGCCGAAGCAGTTGCTGCTACGCTTACGTTAAGCAGGCTATATTGATATGCTTTGCTATCCATGCCTTTTTGCAGGATCTTTCGGTCGGTAATAAATTCTATGTTTTCGCGAACGGCCTTTTTCATAAGCCATACGCCGGGGTTAAACCAATAAAATATCACGCTGATCTCGGCCAGTAAAATATCCAGCGTATGCCATTCGGTCACATGCACTTGCTCGTGCTGTAAAATGCTTTTGAGATCTTTGTCGTCAACATTATTGGGGTTGATATAAATGTTTTGCCAAAAAGAGAAGGGACTTATGTTAGCCTCGGTAATCCTGACCTCGTGCTCCTTTATATTGCCGGGTTTTGAGTTTAGATATAACCTATACAATGAGAGTAACTGCATGGCTAATCGCGTAGCAAAAACAATAACGCCCAGCCAGAATACAATGCCGGCCCAATGCCAGTAAGCCGGTTGTTCTGTAAGCTGCGCGACAGGCAGCTGCCAGTTTAAAGCAACCTTTTGCACAGGCGCCACCAGTTGCCGGTGCCGTTGCACAAAATCATTGATATTAATAACCGGATAAACCGATGATATAGCTATTGCTAAAACCAGGTACACCCGGTTGAGCGTGTAAAAAGTAAGCTTGCGCAATACAAGGTAATAACCCAGGCAAAATATCAGTAGCGCTATATTTACTTTTAGTAAAAAAACAAATAATGCAGGCATGGTTTTTAAGGTTTAGGGTTTTCAATAAGGTTTATGATCTCTTTTAATTCGCTGGCGCTTATTTTTTTATTTTTGGCGAAAAAGGTAACCAGGTCTTTGTATGAGTTTTCAAAATAGTCGCTTACAAAGCCACTCATAAAGCGCTTTTTATATTCTTCTTCTTTTATAGTTGCTTTGTACCGGAACGAATTCCCCATTTTTTCCGCTGATAAAAATTCTTTGCGCTCCAGGTTTTTAATAGTTGATGCGAGGGTAGTGTAAGGTGGTTTCGGTTCGGGCATTATGTCAAGAAAATCTTTGATAAATCCCTCGCCTAATTGCCATACCGCCTGCATTGCTTCTTCTTCATGTACTGATAATTTCTCCATAGCTTTTTCGATTGTCTCGTAAATCTACGAACCATTCGTAACTCTTCAAATTTATTTTAAGTATTTTAACATTTTATCCGTCTTTTTAACATAATTTAACATCATGGCAATAACAACCACCGTATTAACAGGTGCTACATCAGGGATAGGCGAGGCTACCGCCTTTGCTTTGGCAGAAAAAGGGCATACGCTGTATCTGTTAGTAAGGGATGTACAAAAAGGCAATGTCCTTAGGCAAGAGATCATAAAACAAACCGGTAATAAGAATATATTTATAATCTATTGTGATCTTGCCGATCTGCAGAGTGTCACAAACGCAGCTGACGAATTGCATGGAAAGTTATTTAACATTAACGTGCTCATAAATAATGCGGGCGGTATGTTTAATGATTTTATACAGAGCAAGAATGGTTTTGAAATGACCTTCGCTTTAAACCACCTGGGGCATTTTTTGCTGACCAAGCGTTTAATGCCATTGTTAGAGCGGGGCCACGCGCGCATTATTAATGTAAGCTCTGATATGCATAAAATAGGCAAGCCCGGGTTTGACCAATTGCAAAACCCGGATAGTTATTCGGCCATGAAGGCTTATGGAAACAGTAAGTTATTTAATATCTATTTCACAAAATCGTTAGCCGAGCGATATGCCAAAAAAGGTGTTACCGCTTATGCTTTACATCCCGGTGTAGTTAAAACTCAATTTAACTCAAAACTTACCGGGTGTTTAAAGCTATTATTTTCGCTGGCCACGCCATTTATGATCACTGCCGAAAAAGGTGCTGAAACCTCTGTTTATTTGGCGACCGAAAGTAAACTGGATAGCAAAAGCGGGCAATATTTTATTAAAAAGAAAGCGGCTAACCCCGCCGCTGTTGCCAACGATATTGATGCACGTAACCGGCTATGGGAATTAAGCGAAGAACTGGTTGAAAATTTTGATGTGTAATAAACACAATACAATTAAATAATTGTTGGAACATTAAAAAGAATCAGCTATTTTAGTGACTTAAATATGACAAACATGTATTTTAATAAAAAACTATTAGTTCCGATATGCTTATTTTCTGTGGTAATGCTTTTGGCTTCAATGACTTTGATACAACAAACACCAAAAGAAGAAGACGAAAAAGCGGTTAACTTAAAAGTATTGCCTAAGAACATATCTCATAAAGATCTTGAAAAAGTAATGAAACAATGGGCTTCATCATTGGGTGTAAAATGTAATTTTTGCCATGCCCGTAATGACGAAACCAAAAAAATGGATTTTGCCAGTGACGCTAAGCCAGAGAAAAAAATGGCCCGCGAAATGTATTTAATGGCAACCAAGATCAATAAAAAATATTTTAAATCAGGCGATAAGGATTCGATCGGCGTGGCCAAATTGGGTAGTGTAAATTGTTATACATGCCACAATGGTGTAGCACATTTAGAAGACGCCACCTGGCCAAAACCGGGTAATGGCCCGGGTATGCCGCCTCCGGGTGCGCCGGGCACGGGCGGCCCTGCCGGTCAACCAAAGCCACAAGGCGGTCGCTAATTTTTAAGCTTAAAGATATAAAGCCTTCTGATTTTCTATCAGAGGGCTTTTTTGTTTGTCGTTTAAACAAATCTGCTACATTTGTTAGTTATGCAAAAAATACTGATCGCCAACAGGGGTGAGATCGCTTTAAGAGTAATGCGTTCGGCGCGTGAGATGGGAATTAAAACGGTAGCGGTTTATTCGGCTGCTGACAGGGACGCACTTCATGTACGCTATGCCGACGAGGCTGTATACATAGGCGAGGCCCCGTCTAATCAATCCTATTTAGTTGGCGACAAGATCATTGATGCCTGCCGCCAAACCGGCGCGGAAGGCATCCATCCCGGTTATGGTTTTTTAAGTGAGAACGCCGCTTTTGCCCGCCAGGTGCGCGAGGCTGGCTTAATACTGATTGGCCCTTCGCCCGAGGCGATGGAGACCATGGGTAATAAGCTGTCGGCCAAAGCCGCCGCTATGAAGTACAATATCCCCATGGTGCCGGGCACTGAAGAAGCGATCACCGATGTAAATGAAGCAAAAAAACGAGCAGTAGAGGTCGGTTTTCCCATCCTGATAAAAGCTGCAGCAGGCGGCGGCGGTAAAGGCATGCGTATTGTTGATGTCGCGGCCGATTTTGAGGAACAAATGCAATTGGCTGTTTCAGAAGCAACATCAGCCTTTGGCGATGGTTCTGTTTTTATTGAGCGGTATGTATCATCGCCTAAACATATCGAGATCCAGGTGCTGGGAGATACGCACGGCAATTTAGTCCACCTGTTTGAGCGCGATTGCTCTGTACAGCGCCGGCATCAAAAGGTAATTGAAGAAGCGCCGTCGTCCATATTAACTCCTGAGATCCGCCGGGCCATGGGTAAATGCGCCGTTGATGTGGCGCGTTCTGTAAATTATACAGGCGCAGGTACGGTCGAGTTTATTATGGATGAGCAGCTCAACTTTTATTTCCTTGAAATGAATACCCGTTTGCAGGTGGAACAT
>JAQBOP010000161.1 GCA_028287975.1 Mucilaginibacter sp. | reverse complement strand
TGCCCGAATATGACAAGGCGACCCACAAAGAGAAGATTGATTCGGTTTGGAATTATCATACCTACATAGGTTATGAAGATTTTATAGATAAATACGGCAAGCCAAAGGATGTCAAAGATTTTGCGGAAAAGGCGCAACTGGTTAATTACGACCAGTACCGCGGTCTGATGGAAGGCTTCAGTTCGCATATGTGGGACTGGTATACCGGTTCCATCATCTGGAAAACGCAAAACCCGTGGTCGGCCATGCGGGGGCAGATGTATGATTATTATTTGGATCCGAACGCCTGTTTGTACGGATTGCATAGCGGAAGCGAATTGAAACACATTATGTATAATCCGACTGATAGCACGGTGAGCATTGTAAATAATGACGTAGAATCACAAGTGAACAATATCGCGACAGTGAAGCTGTATACTATAGATGGAAAAGAAATACCGGTAACAAAAATAACGTGCGATCCGGAGGTAACCGGCGTAACAAAGCTTTTATCTATCAAAAAAGAAGTAGCTGCTGCCGCGACAGATAAAGGCGCTTTCCTCGCTTTAAGGCTCACCCGGAGGGATGGAAAACTCATCAGCGATAATGTTTATTGGCTGGCAGATAAAAACGGAGAGTACAGCGGCTTAAATGAAATGCCGGCAGCAAAGCTAACAATCACCGCGAAGAGATTAGCAAAAGGAAAAATAGTGGTTACACTAACTAACAGCAAACAAGGGCCGGTAGCTTTCTTTAACCGGGTGTCGTTAATCAATCCGAAAACGGGTGAGCGAGTGCTGCCAACTTTTTATTCGGATAACTATATGTCTGTTTTACCAGGCGAACAGAAAACGGTTGTGCTGGAATACAATATGCCGGTGGCAAATGCTAAGGTGTCTGTTAGGGGATGGAATTTGGCGGAGCGGGTTGTAGATGTTAAGTAAAGAAATAAAGTTAAAATTGTCATTCCGGGTGACAGCGAAGAATCTTATCCGGTTATATAATTAAAATATGAGAACAAGTAATTTAAAAATTTGGATGCTGGCGGCACTGTTACCGGCAGTTTTTAGTTGCTCAAAGAAAAAAACAGTAACACCGGCCCCACCCAAAGATACTACAACCGTGGTGATCACCAAGCCGGTGCCGGCAAGTGATGTTGTAGGTAAGGTGATCGTGGGTTACCAGGGATGGTTTGCAGCAGCAGGTGACGGTTCGCCAATAAACTTGTATTGGCATTGGGCACAAACGTGGGAACAGCAACCATCTCCAACCAATGTAGCTATCAAATCATGGCCCGATGTACGTGATTATACCAATACTTTCCCAACACAATTTGCTAACTTAAATAATGGGCAGCCGGCAAATGTGTTTTCGTCATTCAGCGATCAGACCGTAGATATACAGTTTAAATGGATGAAACAATATGGCATTGATGGTGCTGCTTTACAGCGGTTTAACCCCAGCGGACTGGAAGGGCCGGTACGCGATGCTATGGCGGCGAAAGTAAAAAAAGCCGCGGAGGCTAACGGCGTAAAGTTTTACATCATGTATGATGTAAGTGGTTGGACAAATATGCAGACAGAACTCAAGGCCGATTGGACAAACAAAATGTCAGTCTATACTTCGTCTGCAGCGTATGCAAAACAGAACGACAAGCCGGTAGTCTGTATCTGGGGCTTTGGTTTTAATGATGATAACCATAATTTTAGTACTGCGGACTGTATTGACGTTATTAAATGGTTCCAAAGCAAGGGCTGCTACGTTATAGGCGGGGTGCCAACGCATTGGCGTGATCAGAACAGCGATTCAAGGCCTGATTTCCTGGGTGTTTACAAAGCTTTCAATATGTTGTCACCATGGATGATAGGGCGTATTGGTAATGCGGGTGATTCGGACGGTTTTTTTAATAATGTTAATACCGGCGATCAAGCCTATTGTAATGCAAATGGTATTGATTACCAACCTTGTGTTTTGCCGGGCGATCTGCAGGAGGGCCAACGTGCTCATGGCGACTTCATGTGGCGGCAGTTTTACAATATGAAAAGATTAGGTACGCAAGGTATTTATATTTCTATGTTTGACGAATTTAATGAGGGGAACCAGATAGTAAAAACGGCTGAATCACAAGCATTTGTTCCATCAGGATCAGATTTTAAGGCGCTTGACGAAGACGGAACTAAATGCTCCTCGGATTATTATTTAAGGCTGACAGGAGATGGCGCTAAGATGTTTAAGGGCGTAATACCGTTAACGACTATAAGACCAACTACGCCGATGTAACAGGTATATAGTCTCCTGATAACACCAACAAGGGCTGAAACGGAAAAAAATTAATATCAGGCTAAGCCCCACTCCAACATAATCGGGTTGGTAAAAAGCTCGAGGCATTGCGCGTCTAATAATTGCTTACGTAGATTGAGCCAGTTGTCTACAGATTGCCCATACATCCTGCGGATACGATCCGATGATAATTCGGTGATCTTTCCCCAATGGAAAGCAAAAGGGATGCCTTCGTCTTCCAGTATCTTCCAGGTTTTCGAGTAGAAATCATAAACCTTTGGTGAATAGGCTGCATCGAGTTCCATAACACAGGTATCCTCAAACTTGGTGAAACCCAGCATCGCGCCAGAGCCTTTTACAAAGCGGAAGGAAAACAGTCCCGCAAATGGCCCGAAATCCTCATTGGCCTGTAGCATCAGAGCAATCACCCGGTTTACCTCGCTAACCGGCATTGCAACAGCCGCGCTGAGCAATTTGCCGCGCAATGTATTGTTGCTAAATATCTCACCAATTGTACCCGTTTGTTTGATCAGGTTTCCCTGCGGATCAAGATCGCTGAGAGGTAAGTTGGCTCCCAATATTTTTGTAACCATTGTTGGTACCAATTCAGGTACGTTATCAGTTAACAGGCCGATAAAAGCCGGAGCATCGTCTCCCGGCCCGATACCGGCATCATTTTCTTTAGGCTTGTTATAAATTGATACGAAAGGCCGTTTATACATAGTGGTCACATAAGCACCTTTTGCCATATCATAGGGGTTGAGCAGCACCATAAAATGATAAGGTCGTTCATTGCCGCAAGGCAATTCAGCATTACTAAAATCCAGCGTTTCCATAATAGCCTTCAGTTTTTTTCCGCTGTCGCTATCATCGTAAGGCATCCTTTGCATGTAGGTATCAAGTAAATACAGGTCTTCTGTTTCGATCATCAAACCATGTATAATACCAAAACTGCCAAAACTCACTAATGCAGCGTTGAAAAGATTGTCATCCAAAATATGTTCTGCTTGTATCCTGGTAATGAACGCATCGGAAACTATCGGTCTTGAAGCCCGTTCCAGGTACACGTGCCTGTTTGGGCCGGTGATGATATGCAGGCCGGTTACAAATTCTGGCATGGCCCCAAAATCAAATGCTGCCCCATGGACACCAGTGCTTACTGCACCCGCCATGGTTTGCCCATTACTGGCACCGTGAGTTTTCATAGCCTGCCCTTTACTAAATAAGAAGTCATCCAGCTCCTGTACGCTCATCCCGCTTTGAACGAACGTTAAATACTTTGGATCGCCGGTGTAATCCGGGCGCAAACTTGCTGCTGTAATATTGAAACGTGTATTTAACGGCTTGGTATCCAGTATTATCCCATCCTTAACTGTAGCGATCTTTGTCCATGACCAGCCGGCCCCTAATGCCCGC
The DNA here is from genome assembly GCA_028287975.1 of Mucilaginibacter sp. GTDB lineage: Bacteria > Bacteroidota > Bacteroidia > Sphingobacteriales > Sphingobacteriaceae > Mucilaginibacter. Next base: position 1,286 of record JAQBOP010000161.1, on the reverse strand, counting down.
AATGGTGTTTGCATAGTAATAGCTTCGTTGATAAGGCCCATGAAACCCTGGGTAGCATTGTTATAACTATCCAACGCGTACGCATCGTCATCATTCCCAAGTTCATATAAGTCGCGAATATCTTCTGTAAATGTATCGTGGCGGTTGGTCCAGGCAGTCTGTCCCTTTTTAATAATTTTCATGAGCTGGGATTTAAAGGTTACCGGTTTGTGGGCAAGGTTTACTGCATTTCCATTTAAGCGTTGCAGGATTATAGATACCTACGGTTACGGCGCTCAATAAAAAGTCACCAAAGTTACGGTGGATATACACTTCGGACATCCCGGGTGTACCTAGAGAATCGCAAACCGGAGTCCTGACCACCTTTGGATTTTGCAAAATGCCCCATAAAAGTGAGCTTACACGGCGCTGCTCATATTCAGTGCCCTCTTGTTTTTTTGTTTCTACCCGATAAGTAACACAGCCGGTAAAGCTGAGCAAACAGATAAGTAATAAGACAGCAAGCCGGAACGGAAGCTCAGGTCTGAGATAATTGACTGAAGTCATGTGATTTAAGGGATTAAAAGGTTAAGTAAAAGCAATTTAAAAATAATATTTAGCATGCCAATATATTTAATTTGGCTAACTGGTTTTAAATAGCTTAAATGACTTTTCCTGTTCTGCTCCCGGTCTGATAAAAAGATGCAAAAAACATAAATATTGCACCATGTGATTATCAATCATTTAGCAAAATTTGAAGCCAAAATTTACTGACTTATGCTTTGTTTCATTTTGTTTCACTGGTTTTTGTCAATTAACTAACTGTCAATAATTTAACCTGAAATCTTGTTTCACTTGTTTCATTTGTTTCACACTTTCGTGAAACAAACATTCAAACAAAAGACCCGGTCTTTCACAAAACCGGGTCTTTTTATTTGGCAAGCTTTAAGCTTTTTCCTTTATGCTTTCAGCTCAAAAGCTTATTCAGCTTTATAAACGTTATTCTTCAAATCAATATCAGGTAACTGATGATCCGGATCTATTACAATACTTTTAATGACAGATGTTGACGGGTATTTGAATTTCCATACACCGCTGCGTTGGAAAACGTTTACAGGCAGGTGCAACAATTCTGTTTTGCCGTTAGCCTGGGTTATTTTCAGGTCGACAGGCATAGCCATTTTCTCTTTGTTTACAATGGTAATGATGGCGCCGTTTTCCGGTCCGCCGGTGTAGCTTACGCTTTCAATAGCCTGGTCGAGTTTCCAGGTGGTGAAGAACCATGGTTTAAAGAACCAGTTCAGGTC
>JAQBOP010000020.1 GCA_028287975.1 Mucilaginibacter sp. | reverse complement strand
CAATCATGGCATCGCAGAAACGATCAAGCTCGTGTTTAGGCTCAGATTCGGTTGGCTCAACCATTACCGTACCCGCAACCGGGAACGATACTGTCGGCGCATGGAAACCGTAGTCCATTAAACGCTTGGCAATGTCAACCACCTCAATACCTGCTGCTTTAAACGAGCGGCAATCCAATATCATTTCGTGCGCGCAACGGCCATGCGATCCGGTATATAACACAGGGTAGTGGTTTTCTAAACGGGCTTTTATGTAGTTGGCATTTAGTATGGCATAACGGGTAGCGTTTGTTAAGCCATCAGGCCCCATCATGGCAATATAAGCATGCGATATGATCAATATAGAAGCCGAACCCCATGGAGCAGCTGATACCGCGTGAATAGCTTTACCGTTATCAATATCAACCACAGCATGTCCCGGTAAATAAGGTACCAGGTGTTTGGCTACGCCGATTGGGCCCATGCCCGGGCCGCCGCCACCGTGAGGGATACAAAATGTTTTGTGTAAGTTTAAGTGACAAACATCGGCACCAATGGTAGCCGGGCTGGTTAAACCAACCTGCGCGTTCATATTAGCGCCGTCCATATAAACCTGACCGCCATTATCATGAATAATCTGGCAGATATCTATGATCGATTCTTCGAACACGCCATGGGTCGACGGGTAAGTTACCATCAGGCATGAAAGATCATCTTTATGCTCCTCGGCCTTGGCTTTCATATCGGCAACGTCAATGTTACCGTTATCGTCGCACCGTACAATTACGATCTTCATGCCTGCCATGGCTGCAGACGCAGGGTTAGTGCCATGTGCAGACGACGGGATCAGCACTACATTACGGTGATGGTCGCCACGGTCATGATGGTAAGCACGGATAACCATTAATCCCGCGTATTCGCCTTGCGCGCCTGCGTTTGGCTGCAGGCTCATGGCTGCAAAGCCGGTGATCTCGCTTAACCAGCGGTTCAGTTCATCAAACAATTGCATGTAGCCGCCGGTTTGGTCGGTTGGTGCAAAGGGGTGCATACGGCTAAACTCTGCCCAGGTAACCGGTACCATTTCGGTAGTAGCATTAAGTTTCATGGTACATGAACCTAAAGCTATCATCGAGTGGCAAAGCGAAAGATCTTTAGTCTCTAACGATTTGATATAACGCAGCATTTCATGTTCTGAATGGTGCGTATTAAATATAGCGTGTGTTAAATAGTCTGATGTACGTTGCAAACCGGCAGGAATAATCGTAGTTAAATTTGCCTGCAAGCCGTCAAAATCAACGTCATTAATGGTTTTGCCTTTTACTTTGGCAAACAAGCGTACCAGTGTTTTTAGATCTTCCGGCGATGTTGTTTCATCGATAGATATCGTAACAATTGATCCGTTATAATTTAAGTTAACCTCGTTGTTTAATGCTTCCGAGTGGATAGAACCAACCAGATCGCCTACATCAAACTTAACAGTATCAAAATAAGAATCGTTCAGTTGTTTAAAACCAAGGGCGGTTAAACTTTCTGATAAAAGGATGGCCAAGCCATGTACCCGTTCGGCTATCAGCTTTAACCCTTGTGGACCGTGATAAACCGAATACATGCCTGCCATAATGGCCAGCAATGCCTGCGCGGTACAAATGTTTGAGGTAGCTTTATCCCTGCGGATATGCTGCTCGCGGGTTTGCAATGCCATACGTAAAGCATAGTTGCCCGCGCTGTCAATGGTAACCCCTATGATACGACCCGGTATAGAGCGTTTATATTCTTCTTTAGTAGCAAAAAATGCAGCGTGCGGGCCGCCAAAACCCATTGGTACGCCAAAGCGCTGGGTTGAACCTACTACAATATCGGCACCCCACTCGCCCGGAGGCGTTAACAGCACCAGGCTCATAATATCAGCTACAACGGTAGTCTTGATGCCTTTTTCATGACCTTTGGTTACAAAGTCGGTATAGTTATAAACCGCGCCCTGGCCGGCAGGGTATTGTATAATTGCGCCAAACATATCGTCGGTCAGCTCGACTGTGCGGTGATCGCCAATTTGCAGGGTAATACCGTAAGGCTGTGCCCTGGTCTTTAAAATATCTATGGTCTGCGGGAAAACTTCTTCTGATACAAAAAAGGTTTTTGCGCTGTCTTTTTTACGCAGCGTATATTGCATAAACATGGCCTCGGCAGCCGCGGTGCCTTCGTCTAATAGTGAGGCGTTGGCAATCTCCATACCGGTCAGGTCAATAACCATGGTCTGGAAGTTTAGCAGTGCCTGTAAACGACCCTGCGCAATTTCTGCCTGGTATGGCGTATACTGGGTATACCATCCGGGGTTTTCCAAAATATTACGTTGAATAACGCCCGGTACAATTACATCATAATATCCCTGGCCAATATAGCTGCGGTATACTTTGTTTTTTGACGCCGTTTGTTTCAGGTCTTTAAGGTAATTAAACTCGCTTTTAGCCGCGGGCAAGTTAAGTGATTGCTTTAACCTTATTTTTGCCGGTACTGTTTGCGCTATCAGCTCGTCAAGGGTATCAACTCCTGTAGCTTTAAGCATTTCTGCGGTATCTGCGTCGCCGGGGGCGATGTGCCTGCCCTCAAATTTCTCTTCGTACTTGGTGTTTAATTTCATGCCTGCCTCCTTAATAATTATCCCTGTCAAAGTTACGGATTAAAGAATTTTTATTATATAACGACACTTATATTGGTAAATTTTTCTGTAAAAGTTCATATTTTTATAAAAAAAATCTTAATAGACAGGCATTCATTAATAAAAGCAGAAAAATTATCGTGATGGACACTTTAGATGAAATTGATAAAAGCATTTTGCGCGAATTACAGAAAAACGCCAAGATCACCACGAAAGAATTAGCATCCAAGCTTAACCTTACCATATCCCCTGTATATGAGCGCATAAAGCGGCTGGAAAATATGGGATATATTAAGGAATATGTGGCCATTTTGGATAAAAACCTGGTAAATAAACCCTTCACCAGTTACTGCCAGGTATCTATGCGTTACCACGAGGAGTACATAGATAAATTTGAGGAAGAGATCTTAAAACTTGATGAGGTGCAGGAGTGTTACCACATTGCCGGGCAGATAGATTTTTTACTGAAGATAAACGTAGGCAGCATTGACGAGTATCATGATTTTATCAGGTATAAATTGTCAAAGATCAATAACATTGGTTTATTAAACAGCGCTTTTGTGTTGAAGGAGATCAAGAAGACGTACGCCTATAATATTTAATACGTAAGATCTGCATTTAAAATATTATTTTAGGGGGATTTTGCCTGGACTATGCCCACAAAGAGTACCCTGTTAATTTTACTATTTTTAATAATTAGCTATACGGCATTTGCCGACACCTTTGTGGTAACCAGTAATGCTGATAGCGGACCCGGAACGTTGCGCGAAGCTTTAACATTAGCGGCTGCCAATGGTAGTGTTGATAAGGATTATATCAATTTTAATCTGCCGGGCACTACAGATGCTGCCAGAACCATCACAGTAAAAACACAATTACCTGACGTTACCGGAAATGTTATTATAGATGGAACTACGCAACCAAGCCCCATGCTTGGTGTAAGCAATGCAAGGGTAATTATAACGGTTGCTGCCCCAGAGCCAAACCTTAACGCCTTTAATGTTTCGTCCGTAATAGGACAAAGTGATGCTGTGGAATTTTATGGATTGTATATAAATGGCTTTTTTATACTGCCTTATGGAGGAGGATCAGGAATTGTAGTTAACAACGACTGTAAATTGGTAGTGGGTGCCCCAAATAAGGGAAATGTCATTTGTGCCAATTTAAACGGTATTACCGGCTTGCTGGATAACGCGGTGATACAAAGTAATTTTATTGGTATTGAACCTGACGGAAAAACAGCATTAGACAATGGATCGGCCGTAAGTGCCCCTTACCAATATAACAATTTGTTAATTGGTGGCGATAGTCAGGCAGATGGCAATGTAATTACCGGCGGGGCCAACTATTGCTTAAGTTTCGGTAATGGTACTAACAGCTACGATAAAGAAGTAGTGATTGTTAAAAACAATTTTTTTGGCACTGACTATAAAGGCACTACAGCCCTGAGCAATTACTTTGTTCCAGGTTACATATATGATTATGCACCGACCATTGATCTAACAATAACAGCAAATGTTTTTAGTGCTAATTTACCGGCGGTAAGCACATTGGCCGTTGGCTATTCAACGCTCAACGTTAAGGGTAATTATTTCGGCACTGACAAAACACAAACGTATTCGTTAGGAAAGGGCGGGGCCGCCCTTTCATTAAGAGGATATCTAACTTCAATTGTTGGAGGTGACGCAGTTGCAGACCAAAATATTTTTACCGGTTACAACAATCCGATTTTTCCTGATAACGTTGCAACTACCAATATAATAAAAAACAAGTTTTATTGTAATGATTATGTTTTTACCGGTGTGTTAGAATCCAATTATGTCAGAATAATAAAGCTGCTTGACAATGAAGTTTCAGGCGATGCTCCGCCAGGAGCAATAGTACAGTTATATTATACTACATCAACATGTCAAACGTGTAATCCAACCTCATGGTTTGCAACGGTTAAAGCCGATGAAAGCGGGGTATGGGACTATAAAGGAGACACAAAGCAAAATATAATGGCATCGTCAACGATGGCAAATAATACATATGGCTTTCAGCCATTTTACATATCACCGCAAGAGGTTACTGTTACTAACAAAGATTGTCATCATGGCGGTTCGTTAGAAATAAATGAAAAAAGGCAAGGGCGTTTCCAATTCATCTGGAAAGATATTGATGGGAAAATATTAGGGACCGGTCAAAAAATCGCGAATTTGGATGCCGGTCTTTACACACTTCAAATAAACGAAGGCGGCAATTGTCCTGTTTCAAACGGAACATTCAATATCGTTGACGTCACTCCGCATGTTTATCCACAATCATTTCAATTGGATTGTACAAACCCGACAGCCAAATTTACCGCAGATGTGGGTTTGGCAAGCGATATAACGGTGGCAAAATATTATTGGCAAGATGCAAATGGAAAAGTTATATCCAATGCTGAATCAATTGAAAATTTGCCAGCCGGCAAATATTATCTATATATTAATGATAGTAATGGTTGTAATTCAGACAAAGAGTTATATGAGGTGCTTCCTATTATATCAGCTCCGGTAATTGATGTCAGCAAAATAAAAATAACTGATTCAAAATGCGATTTCGCAGATGGAGCCATAACCGGTATATCTATATCAAACGCCGGCAACGCCAACTTTGGCTGGAGTACGGCAGACGGTACAATTATTGGTTATGGTATAACTGACTTAAATAATATTCAGCCAGGTCAATATTATTTTTTTATTGATTATAATTTTAATTGTCCACCTGTTAGAAGTTCAATATTTACTGTTAGTTCAACTAACGGTATTACCCTGGACGATTCTAATTTGCACACTACAGCGGCCAGTTGCAGTAGTGCTAACGGGTCTGTAACTGATATACAGGTCACTGGCGCAGATCAGTATAAATGGGCAGACCTTAATGGAAACATTGTGGCTACAACATTAAACCTGCAAAAGGCAGCAGCGGGCGATTACATTTTTACAGCATCAAATAATTTTGGCTGCAGCAAAACAAAAACTTATCATGTTGACCGGCAACCTTTAACGCAATATCCTATTTACAGCAGTACTATTGTTAATACTTGTACCGGCCATGATAATGGCGCTATTACTGTCAGCACAGATGCGTTGGTTAAATTTATGCGCTGGGAAAATAGCCAGGGCACCACTGTTGCTATCGGGCCGTCGGTTACAAACCTTTTTCCCGGAGATTATAAACTTTACCTGACCGACCAAAATGGCTGCGAGAATTTGTACAATAGCTATACAGTTAACCCGATCCCGCAGTTAGAAATTGTGCAGGGCTCCGGGCAAAACACCACAGATGAATGCTCCTTAAAAACAGGGGGGATTACAAATGTCGAGGTTACCGGCGGCACACCTCCTTATATTTACGTATGGGTTGATGCGGACAATAAAGCAGTTTCCACAACAGCCTATCTAACAAGTGTTAGTGCCGGTAATTATACGTTGTATGTAAACGACACAGGTGGGTGTAGTCAGGTATCTGCAGTATACAGCATACAAAACCAGGATAACATTATCACAGCCCCTTCGGTTAACAGCGCACAGGTCTGCGCACCGGGCAATGTTATTTTGAAGGTAAATAATACCTCTGTAACTTACAGTTATCGTTTATATGATTCTGAAAATAGTGAAGTGCCGCTTGATGAGCGGGCAAGCGGTGTCTTTAAAGTAATGGTTCAATCAAACAGGAGTTTTTATGTAAGCAGGTTTTCAGGTAGTTGTGAAAGTGAGCGCACTATAGTTAAAGTAAGTGTTGGCATATCAGCCGGCGATATCTCGAATACGTTTACACCTAATGGCGATGGTATTAACGACTATTGGCAAATAGCAGGCATCGAAAATAGCCCTAATGCTTCAGTGCAAATTTTTAATCGCTATGGAGCTAAAGTATTTGAATCAAAAGGATACGATCATCCGTTTGACGGTACCTTAAATGGCAAGCCCCTCCCGGATGGAGCTTATTACTACATCGTTAATTTAGGATCACAGTGTAAGTTGCTTTCGGGATATTTGATGCTTGTGCGTTAAACCAACTGCCTTAAATACATCTGCACGGTATTTTCCAATCCATAATATAAAGCATCGGTAATTAGCGCGTGGCCTATGCTTACTTCATCCAGGTTGGGTATGTTTTCTGCAAAATATTTAAGGTTATTCAAATCAAGGTCGTGCCCCGCGTTAATGCCCAGGCCCACCTTTTGCGCCGCCTCTGCCGCTTTAACGTAAGGAGCTATTGCTGATTCTTTGCCCTGCGGATATTGATGCGCGTAAGCCTCGGTGTATAGCTCGATCCTATCGGTACCTGTGGTAGCGGCGGCTTCAACCATTTCAACTACCGGGTCAACAAATATGGAAACACGGACACCGGCATTTTTAAATACCGCTATGATCTCTTTCAGATATTCCTGGTTTTTAATGGTGTCCCAGCCATGGTTAGAGGTGAGTTGCCCTAAAACATCAGGCACCAGTGTAACCTGCTCGGGCTTGTTGGCCAATACCAGGTCTACAAATTTTTGTTCCTGGCAATTGCCCTCGATATTAAACTCGGTAGTTACAATTTTTTTAAGCTCGAAAACATCGTTGTAACGGATATGCCTTTCGTCGGGGCGGGGGTGTACGGTTATACCCTGCGCGCCAAAACGCTCGCAATCTTTGGCAACTTGCACCAAATTTGGATTATTACCACCGCGAGAGTTACGTAGTGTGGCAATTTTATTAATATTGACAGATAATCGGGTCATGTATTTATCGGCTTAAAAATCCAAATATCACCATTAGTTAATTAATAGACCAAACATTTTTAATTGCATTTAGTTGCATCAGCATCATGAGATCCCTTTTTAAATACCTGTTGATTTTTTTTTCGTTAAGCGCGTTGACCCTATCTGTCAATGCGCAGGCCAATTATTTAAAAATTACCGAATACAGGATTTATTACGGCTGGGCCAAACGTTTCCCGCAGGATTGGATGGTGCTGCGCCGTTTTGAAAACGCGGGCAGGCAATACATGCTGATGGTAAACCCGCAAACGCTTGAAACCAAAATAGACGAACCCAAAGACTACCAGGTTAAACCCATGACCATGATTGAGGCTCGTAGCTTTTTTAAAAAAACGCCTTACCAAAAGGCTTTAGCTAAAGCCGAAAAACAATCTGTTATGACGCAGGATGCCGGGATAGAAATGGGGATGCCCAAGGAAAGCGGTATCAGTTTAACTGCCGATCTTTGCCCGTCGCACAGGCCACTTGATAAAAAGATCTTTACCGATATATTTTACGAGTTTCAGAAGGTTGAAAAGCCTGCGCCTATAGCGTTATCTATAACGGGCGTATGGATGCGGCAACACCCCGGCGACCTGGAATGGCTGAAACAGATGGAGCGCAAAGGCGAGATCTATATTACCTGGATAAACCATTCTTTTAATCATCGCGTTAGCAAAACCCTGCCGCTAAAAGAAAACTTTTTGTTAGAGCCCGGCACAGATATTAATTACGAGGTGCTTGAAACCGAAAAGGCGATGCTTAAAAACGGGTTGCTGCCGTCGGTGTTTTTCAGGTTCCCGGGTTTGGTGTCGGGTCAGCAGCTGGTAAACCGCATAACCGATTTTGGCTTGATCCCGATAGGTACCGACGCATGGTTAGCAAAGGGGCAACAACCCCAGGCCGGTAGCATTGTGCTGATCCACGGTAATGGAAACGAGCCTGTCGGGGTGAATGATTTTATTGACCTGCTACGATCAAAAACCCGGGCCATAGCCCAAAAACAATGGCTGTTGTATGACCTGCGCGAAAGCGTGGACGACGAGTTTGAAAGCGCCAACTAAGCCGTCAAAGCACAAAATTGCAATTTTGGGTAATCAGGCTGACTTAGCTTAAGCTTGAAGGCAGGATTGTAACAATAAATTTTCAACACCGTACAGCTTCAACGGGCAACCAATGCCCGTATTGCGTCGTAATCCCTCTATCGGGATTAACCTGTTTAGCGGCACCCCTACAACAAATGATTCAACAATTACCGGCTTTAAATTTTAAAAAACTAAAACACTACGCTGATTGGAAACTACTGTTGCTTTTATTGCTGTTTTTAAATGTAAAGCTGGCCATAAAGATCCCTGCAATAGCGCTGATCTATTTATTACAGTTTGATTTCAGGTTTGGTTTTCGTTTTAAAAGCCCCAGGCTACCACTGTTTTACCCGCTGATCATTGTTATAGCTATCGTAGGTTTTATCATTAATGGCAATTACACCAACGCTAATTATAATTTGGTTTTTATAACCGGTCTTGGTTTTTGGTTGTTGTGCATCCTGGCCATACACCAGGTTAAATTGTCGGTCGAGCGTAATACTACGGCGGTGATCCATCAGACCATCCTGGTGTTCTTCATTATTAATATCGTGGCTTCACTGCTTAACCTGGCATTTATCGTGCTCGAAACCCATGCCTTTAACCCTTACACTTACCAGGGTCAATATCAAAAATACTTTATCAGCACCGGCGATTTTGTTAAAGGCATCACCTTTGATACCTCGACCACTAACGCGGTGTTGAATGCCTTTGGCGTTATTTATTTCCTCATTAAAAAAAACATGGGGATGACGCTGGCCTGTATGGCCGTTTTGTTGCTGACCGGCAGTAATTTCACCAACGTTTTCACACTGGCCGTTCTGGCATTTTTGTTTGTATTTAACAGCACCCGCGACCAAAAAAGTGTGATCATTATCTGTGTGTGCTTCCTGGTGTTATTTATGGCTAAGATCTCGCCGCAGAATAACAACTATATGATGAATACGATCAAAACTGCTTTTTACGGGCGTGAGATCATATCACCCTGGCCCAAAAGCGATATACCCGTAACCCAAAGGCCCGACAGCACACTTAATCCAGAGGAAAAAAGAGAGAAAATTGCGACGCTTTATCTGGATAGCATAGCTG
>JAQBOP010000108.1 GCA_028287975.1 Mucilaginibacter sp. | reverse complement strand
TATAATATTAAAAATCAATTTGGAAAAAGCTACGTATATTTAGGATACCAATTATTTAAAATACACGTTTCCTTTTTAAATTATAAACACTTGAAGAAGGTCTTTTGCACCCTGGTAATTCCCCTGTTACTAATTGTGAGCTTTAAAGCTTACGCGCAAACTAATAAAGGCACAGAGTTCTGGACAGCTTACATGCTGCACAATAGCGATGTTCCAAACCCTGGCGGGAACGGCGTGATATTTAGCAGCAGCATGGTGTTATATATAACGTCAGATATTTCAACAACCGGAAGTGTCGAAATAGGAGGAAGCTTATTGCAAAATTTTAATGTTACCGCAAATGCCGTAACCATTATCAAAATCCCAAATTCTGCCTACCTATCCGGTATAGGTAAGTTTTCAACCCAGGGCATTCATATCATATCGGCAAAACCTATTGCTGTATATGCCCACATTTATGCTTCAAAGGTGTCGGGCGCTACTTTACTTTTACCCGTCAACGCTATGGGTAAAGAGTATATGTCGCTTAATTATAAACAGTTATCAAATGCTTCGGACGAGAACCCCGCTTTTTCAACTTTTGCTATTATTGCAACCGAAGATAATACAACAGTTGCGATAACGCCTTCGACAGATCTGACAGATGGCTCACCTGCCGGTACAACATTTAATGTCACCCTAAACAAAGGCGAGATATACCAGGGGCTTGCGGCACTAGACCTTACCGGGACAAAGATCCAATCTATCAGCACAGCTCTAAGCTCTTGTAAAAAAATAGCGGTGTTTTCGGGCAGCTCAAGAATGGGGATAGGTTGTGTTGTAAATAAAACTAACGATTTCAGCTCTGATAACTTGTTTCAACAAGTTTATCCAACATCAACATGGGGTAAAAACTATGTTACAGCACCGCTTGCAAACAGGCCTTATGATGTTTTCCGTATAGTTTTAAGCGATCCAAACACCGTGGTTACAAAAAATGGCGAAACAATAAGCCCGGCATCTTTTGTTAATGGATTATATTATGAGTTTAATTCGTTAGCGCCTAACAGCATTTCGGCTGATAAACCGATCCAGGTGGTGCAATATTCGCCTACACAAAACCAGGAACCAGACTGTACCATCGGTAAGGGTGATATCGGGGATCCTGAAATGATCTATCTAAGCCCGATAGAACAAGGCCTAAACCACGTTACGCTGTACTCGACAGGGTACTACGCCATTAGTCAAAGCTATGTTAATGTAGTTATCGCTACAGCGGCGGCGTCTTCAGTTAAAATTGACGGGGTATCTTATGCCAATAAATTTATCGCTATTCCCAATTCTAATTATTCGTATGCGCAAATTTATGTAACCTCGGGGCCGCAGGCCGCTAACAACACAACATCAATAACGGCGGGTACGCATACCATCAATGCTTCGACGACATTTAATGCCATAGCTTATGGATTTGGCGTCAATGAATCATATGGTTATGGCGCCGGCGCTAACCTGCAGGACCTGAATGAATATGTAGCACTTCAGGATCCGCAAAACCCTACGGTTACCCAAATAGCCGGCTGTAGTAACATTGCCTATAAGTTGCAGGTGACCATTCCTTATCAAACAACCAGTATTGCATGGAATGTTGATGGCACCCCTGTATTAACAGACCCAAATCCGGTAGTAAAAGCAACTGCTGTAAAAAACGGGGTAATACTTTATACCTACGAGTATAATAAACTGGTAAACCTTACAGCCGGTACGCATGACGTAGTTGCGACGGTGTTTGATCCGGTAGCCGACGTATGCGGGTCATACCAGGATATTGAAAATGATTTTTCGATCACAGACGCACCAAATGTGGATTTTACTGTTGCTGATACCGATTGCCTGGGCGATTCGACCCAGTTTACAAGCCCGCCTATAACCGGCGATGCTATTAAAAGCTGGTTATGGGATTTTGGCGATAATACAACATCTACATTACAAAATCCTAAACATAAATACGCAAAGGCAGGTAAATACCCGGTGCATTTAACCCTTATTGATTATAGCGGTTGTGCCAGTATATCAAACGGAAAAGATGTTCGTATAGTAACGCTGCCCGTAGCCGGATTTTTAATTTCATCGCCTGATTGTTCAGGGCATGATGTTTCTTTTAATGGTGTATCATCTAAGGCAGCAGACGGCACGATAGTAGGCTGGAATTGGGATTTTGGGGATGGCATAAAAGAAACGCATACCGATAGTAAACCTGTCATTCATAAATATGCATCGGTTGGCCCTTATAACGTGACGCTAACGGTTACCACCGACCTTGGATGTATCAGCGATGCTTTAACACAGCTTTTAACAATAAGCCCGTTACCTGTAGCTGATTTTACCCTGCCTGATGTATGCCTGCATGATCCTTACGCACAGTTTACTTCTGTAAGTACCATTGCCGATCATACAGAAAGTGAATTTACTTATAAATGGGATTTTGGCGACCCAAGTAGCGGTAATTTAAACACATCTGCTGAACAAGCTCCGCGGCATGTTTACCATGCACAAGGCAACTATACGGCTAACTTAACTGTAACATCAAAATACGGATGCGACTCTACCATATCAAAAACATTTCCGGTGACGGCGTCAAATCCGGATGCCGGTTTTACTGTACAAAAAGAGGCAGGCTTATGCAGCAGTGATAGCGTAGCGTTTAAGGATGTGTCGAAAATCGATGTTGGTAATATTGGTAACGTGATCAAACTGGTATGGTTCTTTGATTATGATAACCATCCTACAGATAGTGTTGTGTTTGATAAGAGTACAATGCACAGTGATAAGATATACCGCCATTTTTATGGAATAAATAGTACTGCTGTTCCACAAAGTTATCATGTAGTGCTACATGCTTATTCCGGGCAAACCTGTTGGACGCCATATCAAAATAC
>JAQBOP010000079.1 GCA_028287975.1 Mucilaginibacter sp. | reverse complement strand
GCTACAGAATACTATGGAGCAAAAAATGGTACGACATATACTTTTAATCCTTATGGGGGAAAAGAGGTAGGAAGAGTATCGGATCCTTCAAATGCCAACCATGTTTATATTATTTATTCAGGAGCATGGAAGCAAGTCTCTAACTCAACAGCCAATCAGGAGGGATTTAATTTAAGAAGCTCATTTCTCAAAGTAACCTTTGACCCAGGGGCAAACCAAGTTGTGAACATCAGAACGGCGCTCGTATTCATGGAACTTATGTATCTTGCACATACTGATCTTGGAGTAAATTCAATTAATATTTCAAGTACAACCAATCATCCTACCAATGCATCCAGATCTAGACATACGACAGGTCTTGCGTTTGACATAAATTATATAAATGGTGTACATGTCAGTAATGATCCCAATAGTCCCATCTATGATATTGAATATGATCTTTTTGATGAACTTTTGGAGACTGATAGGGTCGTAGGAGAACAGTTTTTGGAATATTATTCGCCTGTTATACAAGAACGATGGACAACGGAAGGAATTACGACCTGGCCATCTGTAGCACCTGGCCATCAAAATCATATTCATATATCTCTTCAGTAATTACATTTAAAAAGAAAATAATGAAAACAATAATTTTATTAATATCAACATTGTCAGCAATAACGTATCAAGGTAGTAAATTTGTCAATAATGATTATAGAATAAACATGGTCGCAAATAATTATAATTTAAAAAAAAATTATAAGCATATGCCCGACTTGCATTATATAAACAATGGTGAGGCAATTCAAATAAAAGATAGCATTAGACTAAACAGATTTACGCAGTTGCCAAACGATGTTCAAGGATGTGTTTGTTATTTCTTTTTATCGAAAACAGATGAAATTAAAAAGAAATATATAATGACTGAGATATTCGCTCAAATTGCTTATGTTTCAATCAACAATAAAATTCAAAAGTTTAACTTGATTAATTTCAAAGACAAGGTTTTTTACACTTATTCTAATTCTGACAAAACTTATACTTTACGGGTCGAATTTAAAAATAAAATAAAAAAAGATGCGGAGGATTTTAACGTTGTAGGTGTCTTAATAATATATAAAGGTCAGAAAGTGATTATTAAAAGAGATATTGTGGGCGAATGCGGTTGTTGATAATTCGAATCAGTAATATTTAAACCTAATTGTTAGATAATTACTGAATGCTAATTAAGAATTCACTAGAGACTAATATCAGTCAGTTTAAGATGTCGCGCGTGTCTAAGTGAAGTTCTTTGAAGAACTATATAACTTATATAGCTAGCCAGAGTATTACTTTAATAGATAGCTTCATCGTAATAAGCAGGTTTTTTATCGATGTTTCTATGAAAAAAAAGCTTGTTGAAGCGCATATTAAAACCAAACCAAATAATACTTGACCCAATGGTTATTTATCTTACAACAGTAATTGGACCTGCTAATTTCTTAGTCCCGTTTCCCAGATCAATTATAAAATAGTAAGTGCCGGTTGATAAAACGCGACTTTTATAACTACCATCCCATGCAATAGGATAACCTATTGAAGAAAATACTTTTTGCCCCCAGCGGTTGAAGATATTGACAGTGCTATTCGGATAATTCTCTATATTTTGAATAAGCCAGGTGTCATTTATACCATCACCGTTAGGTGTAAATGAATTGGGAATAAAAAGATCGTTTTGAGAAGAATTTATTGTTAGAACTCCCGCGACGTAAGAAATGATATAGTCAGGCGAAACCGCGTTACTCACCTTAATGGGGTAAAAGCCTGCCGCGGATGACACCGTGGCTGTGGTTGTTATCTCTGCCGGGGCCAACAATTGTTCTGGTCCATCTTTATTTACAAATCCACTGTAACTTGCTGTCAATACGGGATTAATAGTGCCATACAGTTTCGTTTTATTTTCGGCAGTAATTACTAAAGGCGCAGGGCTAACTGTACTAACAGGGATTGTAATATTAACACTTGCCGCAGTATTGCTGCTTACAACAAGAGTTCCGTTGTAAATACCCGCACGTGCAGAAAAAGCCAGCCTTAGGTAAATCGGGGTATCTGCGATATTCCCAGTACCCGCAATGGTAGTCGTGGTGCTAAAGGTTATACCGTCACTGCTAACTTCAAAACCGTCTGGTGCGGTAACTAAGATACCCGATGTAATACTCGTTCCCGAAACAGTGAAACTTTTTATAGGCGATGGTGTGCCGTAGGTCGTTGTTAACGAAGGTAATGCTTCTTTCGTTGTTACGATGGCGACGGCAGGTGTGGGTGTTACAGTTATCGTAAATACAACAGGTGTACCATTGCAATTTGTGCTGTTTAAAGGCGTTACAGTGAGCGTCGCAACAATTGGACTACCAGAATTATTTATTGCTGTAAAAGATATAATATCACCTGAACCGCTGGCCGAAAGGCCAATTGCCGGACTGTCGTTAGTCCAGGCATATTCGTCGGCCGTTCCGGTAAAATGAATACTGGTTGTTAAAGAGCCACTCGTTATTGATTCATTTTTTACTTCATCTACAGTAGGCAAACCATTGATAATGCCAGATACAGCCACATTTTGATCGGTCGCTCCAATTGAACTTAATATTACGTTTCCGGATATATTGCCTGCTACATTGTTAGCAGAGGCGCGCACATAGATGGTTGTGTTATTCAGAGCTCCCGCCGACGGGTTTAGCGTCAAATTACTGCCATAGCCTGTTTCCTTTGCCAGTGAGATTTCGAATCCATCTGGCGCTATTGCGTTAAGCACGGCAGTTAAGTTTGTGCCAGATATATTAAATTGCTGGATATTTGGATTTACAGAAGCTAAGCCAGTACAAGCGGAAATTTGGCCGGATACTGCCGTCACCTCTATGACCGGGGATGGAAGAACGGTGATTTTAAAAGTTACCTGACTGCCGTTACATGCCACAGCGGGTGAAACAAAATTGCCAAATGAAATGGGCAACTCTCCTGTAGGGATTGTAGCAGTGGTTATACCAGTTGAGGTGTTAATTACCGATAAGGTATAATCCTGCTGATTTGTAACGTACAGCGATTTACCATCCGGGCTAACTGAGACACCTGTAGGAGAAAGGCCGGTAGGTATCGTTGATGTTACTTGGTTGTTTTTAGTATCGATAACCGAAACAGTGTTGCCTCCCTGGTTAGCAACATATATTCGGCTGCCAGCGGCATTTATTGCTATACTCAAACATTCGTCACCAACAGTGATCGTTGATATGACCTTGCCGGCTAAAGCATCTACGACGTACAGGACGCCGTCAGTACCGTCTGTCGCGTATATTCTGCTGCCATCGGGGCTTACTACTATTCCTACAAGGTCTGGGCCGACCGGAATAGTTGACACCACACTATTTGTTGTTGTGTTGATCACAGAAATTGTTCCAGTATCATAACAGGTCACATAAGCCAAGTTTCCATCCGGGCTGATCGATACACCTATAGGATTTTGATCTACATTTATTGTGGCTGTTACGCTGTTTGCGGCATTATCAATTACAGATACTGTGTTATCTTTACTGTTCGTAACATATACATATTTACCATTAGGCGTGACAGCTATGCCCCATGGAAATGTTCCTACAGGTATTGTCGCAACTACCGTATTACTTAAAGTATTAATAACAGAAATAGTATTGTCAATTCTGTTGGTTATATAAACTCTACTTCCATCTGAACTAATTGATGTCCCGAAGGGGGCGTTACCAACAGCGATAGAAGTAAGCACTGTGTTGTCCGCTGTATTTATAACTGATACAGTATTGTCTCGATAATTTGTTACATAGGCCAGGTTAGCCGGGGTCGGTGTGGCGGTAATTGTCGCTATGATTGGGCCGACACCTGTATTAACCGCTGTAAATGGTAATATCGTACCTGTGCCATTTCCCGGCAGGCCTATTGACGGATTACTGTTAACCCAATTATAAACACAACCGTTACCTGTAAAATTTACAGCAGTAGTTTTACCGCCGTTAGTTACCGTTTGATCTGACTGCGCGTGAAGCTGCGAAATAAAAAAAATAAGAAAGTATAAGGAGAGTAAAGATTTCCTCATATTGTCAGGCTTGAATTGTCTGAGGTTTCGGTGAATGGTAAAGACAAACGCTTTTGGCTACAATCGCCAAGCCAGGTACTGGCGTCCATATTTGTATTATGTAGTTTTTACAATTGGAATCTTCAATCATTAATAAGGTTGTCAAACTACTAAGATACCAACTTGACAAACAAAAAGGAAATATAGCTGAAGCCTTTCTATGAAAATCCATTTGCACACTGCCCCATTTCACCTGTTAAGCAACCAAAAGCGGGAGCCGGGTAAAATGTCAAGGCCCTTTAGATTAGCAGAATGAAATCATTAATAAAAAGCTTGTTATTGTTGGGGTGTGGAAATGTGGAAAACTCTATCGAGTTTACCACATTCCCACACCTTTTTCTTTTTGCTTCTTTTTCTTTTTGACCAACGGTGTTCTTTGTGGATAAAACTGACAGCAGTAAACTTTAATGACCAGGAATAGGGTGAACTAAGTCAAGGCCCAGGCTAAAGACCTCTCGCCCGTATTAGTCCCTATTCAAGTCATTTAGATTCGCTGTATAAATATCAATAAACAATTACCTTGTTGACAAAGAATGGGGTGAACCAAGTCAAGGGCCAGGTTAAAGACCCATCGCCCGTATTAGTCCCTATTCCGAGTCACAAGTCGATGTCAATGACAAATTAGAATTTTAGACACAAGGTCTTATAAAGGTTTTAGTCTGAGTGCATCACATTAATCTCTATTAAATATGAAATACAACACGTTTATCGGTGTGGATGTATCAAAGCTTACTATTGATGCCCACCTACATGTAATCAATGCCGCCAAAGCTTTTAGTAACAACGAAAAGGGTTTTGCCTCCCTTTTGTCATGGGTGAAAAAGCATGGCAAAGTTTTTGAATTAACAAAGACTATTGTATGTTTTGAACATACAGGCATGTATTCTATCAAGCTGGCCATGTACCTTAACGAAGCTAATGTATCCTTCGCCATGCTTGCTGCTCTCCAAATCAAGCAATCTATTGGGATCAGGAGAGGTAAGAATGATCAGGTAGATGCGCAAAGAATTGCCGAATATGCCTGGCTGCACCGGGAAACATTGCAGGCAACCGTCTTACCGGCCAGAGGTATCCTCAGGCTTCAATCGCTGCTCACGTTAAGAAATCGCCTTGTAAGTGACCGTGGCGGCTTTGAGGCCACATGGAAAGAACAAAATAAGGCACTGGATGGAAAAGAGCATAAGGGAATGTTTCAGATTTATAAATCCCTCGTTCAGAATTTAACGCTGCAAATAAAAAAGCTTGAAAGTCAGATTAAGGCAGTTATACAAAGTGATGAAAAAATCAAAGTAAACTATCAATTACTTACCAGTATTAAATGCGTGGGGCCTGTCTTAGCCGCTAACATGATCGCTTGCACTCATAATTTCACCCGGTTTGCCGATTGGCGCAAATTTGCCTGCTATGTAGGCACAGCACCTTTTGAGCATCAATCCGGCACCAGTATAAAAGGAAAAACACGAGTCAGCAGCCTATCGAACCGGCAAATGAAAAGATTGATCCACATGGTAGCTATATGTGCTTGCACATATAATCCAGAATTAAAAGTCTATTATAAAAGAAGAGTGAGTGAGGGCAAAAATAAAATGAGTACCCTAAATATCATCCGCAATAAGCTTATTGCCAGAATGTTTGCAGTGGTCAACAGGGGTACTGCATATGTAGATCTGATGAAATATGCGCCTTAGTGCTTTTTCATCTTAACTCGTAAACACCTCTTCTTATTTTGGTCGGGTTCCGTCAAGGGCAGCGAAGCGCGGGCCTGTGGGCGGAGCTGTTTATATTACCCTTGACGGGTTCCGGGCAAAATAAAAACTTTGTGGAGAGAGAAGATGAAAATAATACTTGACAAAGTCTTAGAATACGGGCCACCGCAAAAAAACAAAACAAAGTGGCCCGCTCTGCATGGCCTTTACTTTTTACCCGGCGGTGGCTATCTTCGCTTGACGGGTGAAATGGGGTTGTTTTTTTTCCTCACCAGCAAAAAAAAGAGAGCCACTGCAACGCAGTGGCTCCGTCAATCTTATAAAATTATAATGATTACAATTTTTTGATTTCCTCAATAGAAAGCTTCGTAAACTTGGCGATTTGTTCTACAGGAATGCCATCCTTTTTCATTTCGCAGGCAATGGCAATAACAGCTTCCTTTTTTGCCCTGTCCAATAATAATTCTTCTAAACCCATTGTGTTGCTCCTTTCTGTTAAAGCTTCGACTACTTGCTCAAATTTACTATTTATTTCCGAATTTTCAAAACGGGTATAATACCTTAGAAAGTTCATTAGCACCCGTATTTTTTCTTTAGGTATCTGCCTAATCAGCAATTGTTTTGCCAGTTTCACCTTTAAATTAAGCAGTAGCTCATCGCGTTCCAGGCTGTTTTTAATGCCGCTACCTGAAAAGGCTGTTTTAGCCGTCAATACCACCAACGCAAAAGGATTGTCGCTCGCCAGCAGTTCTTCGTCGCTCTGACCGGCTATCTTATACGTATTAAACGTATATTTCAGGCTGGTGCCCATAAAATCGAGTTCAAAGCTATCCGGCCTGGCCTTGGTATTGGCCTCTGTAAAGATGGCATAGGCCGTAATAGGCTTGTTGTATTTATCGATCAGGCGATAATAGTACCGAAACATGCGGCTTGCAAAATCCTCGTGGTATTGTCCCTGTATCTCAACATGAACCAAAATCCACTTTTCTTCTCCGCCTTTGGTAAATACTTTGACCAGTTTATCAACGACCTTCGGCGAAAACTCGTCATTTTCCGGCGGAAACACCTGCTGCAATTCCTTATCCAAAAATTCAAACTTCTTATTCAGGTCTAACAGTGATTCGGCATCCGGGTTCAGGAAACGCAAAAAGTCGTCGAATACGTCTTCAAGTATCCCTTTCCAAAGCACATCATCTTTTCTTCGCATGGTACAATATTAGGAAATTGGTTTATGATATAAAGATCCTACTTCTTGTTTAAATACGCTTCGACATCTTTTACGGCTGGCCCAACGGCGTTAATGGCAGCTTTCAATTTGACTTTGGTGGTATCAAATCTATCCGTCCAAAAAGTTACCTCATCGGGTTTATTAATGTTGATCGTATTTTTTTCAGGAGCGGCAGTATATTGAGCTTCCATCGTATTCCGTTTTAAACCATAAACTTACCAACAAACGTTTACAATAGAAAGATAGTTGTGCAAATTTTGAAAAGGAGCTGATTGATAAAATCAGCCCCTTAAATTTAAGAATACAATAAACGGATAATTTACCTATGCGGGCCACCCCTACGCTGTCCTTGACCCTGGCGGTGGGATTGTTTTAACCTTTCCCGTTCTTCGTCAGCCAGTTTTTGGCGCTCCTGCTCCCGCTGCTGTTGTGCTAATTTCAATGCCTCTGCCGCCTTTTGTTCCTGCACGATCTCCTGTATTTTACTTGGGGATGTGTATTCGAACTTCATTTCTTCCTGAAATTTGACTATTTCTTCCGCAGGCGCATTCCTGGCTACTTTCTGAAGGATGACTTTTTCCATTTCCCGCTCAAAAAAGTTTTCCATTTTCTTTGGCCAGGGCTGGTCAAAGACTTCCTGAAATACCTGTACCGCATTTGGCGGGTTGGTTTCAATCAGGTGTATCCCTTCAATTTCAGAGGATCGGTCAGAGGCTACGTTGCGGCCATATATCTGCATTTTATCATACAAGGCCGCTGACTGCACCATCAGTACTGATGGCACCAGGTTGTTATAGCGCTCATCATGATCCTGTTTACTGATTATTCGGCCGCTTGCTTCTTCGAGCTTCTGTTTTTCATAACGAACCTGTGTACCCAGCAAGCTTAACTTTGGGTGAACCGCCAACAGTTTTAAATCAACCCGGTACTCATTTTCTTTAAGCATCTGCATCATTTTGTTGATGTCAGCGCCGTTGGCAAAAGTAACTTCCAGAATGAAGTTCAGGCGGTTCGCTACGCAGTACGCCATTAACCCTTCACGCCATTTCCAGGCATAATCGCCGGTCAGTACGGGGTAATACGCCTCATAATCGCTCTTGATCTTGTCAGCACGAGGGTGAAATTCCCGCAACTCGTCCAGGCTGCAAACCACGCCATTATTAGCCAATTCGTCCCGCGCAACATTTTCCAGCATGGTCTTTCCCGATCCGGGCTGTGCGCCGATAATGATGGCTATAGGATTTTCAGCAGAGGTCTTGCCAGCACGATAAAAATCGATGACATACCGCTGCACCTCATTATAGTCCGAATCAGTAAGCTTATACCGCGTTTTGAGTATCTCGGCAAAGGATGGAGAATAAGATTTGCTTAAAGTATTTTTTTTTTCTCCGCCAGCAATATGGGGCTATACTTAGCAATTACTTGTTCCATCCGCTCCATCGTCTTGAAGTTCTGCGTATTGCTGTTGACCTGATGCGCTTCATCACGGAGAGCCACCAGTTCAGCGATCCTCTCCTGGTCAGGATGTGGTTTTTTCATTTCCTTCATGTGTTCACGTGAAGCAAGCGCTACCAATCCGGTCAAAATAGATCGCGCACTTTCGGTCAGCGAATACCAGTCCAGCGGATTGCGCTCCTGCACGGTAGATGTTGGCGTTAAAGGCAACTGGTTCTTTTTAGCCAGCTCCACATACTCCTTATAATCCATACTCAGGTTGACCCTTAGAGGTTCCCCGGTTTCCACATCTGTCACAAACTGCGTTTCCATGTTCTTATCCATAACTCATTCAAATTTAATAAATAATTCATAATTTCTTGTTACTCTACTATAAGCATATAAGCAGTCGTCATACGGCTGCTAATTTTTATGTTTTGTTTTATTGCCTGACAATGTTTCCTTCCGCGCCCGGGCAGTTTCTTTTTTAAGTGTTTTGGCTTCTTTTTGTGCAACTTTGGCATCTTGTTCTTTCTGTTCAGCTACGTCCCCCGCGTGGTCGCTTTGACTGGCCTTTTCTTCCAGTTCGATGGTATTCTTTTCCGCTGCGTCGGGATCGGCCTGATAAATACTATCCGCCTTGTCTGCCTGTATTGGATAGGTCTGCCGGATGATGCGGTATTTGAACGAATTGGCCCTTAGTGTGTTGTTATCAGCGTGCTGACTGATGTTAAGGCCAACCGACAAGCAGGTAAATATTCCCCATGCTGCTAAAACAATGATCACCCCCTTGGTTTTAAGGTCCAGCCTATGCTTAATTTTCATCGCCAGGAGAGTGTCGACCAATGCTTTAACCTGATCCAGATAGCTTTTCAGATTAATCACTAACTCTCTTAAAGCTGCTGTAGCCGCCTTGTAATCCGGGTATTCTCTTTTTTCAACCACTTCTACCTGTTTGATCAGCTGGTCAAAAAGCTGATCGTGCATTTCTAATTTTTCGTTGATCTCATTTTCCATATTCATACTATTAATTTAATGTTTACTTATTTTAATTGTTATAAGCTCATCGGACAGCAATCATCTTGAAACCTGCTGTCCTTTTTTCTTTTTTCGCCGGTAAAACTGGCTGTCATCCTGCGGAGCCTGTCCGCCGAAATAGGACTGTTCCAGCAGCGTACCGAGTAAAGAATGGCCGTTTCCCTTGCCGTATGACAGTGCTTGTGCCCGCTGTCGGTCGTTCTCCTGGATGCGCTGGCGTAACTGTTGTGCCAGTGACGGCTTCACCTGCTGCTGTTGCTCTTGGGCAATACGGTGGCTGATCGCGGCGCTTAACCGGCAATAGCTCAGGCTCCTGTCGATCTCAGACCCTTTAAATTTGTATTGCCCCTTACTGAAGCTGATGCCCTGAACTTCCCGGGTGCCGCTTTTGTATTTATACTGCATACCGATGCCCTGCTTCTTTAATTGCTGCTGCAATTCGTCCACGCTACGTACCTTTTGGCTGACCGCCCTTATCGCATCATACAGCTGATATTTAGCCTGGTCAGGGCCTTTCAAGCGCAGCCGGTTGACCTGCTGTTTACCCTGGCTCAGGTGAAGGCTGTGCTTTAGCGTTAAAGCCTTGCTAACCTTCACATTGTCCCACCGCTGCATACTGTCCTTGATCGTTTTCGCCTGGTTGTTGACCCGGTTATAAACGATATGCAGGTGCGGGTGACGGGTATCGTTATGTTTTACGATCAGCATTTGGGTATTCCCGATCTTCATTTTTTCCAAATACTCGTGCGCAATAGCCAACATCTTTTCGTCGGTCAGTTTAAGGGCATCCTCCGGGCTGAAATTGAGCGCGATATGGCCGACCGCCTGGCCCAGGTCAGCGTTCAGCTTTCGCTGCATATTAAAATCCTCAATGGTCTGCCGGATGTCGTCCGCACGCACACCCTCGGCGTACAAAACCTCCGCCTCGTTTTTGAGCATACAATATGCTACGCAGCCTTTAAAGCTCTTTCCCGATTTCACGATCTTGCCCATCATGGTTATTCAATTTTTTTAAAGTGTCGTCAATCTCGGCCAGCAGGCTTACGCAACTGCGGACGATAAAAAGCAGCTTGCCGCTGTTGGCCTGTTTGGCCAATTGATTCAGGTTGTTTGCCATGCCAGCCAGCATACGCAGCAGCTCCATTTGTTCAGGCGTCCAGCGTGGCGCGATCCTCGCGCCTTTGGCTGCCTGCCTGATCCAGGTGCTTGCCCGCATACCGGCCTCCCTGGCCTTTGTCTTGACCAGGAATAACTCGGTAGCATTGATCCTGATCCGCAGTGTCTGATCGCGCCTGACCTTTGCTTTCGGTCTGCCGCCTTTATTTTTCGGGCGGCTCAATGCTGGTTTTTGAGGTGGTTTTCGTAGTACCGTTGTCATGTTAATTTTATTACACGGTGAATAAATTTCTAATAAATCCCTACTTCTTCTTTTTGCGACCAACGGGAGCAAAAAGCAAGTTTGCCCGCGCGCCGGAGGCGTAGCGGGGGTTTTTGCGGTAGCAAAAACACAAACTTGCTTCCTGTAATGGCGCAGATATACCTATAGACATCTATATGCTCTCCCAACATGCCTACTTCGCGTTATCTTCCAGCAAACTGATGATATCCTCGTATTTGTAATACAGTAAGCCGCCGATCTTTGTGTACCGAAGTGTACCGTTGATCCGCAGGTTCTGTAAGGTGCCCGGTGAAATATTTAGCAGCTTGCGTACCTCGTAACTTTTCAGCCATTGTTTGCTTTGACCAACACTACCCGGCTTGATCAGCTGCTTCATTTCGGTGAGCATCTCGTTCTTGAACTGTTTTAAATCTTCTTTGGTGATCAACTCCACATTCATCTTTGTTCCTCCTTGTCTTTAGTTTTTTGTTGCATGATCTGTAATACCTCACTCTTTTTAAAATACACCCGCTTGTGCAGGCGCAAATAGGGCAACCCTTTTTTCATCCAGTCGGTGAGGGTCACCAGCGACACGCCGAGTTCGGCGGCCAGCTCCTGTTTGGAAAGCAGCCGTTCATCGTCATGCTGCGGGCTGCCGCCCGCCCTAAAATGTTCCTGTAATTCCGCCCTGACTGCATCCCTGATACATTGGCTAAGGGCATCCTGATTAATGATTTCCATGCCGCAAATCAAAATAAAAAAGACGCGCGGGCGTGACCACGCAGATTTGCGTGGTTAAATTGAGGTGGTTTATGATAAGCTAAGGAAAGTATATAAGATACTAACAGATAATTAGTTGCACCTTAATAAGGACATCGGAAAGGTCAATTGACTGATGGCAAAAAATCAGCTCCGCTTCCGGGTTGGCTTAAGCTGAAATAACCGCCATTGAGGCGGTATTTTAGCATATTTGGCTCCGGGTTCGCCTTTGTCCGCCGGGAAATAACGGCGTATCGTTTCTAAACTGATCTCGTTATGGCCCTCTCTGCAATACCTTTTGATCATCTTACCCCAAACGATCTGTGTTTGGGAAAAAGCCAACTCTTTTCCGGTGTCTGGTATTACGGCCTCCTGTATTTGCAGGCATATATCCAAAAAAGCCAACACGTAACCATCGGCAATATTGATATAATCTTTGGATTCAAGTTTTTTTGCCGCTTTGAGTTCCCCGTTCAATGTGGCGATCAACTCCTGCTGACGTTTGATCTCGTCCCGTTGTTCAGCAACAATTTCATGCAACGTCTTTGCAGTGTCCCACTGATCAATGCTGCGAAGATATTTTTGAAACTTAAGGAGCTTTTCTATCAGCTCCATATCGTTTGCATGACTACTGGTGAAAGGGTCTTTGCGTTCAAAATATTTAATGCGTCTGATAACGACCTGCCAGACGAAAGTAAAAAACTCCTGTTCGCCCTGCGGTTGCTTGTTTAGGAAATAGGCTAAGTGATATTGGTAATACTTGTCATATTCGGCCTCCGGCAAATCGTACAACCTTTTCACAAACAAATTGTCTTCAAAACCTTTTTTCAATCCGAAAATAACCCCTATTTCGTAAGGATGTGGGTTAAAGTCAAAAGCCTTGCGCGGTTTAAAATATTTATTGGCCATAATTGTAGATGTTAATCATTGGTTTAACAAAGGTACAATTCATGCCGTTTTTTTAAAAACACTGGTTGTCAGAGGAAAATCACCCTTGTCCTGTTGACATTTGCCGTTGTTCTTCCCTCCGGGGATCAAATGCCGGATCGTCCATGCTCCAGGTGTTATTGCCAAACGTGGCTTTAAATATCGCTATGTTAGGCACTGGTAATAGGGTCATAGTATCCCTGAAATACCGCATACAATCGTCATCAATGACGATGTTTTTAGTCGCAAAATATTGCCAGACGGCGCGCATAACATGCCCGTGTGCAAACACGATGATAAAATCATACGGGCTGGTTTCCAGTAATTTTATACTGGCAATAACCCTGTTCTTAAACGTGGTGAACGATTCAGCGCCTTCACCGTGTACATAATTGGCTTCGCAACGTTCCCAATAGTTAAATACCCAGGGCCTGCGCTCGTCAACCGTGGTATCTATACATTGTACAGGCGATAAGAAATCAAATTCGTGTATCGGCCATATTTCAACTGGCACTTCGGGGAACTTTTCTAATGTTGGCTTTGCCGTCTGTTGTGTGCGGATGAAAGGGGACATTACAAATAACTGCGGTGGCTCGGTAATCTGCTCCGCCAGTTCCCTGGACTGTTGTATTCCTTTTTCGGTTAACGGGATGGTATCAGGTTGTGATGTTGGCAAGCCGGCATTTGCGGCGCTTTCGGCGTGTCGTATAAACCATATTTTTTTCATATTCAGTTATAAATTAAGATTAGAGCATTCTTGTTAGCAATCCACTTCATGAAAATACGTCATGTGATCCAGTACATCTATATAAGTCACCGATCTTCCTGTAAAGGAAATCGTTTGCGCTTCGGGCACCCTCGTGTGACCAACTACTTGGTGGTAACCATGCAGCATATCAATGGCTGTTTCTTTTTGGTCGGCCCATAAAAAGCTGCCGTTGCTGTACCCTCCGCGGTAAATACTGGTGGCATAAAGCAGGTAGCGCAACGTAGTGGCCTCAACTTTATTGATCAGGTCTGCGATATTGTCGTTTTCCTCCCGCAGCGTATCCAGCGTTGGTAACCGTAAAAATTCATTATACCAGCTGTTTGTGATGCCTGCATGGGTAAAAATGTAACGCTCCCGCTGGTAGGCCATCTGAAAAAGATGGCGGTTGTTATTGAACAAGGCGGTTAGATCACGCTGCATCGTTGGCCTGAAGCCATCGATCTGATAACGCGGAAAGTGCATATATTGGACATCATGATTACCCATTAGTAGAATTATCTTATCCGGTTGCCGTTTTTTCAGGCGCACGATCTTTTTGAGATTTTCAAGGATCGCAAAATCTGATTTTTCAAAGCTGTCAACATAATCACCGAGGAAAACGATCTTGTCATATTTACGGGTATTGATTTCCTGCCAGCAGTCACGGCCATGCAGGTCACCTATGGGGTATAAACGGTAAAAAGATTCGTAAATATTAAAAGAAACTTGGCGTTTCACCGTCACTATGGATGCTATCAATTTCCTTGGCAAGTTCTTCAAGACTTTCAGCCAGGTAACTGGCTACATAATTATTAAATTTCCAGACTTCTGCACACCAAAATCCTAATTCATCGTTCCACCATACTATGCCATTGAAGTTCCAGGCTGCATATCTCGAAAAATAATTATTGCCCTTGATAACTGTCGCTATTTGCTGATCGATTTGATTTGTAAGATTAGAAATAATCGCATCACCTGGATATTCATTCAAATTTCGGGGTTTCCTTATTTCCGTTTTCATGAACAAAGATAAAAAAATAGCCAGGAGCCCCCAATAAAGCTACCTAAAAAACAAAGTCCCGCATTTTTTGATGCAGGACTTCGCAGGACGACAATAACCATTATGCCATTAATCTTTTACTAAGCTGTGCCATATCATCATTTATTTTACTTTCGATCACCTTTGCATAAATCTGCGTTGTGGTCAGTTTGCTATGTCCTAACAGTTTACTTACAGTTTCAATAGGTACGCCGTTGGTCAAAGTTATCGTAGTGGCGAATGTGTGCCGAGCGATATGAAAGGTAAGAGGCTTGGTAATATCGCACATATCGGCAATTTCCTTTAAGTAGCTATTTAGTTTCTGATTGCTTAATACCGGCAGTACTTTGCCCTCTGCCAATGCCTGCGGATGGCCTTTGTACTTTTCAATGATGGCTAAGGCTTTGGGTAATAAAGGCACTCGTACCGGCTCATTGGTCTTTTGCCTATTTGTTGCAATCCAAATATTGTTCTCCGATTTTTCTATAAGGTTGGCGGGCGTTAGATTAAATACATCAATATAAGCCAGTCCTGTATAGCAACTGAAAACAAAAAGGTCTTGAACAACCTGTAACCTAACAATGTTAAAATGTTTGTTTTCAATTCTTGCAAGTTCATCTTTGGTCAAATATTCGCGTTCTACTTTATCAAACTTTAATTGGTACGCCTGAAAAGGATTGCGATCAAGCCATTCCAGCCTGACAGCAAGATTAACCATTTTACAAAATCTTTCAATATGTTTCATCAGGCCGTTGTTATTTAGTGGTTTCTGTCCTTTCTCCGGCACTCTGTTGCGTAGATAGTATTCAAAGTCGGTTATAAACTTATAGCTTAACTCTGACAGGTATTTGTCGCTTGTCCTAAAACGCTCTTTAATGAACTCCTTAATATACTTTTGGGTGGTGTGGTAGTTTTTCATCGTGCCTGGCTCCAATACCTGCGATTGCTCGGAATTATGATAGTCCATTAACTTATATAGCGTAAACTCGGCCTGATCTTCCCCGGTAAATTTATCCTTTACTAATTCCGCTGTAATCAGCTTCTTTTGCAGTAAAAGCTGTTGATAGCTTTCCACGATGCCGGAGCGGTATTGCTCCAAATACTTATTGAGCTTTACAATTTCTTCCCTGCTGCCTCTTGCCATGCCTTTATTGGCATTCCAGTTATCTTGCTCAATGGAACGTTTAACCGACAGGTCAATTCTACTGCCGTTTACTGTAATCCTTGCATAGATAGGGGCTTTTCCGTCATTAGTGGCTTTATACTTTCT
>JAQBOP010000411.1 GCA_028287975.1 Mucilaginibacter sp. | reverse complement strand
ACGATGGACATCGGATGCCTGCCTTTGATTTTATCTAAGTGTGCCCTGCGCGAGCTGGGTCCATGGCGGCTGTGACCATTTGGGCGCCGGCTGGGGGGACGTCGGCGGCAAGGGATCCGAGACCGGGAACTCGGTGTCGGCCGGTGCGTCCCACCGATGCGGCGCGCTCTCCAGCGCGGCCGGGTCGTCCCACCAAAGGATCTGTTTGGGGGCGATGACCATGATGATCCGCATCCAATACCAGATCGCCTTCTGCTGTTCGGGCCACAGGTCGGCCTCGAGGTGGGCGTAGTGGCCGGTCTCGGCGAGATAGCGCAGGGCGTTGCCCTGGATATCGGCGTCGCGAACCGCCGCCATGCCGGCGATGGAGATCGTCGGCTCGCCGGGCAGGACGCCCTCGATCAGCACGCCGACCTTGGGGTTGCGCCGCACGCGGTTGGCCTTGGCCGGATAGGCCAGGCCGGTCGCCATATCGATGGTGCTGAGGTCCTCGGCCGGGAAGGCGAACAGAGGCGTGTCAATGGGTACGCCATCCGCTGTCATCGTCGCGAATTCCGCGTTGACCACCGACTGGATCAACCGCACGACGGGCTGCGGCAAGTCCGCGATTCCACCCATATTCAACTCCTCCCTATCTGATTTGTGGAGTAGAGCAGTTCGTAGGCGACAAGCTGCACCTTGCTGAGATCAATGGCGTCGGTCATCGTTATCTCGCCGGTATCGGCTCTGGTCGAGATTTCATTGAAAACGCTGGCCAGGTCGTTGGTTTCGATCTCATAGATCGCAAGATATGGGGAAAGGGGCGGTAGCGGGCCGTCGGCCTGCGCATCGGCCACGCGATATCTACGGGCGGACGGAATGGCTGGAATTTTCAGCAAATCCGCAAGATGTTTTTCATTATACCATTTGTTATACTCTTCTTCCTTACCGGCAACCGGCGCGGAGAACACGAACAAAGAATATTTCATCAGATAGCTCCGTTTAGAACTATATTCTTGATGGATAATTTGAGCATCCCCGTGCGCCGCGGCCCTTCCGCCCGGCCGCCGCCTAGGGCTTGGGTCGATCGTCCACGGCTTTGAGGTGGGCATGCTTCCAGCCTTCCGGCGTCCAAAGAAACTTGTCGTCGTAGCGGTTATGGAAAGGGATGGGAGATCCCGAAAGGCCGGCGATCAGCGGTAACGCCAGCCCATAGAGCGTCCAGGCGCCAGACGCCCGGTCGCCATCCACATCCACGACCGGACTATGGAAGCTGTGCCAGGTCCAATAACAGTTGGGCGCCATTGTTTCCATGTAGAACTTAATTATATCATCGTGTCCCTGATAGATTCCGTAGATTCCAGAGAAGGACATGTCCACAACAGCATCCTCTGTGAACATTTTTTCAAGATTGGCGTATTCTTCTGGTCCCCTCTGAGAGACTATTCGATCTACCAGTTGTCCATATTTGTTCTTAAGTTTAATAATATCATAGGTATCAGTATATATAGTCCTATTTCCACTCATGACACCGTCACCTTTCGAAGTGAATTAATCCCAGTCAAATTCTCACGAACCGCATGACACCACGATGAAGACCGCGAAGCTGCGTCAGTCCTATAGAATACTGACATGCGGTCACCGCCTTGTCGGCGGCGGGTCCTTGTCCAAGACGACCTGCGTCCTTGATCAGGCGATGGCGCGCGCGGCCCGGTGCCCCTCCCAGATGGCGCACATGAGGTCGCGCGGCTGCTGAGCGTCGCCGACCAGCGTCATATTGGGGTGGGTGGCCGACATCTCGTCGTAGAGATGACTCAGCGGCTCGTTCTGAGTGACCAGCACCACCGTGTCGGCCGGCACGGCGCGGACCTGGTTCTGGCGACCCAGGTAGGGCCGCACCAGCACCTGATCCTTTTCGATCTCCACCAGGTGGTGGCGGGGCAGGATCTCGAACTCGCCCAGTTGCAGGAAGCGCTCGTAGGCCGACACGGCGCGCACGTTCGCCACGCCCATGGCCTCGCCCATGGCCGCCGCGGCAGTGAGGTAGGTGACTTTCACGCCGTCGGTGAGCAGCTGCTCCATCACCGCCACGGCCTCATAGTCCCCCACCGTGTCCAGCACGACCGCGGACCTGCCCCAGTCGCGCGGCGCGGTGAACACGTCCAGCGACGACAGCACGTGCGGTTGATCGACGCCGCGCACCACCTGGGTGGGGAAGCTCGGTTGCAGGCCGTCCATCCGCGGCGCCGAACCGGTGGCGATGATCACATGGTCGGCCCGTTCCGCCGCGATGTCGGCGGTCTCCACGTAGGTGTTCAGCCGCACCTCGACGCCCAGGCGATAGATTTCCGCCTCCAGCCAGACAGCGATGTCGCCGAAGTTGGAACTCTTGGGCGCCTTCGCGGCCACCTTGACCATGCCGCCGAGGTCGGGGCTCGCCTCGCACAGCACCACCTTGTGACCCTTCAGGGCGGCAATGCGGGCGGCCTCCATGCCGGCGGGACCACCGCCGACCACCAGCACCGTCTTCGGCGCCGTGGTCTTGACGATCAGGTCTTCTGACAGAGTCGATTCCAACCCGACGGCGGCGTTCACCGAGCAGCCGAAGCGGCCGCTACGAAGGTGCTGATTGCAGCCGATGCAGGGGCGGACTTCCAGCGCGCGGCCTTCCCGGGTCTTGCGGACCAGATCTGGATCGGCGATCTGGGCGCGGACCATGGACACCAGGTCGGCCACCCCGTCGCGCAGCAACTGCTCGGCGTCTTCGAGCGTCCGGTAGCGCCCGGCCACCAGCCGTGGCGTCGTCGCGACTGAAGCGATATCGCCGGACGACTCCACCTCATAGCCCGTGGGGTTGTGCATCGCCCCCACCATCGTATCCATCTTGTAGT
>JAQBOP010000067.1 GCA_028287975.1 Mucilaginibacter sp. | reverse complement strand
CTGAAAGAAGCAGGAGCAGTTGAAATTAAGCATAACGACAGAAAATATGTTAGCTATGAATAAGTTTAGAATATTGGGTATTGCGGTTGTTACCGTTGCTGCATCGATAGTTACTACGTCATGCAATGATAAGAGAAGCACCGGATGGGAATATGCCCCCAATATGTATGAAAAGATCGCTTTTGATCCGGATCAGAAGAATCCGAATTTTAAAGACGGCAAAACAGCACAGTTACCACCGGCAGGTACTACACCTATAGGTTTTACAAGATTTGATTATCCAAAAACTTTAGAAGGATACAACCAGGCAAGTATTGAGGTTAAAAGTATATTATTTAATACTTCAAAAAACATTGAAGAGGGTAAGGCTTTATTTATGACCTTTTGCTCTCCATGCCATGGCAAAACCGGGCAAGGTGACGGTACAGTTGTAGCGCACGGTTTCCCGGCGCCGCCATCATACTCCAAAGGACAATCATCACGTGGTGGTGCAATGAAAGATTTAACCGATGGTAAAATATATCATACAATTACTTACGGCTTAAACGCTATGGGCTCATACGCTTCACAGCTTTCGCCGGAAGAACGCTGGAAAGTAGTAATGTATGTTCACCATTTACAAACTTTATAAGAATTGAATTTAATGGAAACTCATAATAGTTTTAACGAACAATTTGAATTTAGCGGTAAGGCAAAAACCTATAGCCTGGTAGCTATTGTTATAGGTGTTGTAGCCATAGCACTCGGATTTCTTACCGGCGCTGTTGAACGCACATTTGCAAACCTGTTATTAATGGGTTATTATTTTACCTGTGTATGTATAGCCGGCGTATTCTTTTGCGCTTTACAATATGCCGCACAAGCGGGATGGTCTGCCTCATTATTGCGTGTACCGCAAGCTTTTGCAAAAGTGTTGCCTTATGCCGCTGTGATATTATTATTAATAATAGGTGCAGGTTTATATTTTACTCATCCTATACTTACCGAAGAAACACATCAGCACATAACCGGCCCTTATTTATATAAAGAGTGGGCTGCAAAAGCAATTATTACACCTGGTACTGATGCTTATGATGCGGTAATTAAAGGCAAATCAGGATATTTAAATATTCCTTTTTTCTTTGGACGTTTAGCATTTTACCTAATTGCTTACAGTATATTAGGTTTACTATTGGTAAAATACTCAGATAATGAGGATGAATTGGGCGGCATGTTTAATTACAAGAAAAGCTTTAACATTGCCTGCGCATTCCTTGTAATATTTGGTTTCACTGTTCCCTTGTTTGCTTTTGATACCATCATGTCATTAGATGCACATTGGTTCTCAACCATGTTTGGCTGGTATAACTTTGCTGCCTTATGGGTGAGCGGGTTATCGGTTATTACTTTAGTACTGATCTTTCTTAGAAAACAAGGATACTTTACCTGGATTACTGCAGATCATTTACATAACCTGGGGCAACTGATTTTTGGTTTCTCTATTTTCTGGACTTATTTATGGTTTGCACAGTTCTTGCTGATCTATTATGCCAATATACCTGAAGAAGCCGCATATTTCTATAAAAGATGGGAGCCCGAGTTTCAGCCATGGTTCTGGTTTAATTTGGTAGTGAATTTCCTTGCACCATTTTTAATATTGATGTCCCGCGATTCAAAACGTTCTGTGAATGTATTAAAAACCGCTTGTATCATTTTAGTATTGGGCCATTGGCTTGATTATTTTATAATGGTTATGCCTGGTACAGTTGGCCCGCTGGCACATTGGTATACTGAAATTAGCTGGATAGAGGCTGGTACGTTTATAGGATTTGCTGGTTTGTTTACCTTCCTGGTGTTCACCGCTTTAAGTAAATTCAAATCGCTTGTACCTAAAAATCATCCGTTCCTGCAAGAGAGCTTACATCATCACATATAATAATTGTTAAATTTGCAACACAATACAGAATACCAAACGACCAATACAATGGCATTCAAAAAAATAATAGATTCTAAAAAATTACTTGCGTTTTTAACGGTGTTTATGCTTTTTGGCACTAACGTGCTTATGGCGCAAACAGATGCTTCTTCTCCAACAGGAAGCAAAGCCGGCGTTAACTGGTTAAGCGTGGGTTACTATGTACTGCTATTCTTGTTAATCGCAATATCGATAGCTGTAATAGGTAAGATATTAAAAGTATATGACCTTAGCCAACAAATACAAGGAAAAAAAGGCATCCATTGGAATAATATCATGGGTGTTATATGCCTGGTATTCCTGGTTGCAGGATTAGGCGGCGCTTATTGGGACATTACCGTACAAGGTAGCATGACCCTGCCAGAGGCTGCATCAAAACATGGTGTTAAAATTGATGCTATGTTTTTAACCACTACTATTATCACCCTGATAGTATTTGTTATTACCCAGATATTGCTGTTTACCTTTTTATTCAGATATAGGCATTCAGACAAACGCAGAGCTTACTTTTTAC
The DNA here is from genome assembly GCA_028287975.1 of Mucilaginibacter sp. GTDB lineage: Bacteria > Bacteroidota > Bacteroidia > Sphingobacteriales > Sphingobacteriaceae > Mucilaginibacter. Next base: position 5,247 of record JAQBOP010000067.1, on the reverse strand, counting down.
CGCACAACAATACCATCGAAAAAGTTTGGACCATTATACCGGCCATCGTTTTAACCATATTGGTAATATTTGGTTTCTTTACGTGGCAGGAAGTTGAAAACAGCTCGCCTGTTAAAGGTGATGTCAATATCGATGTTACCGGCCACCAGTTTGCATGGGAAATACGCTATGCAGGACCAGATGGTATTTTAGGTAAGAAAGATTTCAGGTTAACAGCCGGTGCCAACAAATTAGGTATCGATTTTAAAGACAAAAACAGTATGGATGATTTACAGGCTGATACATTAGTATTGCCGGTAAATAAAGTTATCCGCTTAAACATATTTGCACAGGACGTAATACATAGCGTTTACATGCCGCACTTCAGGGTGCAGCAAAATGCGGTACCTGGTTTGCCAACCTTCTTCAAATTTACACCTACTATTACTACCGAAGAAATGCGCAGGAAAGTAGATGATCCTAAATTTGAGTACTTGCTTTATTGCAACAAAATTTGCGGAAGCAGCCACTACAACATGCAAAGAGTTGTGCGTGTTGTTACCGAAGGCGAGTACAATCAGTGGATAGCCAAACAAAAACCGTACTTAACCCCTGCGTTAAGAACAGAATTGAAACTGGCTGCAGCGGATCAGAAAAAGAGTATTACACAAAATAGGTTAGCGTTAAACAATTAATTAGCGATTATGTCAACATTAGCAGTTCACGATCACGGAGTAGCACATCACGAAGAGGGTCACGAGCATCACCACGATACATTTCTTACTAAATACGTATTTAGCCAGGATCACAAAATGATTGCCAAGCAATTCCTGATCACGGGTATTACTATGGCGGTTATTGCCATGCTGTTATCTATACTGTTCAGGATCCAGTTAGCATATCCTGATAAATCATTCCCGTTACTTGAAACTTTATTAGGCCGTTTTGCACCTGAAGGACGTTTAGATCCTGAGTTCTATCTTTCATTGGTTACTATACACGGTACCATCATGGTATTCTTTGTATTAACAGCAGGTCTGAGCGGAACTTTCAGTAACTTACTGATCCCACTACAGGTAGGTGCACGTGATATGGCTTCGCCATTTATCAACATGTTATCATACTGGTTTTTCTTAACCGCTTGTGTTATCATGTTATCATCTTTCTTTATTCAAAAGGGACCTGCCGGACCAGGATGGACAATCTATCCGCCGCTGTCTGCATTGCCAACAGCAATGAAAGGTTCAGGTATGGGTATGACATTGTGGTTGATCAGTATGGTTTGCTTTGTGGCATCATCATTAATGGGTGGTATAAACTATGTTAGTACCGTATTAAACATGCGTACTAAAGGTATGGACCTTTGGAAAATGCCTTTAACTATCTGGGCGTTTTTCTTAACCGCTATTTTAGGTGTATTATCCTTCCCGGTATTAGTTGCAGGTGTGGTATTATTGATATTTGACCGTAGCTTCGGTACAAGCTTTTATTTATCAGACATTGTTGTAAACGGACAGGTTATGCCTTTTGAAGGTGGTAGCCCGATACTGTTCCAACACTTGTTCTGGTTCCTGGGCCACCCGGAAGTATATATTGTAATTATGCCGGCGATGGGTATCTCATCAGAAGTAATGTCAGTAAATTCACGTAAACCTATCTTCGGTTACCACGCGATGGTTTATTCATTGATCGGTATCACGGTATTATCATTTATCGTATGGGGCCACCATATGTTCATAACGGGTATGAACCCGTTTCTGGGCGGTGTGTTTATGATCACTACGCTAATTATCGCAGTACCATCGGCAGTAAAAACATTTAACTGGCTTGCCACACTTTGGCGCGGTAATATAAGGTTTACACCTGCTATGCTTTTCGCTATTGGTATGGTGTCTTTCTTTATCTCAGGTGGTATAACCGGCATCTTCTTAGGTAACGCGGCTTTAGATATTAACCTGCACGATACTTACTTTGTTGTTGCCCACTTCCACCTGGTAATGGGTTCGGCAGCTATATTTGGTATGCTTGCGGGTGTTTATCATTGGTTCCCTAAAATGTTCGGTAAAATGATGGACGAGAAATTAGGCTACCTGCACTTTTGGTTAACATTTATCGGTGCTTACCTGGTATTCTTCCCGATGCACTTTATGGGCCTTGATGGTGTACCACGCCGTTACTATGCCTTTACAGAGTTTGCTTCAATGCAGCGCTGGTTATCAGTAAACATGTTTATTACATGGGCGGCAATTATGTCGGCATGTGCGCAGGTTGCATTTTTGTATAACTTTATAACCTCTATTTTCTGGGGCAGAAAAGCTACTCAAAATCCTTGGCAGGCAAATACACTTGAATGGACAACCCCGGTTGAGCGTTTACACGGTAACTGGCCGGGCGAAATACCAAGTGTATATCGTTGGCCATATGATTATAGCAAGCCGGGAGCCGAAGAGGATTATATATTACAAACAACACCACTTTCGCAAACCATGAGCTCAAACCTTCCGCATGATTTTGAAGATAATCCTGCAGGTTTAGAAGCCCTTAACAAGTGGACAAGTACACAAAAAGCTAACGAAGAAGTAAAATAATATAAAACTTACCGATCTGATCTTTTAGGGTACCTGTTTAAAGTCAAAAGTTAAAGTCCTGAGTCTGAAGTCAAGAAACTAATTCTTCACTTTAAACGCAAGACTTGAGGCTAAAGACTCAAAGCAGTTACCCTAATTTGTTAGAAACATCCAGATGAGTAGCCCAAAATCAAAAAACAGATTCCGCAAGACTAACCTTTTAAGTATAGCCCTGCTTTTTGTATTGATATTGGCTGGTGGGGTAGTGCGTAGTACGGGGTCTGGAATGGGTTGCCCTGATTGGCCGAAGTGCTTTGGCAGATACGTGCCGCCGACCGAAGCTTCTGATCTTCCTGCAAATTATAAAGAGAAATATGTTGCCGGTCGCCTGGCTAAAAATAAACGGTTTGCTAAAACTCTTGATTTATTTGGTTACAGTGATCTGGCCCGCCGCTTGCGCGAAGACAAATCAATTTTAATTCCCGAAGAATTTAACGCCGCCAAAACGTGGACCGAATATGTTAACCGTTTGATAGGCGCGGCATCAGGCATCTTTTTGCTGCTGACTGCTATTTATTCTTTTAGCTATAGCGACGTTAACAAGCTGATACCGTTTTTAAGCATTTTTAATTTGGTATTGATAGGTTTTCAGGCATGGTTAGGGTCAATAGTCGTGTCAACTAATTTAGTGGCCTGGATAATTACCGTACACCTATTATTGGCGTTGGCGATATTGGCAATATGTATTACCACATATCACCTTGCAAAAGTTAACGGCAGGCCGAAATTGAACATTAACCCGGTGACACATATAGTTACTTTGTTTGCATTGATCATAAGCGTACTGCAAATTACTTTCGGCACGGAGGTACGCGAAAAGATCGATGCGGTATCTACTCGTTTACAGGGTGGTTACCGGTCAGAATGGATCCAAAATGCCGGCGACATATTTGCACGTCATAGAGATGTGGCCACTTTAGTGTTATTGATCAACGTGGTATTGTACGCTTTGATCAGGCGCGCATTTAATCGCCACTCTTTGCAACAGCAAATAATGAGCTTTACCTTTTTAATGATCGCGCTGCAAATTGTTACCGGGATATTTTTATCATACTTTTCATTACCACCCTTTGCACAGGCCGCGCATATTTTGCTGGCCAGTTTAGTTTTTGGCGCCCAATATTATTTAATGCTTAATTTATATCAATCAGTGAGTATACAGGGAGGGCGAAAATGAAGTGGGCTGATTTTTCAAAGCTGATCAAATTCAGGCTGACATTCCTTGTTGTGTTTTCGGCGTCGATATCTTTTATCATAGCGGTAAAAGCAAACGGCGGCAATACCTGGGGATCATTATACAGCACAACCATGTGGATCAACTGGTTGAAACTGGTTACAGGCGGCTTTTTAGTTACAGCCGCGGCTAATTGTTTTAACGAGGTGATCGAGGTGGACCTGGATAAGCTGATGAAACGCACTATGGACCGCCCCATGCCTGCAGGCCGTATGACCACCGGGCAAGGTTTGGTGTTAGGATTAGGCATGGGTATGGCCGGTACTTATATTTTAGGCACCCTTAATATCTTGACGGGTTTATTGTCAGTATTTTCTATCTTATTATATGCCTTTGCGTATACACCTTTAAAAAGGAAATCGCCCATTGCTGTTTTTGTAGGTGCTATACCAGGCGCGTTTCCGGCTTTAATAGGTTATGTAGCCGGACAACCCCACGGGCGTATTGACGAGATAGCATTGATATTGTTCTCGATACAATTTGTTTGGCAGTTTGTGCATTTTTGGGCAATTGCCTGGGTGTTAGATGATGATTATAAACTGGCGGGCTTCAGGCTATTGCCTACCCAAAGCCGCGACAGAGCCAGCGCGGTGATCACCGTAATATTTGCAGTAATATTGGTGCCGGTTAGTTTACTGCCTACCATTTATCATTATGGCGGTTATTATGTAGGCGGTGTATCATTGGTTTGCAGCCTGATATTTTTGTATCAGGCCGCGGGTTTGTTGCGTACCCTGCAGATAAAAGAGGCACGTAAGCTCATGTTTGGCTCGTTTTTTTATTTGCCGGTGGTGCAATTAATGTTTTTGTTTGATTTTATAGGAAAGTAATGATGGCGCAGATACAACAAGAAGATAAGGTAAACCTGGGAGCAAAGAAGTTTGTGATGTGGATCTTCATATTCACATCGTTCATGCTTTTTGCAGCGTTTACCAGCGGATTTATAGTTTACACCGGCGGTAGCGGCCGCGGGCTTGGCATTACTTTGCCAATCTCTTTCAGGTACAGTACAATTGTTTTAATAGCCAGCAGTGTGACTTTGTTCTTTGCATCAAGAGCTGCTAAGCAATTAGATTTTGATAAGCAACAACGCCTGTTATGGGTAACAATAGGCTTGGGCGTTGCTTTTTTATTTTTACAGGTATATGGCTGGTACACGCTGGCCTATAAAATGAAAATATACCTGGTTGACCCTAACGCTACACGGTCATTTGTTTATGTAATGACTTTTGCGCATTTACTACACGTTATTGGCGGGCTTGTATGGTTAATAAGTGCGTTAAGCGGCAGCATTAAACGCATACCACAGGTAAAGAATTTATATAGAATGGAGATGACATCTATTTTTTGGCATTTTCTCGATATTATATGGATTTATCTGTATGTTTTTTTACTTTTGAACCAATA
>JAQBOP010000054.1 GCA_028287975.1 Mucilaginibacter sp. | reverse complement strand
ACCCATTTATTATATCACAAAGTATTTTGCAAAAGATGAAGCGCCTATTGACAGCCCTGTTTAGTCTATTATTGATTGTTAGCCAGGCCCGAGCACAAACCTATTTACAGCAAAAATTATCGACAGCGTTTAGCCGGTTGCAGGCAGATAGCCAATGCAAATACGCGTCGGTATCGTTAACCGTATTGGATGCCAAAACCGGTGAGCAGGTGTTCGCGGGCAACCCAAACGTGGGCCTTGCTCCGGGGTCTACCTTAAAAACGGTGACCACCATTACTGCCTTTAATTTATTAGGGAAGGATTTTAAATACCAAACCCCGTTTGGCTACAGCGGCACTATCAACGACGGTACTTTAAACGGCGACCTGATCATCAAAGGCACCGGTGACCCAACCCTGGGTAGCTGGCGCTGGGAAAACACTACCCAGAACTACGTACTGAATGCATTGGTTACCGCGCTTAAAAAGGCGGGGATCAAAAAGATAAACGGACGCATTATTGGCGATGATAGCCTGTACGGCTCGCAGGCCATACCCGATGGTTGGATCTGGCAGGATTTGGGTACTTACTATGGTGCAGGCGTTACCGCGCTTTGCTGGCACGAAAACCAGTTTGATATTAACTTAAAAACCGACCCCGTCGGCTCGGCTATTAAGGTGGCGGGCAGTACACCGTCTGTTTCCTATCTTACGTTTAAAAGCGAGTTAACCAACGGTGCTGCCGGTACAGGTGATAACGCTTATCCTTATTTACCTACAGGGTTAACCAACATTATGTACCTGCGCGGTACGTATGCAATCGATCAAACAAAAAAGCTGGTATCTGCCGCTTATCCTGATCCGGCTTATGATGCCGCATTCAGGCTGTTAGATACGTTAAGGCGACTGGGCATCATCGTGACCGGCGCTGCTGAATCAAGCCTGAGCCTAACGGCAAAAGGTTTGCAGACACCGATAATGGCTACCACGCTTACCACACTCGTATCGCCAAGCCTGAGCCAAATGGTTTACTGGACAAACCGTAAAAGCCTAAACCTGTATGCCGAGGAACTGCTTAAAGCCATAGCCGCTAAAGCGGGCAAAGAGGTAACCACGCCAAACGGCATAACAGTGATCCAAAACTTTTGGAAAGTACGTGGTATAGATGGTAATTCAATGGATATGATAGATGGTTGCGGCCTATCGCCCGAGGATAGGATCACTACCCTAACCGTTGCCACCATCATGCAGTCGGCAAAAAAAGAAGCGTGGTTTGCTGATTTTTATGACAGCCTGCCCATCTACAATGATATGCACATGAAAAGCGGCAGCATCCACAACGTGCAGGCCTACACCGGCTACCAAACTCACCAGGGCCGCGAGCTGGTTTTCAGCTTTATGGTAAATAACTACAATGGGCCGGGCAAAGTGATAAGGGAAAAGATGTTCAGAGTTTTGGATGAGTTGAAGTAAGTAGCCCCCTCTAACCTGCCTGTCCGGCAGGCAGGTCTTCCCCGGTAGGGGAGACTTTCATTTGTTTTTTGTTTCACGAAAGTGTGAAACAGATGAAACAAGTGAAACAAGATTTTGACTTAACTTACTGATAGTTAAATATTTGACAAAAACCAGTGAAACAAAATGAAACAACTTATAAGTCAGTAAAATTTGGCTGTAAATTGAGTTAATTCATTGATAATCAAATGGTGCAGAGTTTATGTTTTTGTACCTCGCCGGATCAGGCGCTTTCAAGTCGGTTAAGCGTGGGCACATAACCGGGCGTAGTTGACGTAAAAAATTTACCTATTGGCTCAAATAATTATGTTACTTTTATCTTAGTATCAAAGCCTTATTACATGCACCCTGTTTATAGATCTCTTATCGCAGTTGCTTTTGCTGCAATATCAATAATGATAACTTGTAATAAGTGCCAACAACAAAAAGCACGGCAACAAGCACAACAAGAATGGGGCCCTGAATTAGATACCCGGATGAAAAATTTATTTTACCAGCAAGCGTCTCGCCTCACCACCGACGAGTATGAGAAAAATGAATATGCGGATTGTTGCCTTGATAAAATGAAAGAGCTATTTCCAAACGGCCCGGCGGGTGCTGCTTTAATGACTGACAGCATGCAAGCGGCGGCTTTAAAAATGGGTGCTGATTGCGCTAAAGTTTTTAAAAAGAATCAAAATATTTGGACACCTGACGTTGATAAACAACTTAGATTACAATTTTATTCATTGCCCGAAGTTAAACTTTTACCAAAAGAAACAAGGGAAGAATACGTCAATTGCCTGGCGTTCAAAATAGAGGACAGATTCCCAACAGGATTTTCAACAGATAGCGGCAAAAAAGAATTCAAAAAATTTAATGAAAAGGCTCGCACAAGTTGCTTAAAACTAATTGTCAATAAATATCAAAAAGCTAAAAAAATCAAACTTGATACAATCGCGAAATAAAGCGTCGTTTCCCTTTATACTCATGCATATCGAAGTGCAGGCACTTGCTCAAACAAATCAGTTAAGCGTGGACGCTTAACCGGGCCATAGTAAACTAAAACAATTAACAGCGTGTACCTGTACCATGGTACAGGTGGTACACCATGGTACAGTGTGGTACACACCGGTACGTTTTTCTACCAGTCTTTTTTCATTACTTTAGGAGTTATTACAATACCTGTTGTATAGTTCCAGTTAAAAGTAACCTCTGTTGCAGATACGACAATAGTGCCGTTATAAGTTGTGCCGTTTAAGGTTGCTTTTAGCGGATAAGTGCCAACCCCGAGGTTTTTATAGCGAAAGATGTTGCTTATACCCATTGGTATATCAGGCGTGTTTGAACATACTTTTGGCTCCCTCACATTTATAAAATCAACGGTAAAATTATTGAAGGCATCAATTTGTGCATTGTATTGCAGCACGCCCCTTGAGCAATAGGTTTTGGTTGTAACGGCATAAAAGTTTACAATAACACTATCACTAACAAGTGTAGAACGGCCCAGGCTGGGGTGTAATGTAATAACATCGCCTGCTAATGACACGTAACTGGTAGTATCTGTCGGGGTTTTAACGGTGTCGACAGGAGTATCATCGGGTATTACTTTGATAGTAACACTTGCGGGTGTGCCACCATTGGTTTTTTGAGCAGTAACAACATAGGTCCCCGCCTTGCTAAAAAATACTCGCGCGGCATTTGCCTTTGTACCTATAAAATCAAAGCCTGCCGGAGCAACGGTCCATTGAACTGAATCGGTGCTGCCGGCGCTGGTTAAAAGCAAGGTATCAAGCTGGCCAACTTTAATTTCGGCTTTAGAAGCTTTTAATTTCCCGCCAACCGCGGACAAGGTTTCTTTATTACAGCCCTGGATAATAAAAAACGCCAGTAAAGCGGCGAGTACGGTAAAGGTTAGATTTTTCATGGTTTTAATTGATTAATGATCTTTATTGCATCATCGTATCAATTTTGCCAAACGTTGGGTAATCGTAGTTTTTTATTGCATTATTAATTATCTTGCTTCATAAACTTAATTATATGCCAGCCGTTCATCCAAATTACATCAAAGCGTCAAACCTTACTTTAGTTACGTTAATATTAGGTATCATCAATATATTTTTAGGAAACACACCTTTAAACAACATACAAACAATCGCCACATTAATTTTCACCATAGGTTTTACCATAGTTTTGGCTTATTTTATCAGGCAAGGTTATCCGTGGATGAAAATTGTATTATTGGTATTGTCTATTACCGGTACGCTGATAATAATACCAATATGGTTAAGAATGGTTAAAGACGAACCAATCGTATTTATAATAAACATTATTCAAACTGCCATCCAAATTTGGGTAATTATACTTTTATTTAAAATACCTAAGCCGATTACCGTAATAGAAAAAGGCCCCGATCTATCGGAGCCTTTGTAATAATGATGCTATTTTGTTTAGTCATTTATCGCTTTAACACCCGGCAATTCTTTACCTTCCATGTATTCCAGTAACGCGCCGCCACCGGTTGATACGTAGCTAACTTGCTTGGTAAGGCCAAATTTAGATACAGCCGCAGCAGAGTCACCGCCGCCTATAAGCGAGAAAGCGCCGTTATGGGTTGCTTTAACAACCGCCTCTGCAATGGCTTTGGTACCTACCAAAAATTTCTCCATTTCAAACACACCCATCGGGCCGTTCCAAAGTATGGTTTTTGATTCTTCAACAATCTTGCTGAATAACGCTATAGTATCAGGGCCGATATCTAAGCCCATCCAACCGTCAGGGATCTCGCCGGTTTTTGCAACACCGGTATTAGCGTTGTTCGAAAAATCGTCGGCAATAACGTTATCAACCGGCAATAACAGGTTAACACCTTTATCTTTTGCTTTCTGGATCAGGCTCAGTGCCAGGTCTTGTTTATCCAGCTCAACCAATGATGTGCCTATGGTGCCACCTTGTGCCTTAGCAAAGGTATAAGCCATACCACCACCAATGATCAGGTTATCAACCTTATCCAATAACTTCTCTATCAGTTCTATTTTATCAGAAACCTTTGAGCCGCCCATAATGGCGGTGAAAGGTTTTTCGGCATCATTTAATATTTTCTCGGCATTAGCTAATTCGCTTGCCATTACATAACCAAAGTATTTAGCATCCGGGAAAAACTGTGCTATAATTGATGTTGAGGCGTGGGCGCGATGAGCGGTACCAAAAGCATCATTTACATAAACATCGCCAAGAGCGGCTAATTTTTTAGCAAATTCAACATCACCTTTTTCTTCTTCTTTATAAAAACGCAGGTTCTCTAACAGTAAAACCTCGCCGCTTGATAATGCTTTTGCTTTTTCAACAGCTTGTTCGCCAATACAATCGTCAGCAAATTCAACATGCTGACCCAAGAGATCAGACAAATTGGGGATAACGTGTTTTAACGAATCCTTTTCGTTAGGGCCGTTTTTTGGTCTACCAAGGTGCGACATTAATATCACGGCGCCACCATCAGTCAATATTTTTTTTATGGTTGGTATAGCCGCTGTTAAACGATTATCGTCAGTAACTTTGCCATTTTCATCTAACGGAACGTTAAAATCAACGCGAATCAGCGCTTTTTTACCGGTAAATTTTATTTGATCTATAGTTTTCATGCTATTACGGTCTTTTTTAAAAGTCCGCCAAAATCAGCATTTAATTCTAAATTCCGAACGTAAAAAGTAAAAAAGGTCTTTTTAGTAGGTATTTTAAACTTAATGTAAAGACAAAAACAATTAATAGCTATTGAATTTTAGCATATAAAACATGGTGGGGGCCTATCGCCGGGACCTCAAACTCGGGCGATACGATCTCGAAACCTATATCCTGGTAAAACTTTATAGCCTTTTTACGGCCATTGCACCAAACGTAATTTGCCTTTTGCCCGCGCAGGTAAACAACGGCAAAATTGAGCAATTTGGTACCGATCCCTTGTCCGCGAAATTTTTCGGCTGTGGCCATACCCCGAATCTGGTAACCCTCGCCGGCAAACTGGCCATAACTTTGGGGGTGAAAAGAACCTATGCTTGCCAGTTCGCCTTTTATAAAATAACCCAGGTGGAAATTACCGGCTACATTATCAGTAGGGAAACGGCACTCGTTCCTTGTTAACTTTCCGTCGCGCAATACGGTGTTACGTAATGGTAACAGCTCTTCAACAGTTATAAATTTAATCATGTAGTAAATGTATTTTCTCAACCAGGTCTGCCAGGCGATTTGAATAGCCCATTTCATTATCATACCAACCAACCACTTTTACCAGCCCCCCTACTATCGAGGTTAACTGTGCATCAAACACACAACTATGCGGGTTGCCTATAATATCTGTTGACACTATGGGATCTTCGGTATACTCTAATATGTTTTTCATATCGCCCTGTGCTGCATGTTTAAAGGCCAGGTTTATATCCTGTACCGTAGGCTGCGATCTTAAGATACAGGTAAAATCAGTTAACGAGCCATTTAATACCGGTACGCGGATCCCGGCACCGCCAAGTTTGCCATCCAAATGCGGAAAAATAGAAGTGATAGCTTTTGCAGCACCCGTAGAAGTTGGGATAATGGAAGCCGAAGCCGCTCTTGCCCTGCGCAGGTCCTTATGCGGTGCATCATGCAGGCTTTGGTCGCCGGTCATGGAGTGTACAGTGGTGATGTAACCATCAATAATGCCCCAGTTCTCGTCCAGGATCTTTACCATTGCCGCCACGTTATTGGTAGTACACGACGCATTAGACAAAATAGCCGACCGCAGATCAACCTTGCCGTCATTAACGCCTAAAACAACTGTGGGTACATTTTTATCTGTTGATGGTGCCGATATAATGACCTGCTTTGCTCCTGCTGTCAGATGCTTTTCGGCCCCTTGCCTCGAAGTAAATTTACCTGTCGACTCAATTACAAGATCAATGTTAAGCTGCCCCCAGGGTAACTGTTCGGGGTCACGTTCGGCCAGGACCTTTATTTTTTTATCATTGATGAAAAGATGCTCTTCATCAAAAGTAACGGTGCCTGTAAAACCGTGGTGTACAGAGTCGTACTTAAAAAGGTGTGCCAGGGTGCGCGTATCTGTCAAATCATTTATGGCTACAACCTCAATACCGGGCTTAGCTAAAATGTTGCGTAAAAATATGCGGCCTATTCTGCCAAACCCATTTATAGCTATTCTCATTACGTTCAATAATAGGTAGGACGCAAATTTAACTAAAATAGACGCGTATGCCTAACGTTTAGTCATAAACAGACATTAAGATTAAATTAAAGGAAATAAGGGCTAAATGAATAAGTTACGTAAAGCAACTCCTTCGCGCTCTTTTGAGCGGATCATAAAGGTCACTCCCCAGTTAAATAGCATGGATATTGTGAAAATTATAATGATGAGGGCAAAATTACCAAGGTTACTAAATATAAGCGCAAAGGCAATTGACACCAGGTTAAGCCCGGCCAGTATCATGGTGGTTTGGGTATGATTAAAACCTAACCTTAAAATGCGATGGTGAATGTGGTTACGATCTGCAGAGAATGGTGACGCGCCACTAATTATACGTACAAAAAACACACGCAGGGTATCAAAAACAGGTCCTATCATAATGGCTACCGTTAATGCCGGCGCAGCGTAAATTTGCGGTATACCCGATGTGGAAAACTTATTTAATTCGATAAATTTAATAGCCGTTACCACCGATATTAGCCCAATAAATAATGACCCTGTATCGCCCATAAATATTTTGGCAGGGCTGATATTATATCTTAAAAAGCCAATGATGGCACCAACCAGTATAAGGGGGATAACTGCCAGTTCGTAGTGGTGAGTGTACGCAAGTAGTATGCTAAATGTGCCGTTAACCATAATACCGGTAACACCTGCTAATCCATCAATACCATCAATCAGGTTAAAGGCATTAATCATCATAATTATAACTACAACAGTTAATGCAGAGCCCATTATAAAAGGGAGATCATAAATACCAAATACACCATACATACTGGTTAAACGAATATCGCCAAGCACCACCAATATCAGCGCCACAATAAACTGAACCAAGAACTTCGTACTGAAGTTTACACCTGAAAGATCGTCCTTTAAACCCATGATAAGCAGCACGATACTGGCGATAAGGATGTAAGTTATGGGAAATGATTTATCAATTAAACTAATTGCAAGGGCGGTTACGGCAAAGCTTACAAAGATAGCTATGCCGCCCAGGCGCGGTATGCCGTGGTCATGCTGTTTCCTGAAATGGCCTATATCATCATACAAATGACGGGCGCGGGCAACATGTAAAATTGACGGGATGGCTATTGCCGAGAGTAAGGCAGCAAAGCCAATGATACATAAATAATAAGCGACCTGATAGTGATAAAAAAAATCCATTATTGAATTTAATCCAATAGCATCTGCATCAATAGCAACAAGTAAATTTGTTAGCATAATTTATTAACCTTTAACGTACAATGTAACATTTATGTTACATTGTACAAGCATATTTCCCTTTGGTTATAATAATATACGTTTTTTTTAAATATACTGAAATATTTTTCTTAATGGTTTAAAAATTATACACATCAGTGGAAATGTTACCCCATTTTTCCTCATCGCTTTAAAATCAAACACCCAGGCTTTAATGCGATTTAAATAATTTTTATTACTTACACCGCCTGTCATCATCTTCACCATTACTTTATTCAGGTAGTAAGCATTGGTTTTGTTTGCGTGCATAAATCTTAACATTAATTCGTAATCGGCAGCGGTACCATATTGCAGATCATAATAACCCAGTCTTTCAAACAACTCGCGCCGGCAATAAAATGTAGGATGAGGCGGCATCCACCCTTTGTTGAAAATGCCCTGTATGTAAGCTCCCGATCGCCATTTACGTACAATGCGCCCGTTGGGCGCAATGTAATCTAAGTCGCCGTAAATGATATCGACATTCGGATCTTCAAAAGCGGCTGCGACATCACTCATTACATCGTTATACGCAAAAAAGTCGTCAGAGTTCAGTATACCGATGATATCCCCGGTTGCCAGGCTGATTCCTTTGTTAATTGCGTCATAAATTCCATGATCGGGCTCGGATATGAATGACGTTATATACTGGCTATTCTGGCGTATTATTTGTAAAGTATCGTCGGTTGATGTGCCATCAACAATGATGTACTCAATATTATTATAGTTTTGTTCGATGACAGAGTTTATACAGCGGCCAAGGCTTTTTTGGGCATTACGGGTAACTGTGATCAAAGAAATTTTTAAATCCGGCACTTCTGGAAAAAATACGATAAGTTATAAGGACAATTTTATTATGATCTTGACCTGGTAAAGCAATCTTTTATTGCTGTTATTCCGCGGATCTTCTGGCCGTCAAAACCAAGTACAGAAGCCCTTGTAATGGAGCGGGTGTACAACGCGGGCGTTATCCGCAGGGGTTCAAATGTTTCCGCAAAACCAGCCTATATTGTCGACGGCTATTTATCCGGCGGTGCATTAGGCGTGTTTTTATCGTTGATGCTTTATGGGGCCGCGGTACAAGTGATCTCGCAAAAAGCAGAGTTTCTGTTTGGCGGCTACATTTTAGGCACCGCCCTGATATTTTCGGGGCTGTTCCAGATCTTTTGGCGGGGTTTAAGCTTTGAGTTTATGTTAAACTCCGTTTTTTGGAGTTACGCCACTATGCTTATTTTACACAAAGCATTAAGGGCCAGGAATATTTTAGAAGAAATTTGAAAATATTACAGATCAACGCGTCCTATAAACCGGCCTATATTTATGGCGGCCCGACTATGTCGGTTGCAAAATTAAGCGAGCAATTGGTAAATGCCGGCA
>JAQBOP010000043.1 GCA_028287975.1 Mucilaginibacter sp. | reverse complement strand
TATAGCTGCGTTTAATCCTTTGAGAACCAAATGAGGTTCAATTTTTATACAGGGGGCAAAGATGCTATTTTTTAACAGGCTATCAAAAAAAATACTGTCGCCCCCGGTTAGTATAATATTTAGTTCTTTTTTATCTTTTTTATAGCTTTCAATAAAGCCATTTAATTCAAACTTAATCCCGTTTTGTACACCCGACCGGATAGCTGTTTCTGTATCATCACCACTATTACTATCAAACAGGTCATCCTTACTCACAACCGGTAAACCAGCGGTGTAATGATTAAGTGCATTATAACGCATATTTAACCCCGGTGATATGCTTCCGCCAAAATAATTACCATCGGCGTCTACCCAGTCATAAGTAATACAGGTACCACCATCAATTACCAGGTTATACTTACCGGGGTACAAATAATTGGCCCCTATTATAGCGGCCAGCCTGTCAAGCCCAAGTGTTTGCGGTGTACGGTAATGGTTATGTATACCTTTGGCCATGCCGGCATTAAAATAAGCTACCGGTATTTTTTGCTTTAGCCCGGCTTCCCAGTCTTCGGTATTTTTTTTTACTGTTGATATAATGGCCTTATCAACAGTGTATTTGGTTAAAAAAACATTTAGTGTTTCTGTGTCCAGAACTTTATAATGTTCTGTATAGATCAATTTATCCTGCTCAAATATGGCTGTCTTGGTAAAAGTATTTCCTATATCGATAACCAAATTGGCCATCAGGCTTTCACCATTGATAATATAGATTCAAAAATAGCCAGTCCATCCTCATTGGCCAGCAATGAATCGGCAGCGCGCTCAGGGTGTGGCATAAAGCCAAAAACATTACGGTTGATATTGGTTATACCTGCTATATTCTCGATGGAGCCGTTAGGGTTGGCATCAGGCGTAATATTGCCTGATTCATCACAATACCTGAACAACACCTGGTCATTATCATTTAATGCCTTTAACACATCTGCATCTGCAAAGTAATTACCCTCGCCATGTGCTACAGGTATTTTCAGCGCCCGCTGCGGATCGATCTGCGCGGTAATTAACGATTTACCGGTTTGTGCCTTCATATAAATATTACGGCAGATAAACTTACGGTTGGTGTTATGCAACAATGCACCTGGTAATAAACCGGCTTCGGTAAGGATCTGGAAACCGTTGCAAATACCCATTACATAACCGCCATTGTTTGCAAACTGAATTACCTGCTGCATAATTGGAGAGAAACGGGCTATAGCGCCTGAACGCAAATAATCGCCGAAGGAGAAACCGCCGGGCAGTATAATAAAGTCTGCACCTTGCAGGTCATGATCTTTATGCCAAAGGCGAACGACCTCCTGGCCCATTATTTTTTCTAATACGTGAATGACATCTTCATCACAATTAGACCCCGGAAATATTACAACTCCAAATTTCATCAACTATCTGTTTTTAGTGGATATCGTAAGCGATACAACAACTTACAATAATTTCATGCTACAAATCTAATATAACAGTCGAAATTTGAACGAATGTAAAAGTTAAAAAGTGTTAAACTGGAAATAAACTATACTTACAAGCAGTAAAAAAAATAAACTTTCATAAAACCAGCGCGGTGCGGCATACAGAAAATAATAAGCAAAAAACACGCTGACGGGTATAACGCACAGTAAAAAGTGCGTTAAGCTAAACTGGGCTTTTACATAAAATGAAAGGCCGGCTATCAGGAAGATAATAAATAGTAACTGGAATGATTTACGCACCTGCACATAGCTCCTGAAAAATATTTGGTTTATTTTTATAATACCCAATACAAATATCACTATTACAGGCACCAATACCAGGTAGTTGTAATAATTGATGTTAACATGGGTTGGAAACTTCGTGGTTAACGGGTCCCAAATGGTATAAAATAAAGGCAGGTTACCGCTTAAGTAGTAAGCTACAGCCAAAAAGAAAAGTATGGTAGCGTAGCCCATGATACCAATTATCCACTCACGCCAGTTAAACGGCCTAAACAGCATCAAAGCGGCCCATATGGCCAAAAACATGTAGATGAATGGAAAATAGATCAATGAGCCTATGGCTACGATCATCCCGACATCATACGTGATAGAGTTGGCATCGTCACCCTTGTAAAGCGCGAACAATTTATGCAGCATCCATATCAGCAAAAAATTGCAGATAAGCGGGGGGCTTAATACCAAAAACGGCGTAAACAAACCTGATAGGGTGATATACATTAACGCAGGTAAAAAGCTGGGTTTGCTTAGCAAACTGTATTGATTTACCAAACGGTTAATCAGCAGCGCCTGGCTAAATACCAATACGCCGGCTAAAAACATATCCAACAAAGGCGGAAATGCAAATTGATAGGCGCCGGGCATAATTAACCGGACAAAGGGTTCGAGGTAGGTAA
The DNA here is from genome assembly GCA_028287975.1 of Mucilaginibacter sp. Taxonomy (GTDB): domain Bacteria; phylum Bacteroidota; class Bacteroidia; order Sphingobacteriales; family Sphingobacteriaceae; genus Mucilaginibacter. The sequence goes on along the minus strand of JAQBOP010000043.1, from coordinate 15,024 downwards.
ATTCCAACCTTGGCGGCGCGTTATAGGCATAACCTACACGCAATAAAAACAGCAAAATGCCCAGCCATAAAATATTAATGGGATTATAGGTCCTGAACATGTTTATCATGGCTACAATATTAGCAGAAAAAGAGGGGATGTTAAAATTTAGCAGGATTTAGATAGGTGGTTACTATTTTAGCGGCCATGAGCGGGACGATGCTCACAGTTTGCAATACAGCCAGTCACAACCTATAACGACAATTGAACGCTACAACGTTGACTATTACCTCGCAAACTTCTTCACCATATTATGCACTATCTGCGCGGTTTCATCGGGAAAATCAACCCATACCCTATCTTCACTTTTTATCCAGGCATTAAGGTGCTTTACAAAGTTATCATCGATCGCATGCAGGACAGGTACACCCAATTTTGACGCAGCGAGAGCGTTGCATTGCTGTTCATACTGCCCGGACATAGGGATCATCATTACCTTTTTTTGCAGGAACAATGCTTCGGCCGGCCCTTCAAAGCCGCCACCGGTAAGTAAGCCATCGCAACTGGCAAGGCTGATATTGAAGCCCTCGTTATTAACCGGAATAACCTGCACATTGCCATCCGTATAAGCAGTTTTTTGACGCTTTGAGAACACGTGCCACTGCACATCTGTCTCGTTTAAATATTTGGCCAGCTTTTTATCATCATAAGCGGGCAAATACACCGTGTAATGGCCCAGGTTAGTAGTTTGCAGGTTACGGATCTCGCTGCGGATAACCGGGGTATGAATAAAATCGGCATAACGCTCAAAATGAAACCCAACATGGTATGCGGTTGGCGAGTAATATTTAAGCAGCCACTCGCCGTAGTTCCATTTGCCGGGGCGAGGTGTATTGGGCGATACGAATGCGCATTGATGGCTCAATGATACCGATTGCCGTTTTTGCAGCTTACAGGCCCAGGCGCTAACCGGCTCAAAGTCGTTAATGATCAGGTCGTAATCTTTTAAGGGCAGGCTATGCATATCGTGCCATAGCTGGCGCAGGTCCATGATCTTGTAGGTGGCCCACTTATCAACTCCGCCGTTACTGCCAAATACAAAACTAAAACCGTGAAATCTATACTTAAGGGGTTGCGACAAAGTAACCTCGGCCTCGGTGCCGCTTACCAGCAGGTCAAGCTCGCCATACTGCTGCAGTAAGGGAACAATCTCCCGCGCACGGCTAATATGCCCGTTTCCTGTTCCTTGTATGGCGTATAAGATTTTCATTTAAATAGCGCCAGCAAGTTAATAAAGATATACAGTCGACAAAAATTTTAAGATGCTTCCTGCTTAAATCTTTCTAACAACAGATTCACATCAAGCTTAGCGTCCAGATCTTCGGCATCGGTCTTGTCGTCCTCATCCACATCGGTATTAAACTTAGCCGGGTCATATTGAAATATCTCCCACTTATTATTGTTATACTCCAGCGCGGTCAGGCTTTCTACCCAGTCGCCGCTATTTAGGTATAATACTGTACCCGGCGCGTCGGTGGCGGTCATTTCCCTTATTTCGGCATGGTGAATATGCCCGCATATTACATACTGGTATTCTTTAGCCACGGCAAGGTCGGCGGCGGTTTGTTCAAACTGGTTAATAAATTTTACGGCATCTTTAAACTTAGCCTTGATCTTTTGCGAGAAGCTCATTTTTTGGCGGCCCATTGCGGTTAAGAACCAATTGGTCAAACTGTTTAACAATATCAGCGTATCATAACCCACCGCGCCCAGCTTGGCCAGCCACTTTGAGTGCTGCATGGTAACATCAAACACGTCGCCATGAAAGATCCATGCTTTTTTGCCATCGATATTTAATACTACCTTATTTAATAATTTGAATGAACCCAGGTCGAAGTCGGCAAACTTGCGAAGCATTTCGTCGTGGTTGCCGGTAAGGTAATATACCGGAATACCTTCAGTAATAAATTTCATGATGCGGCGCACCACTTTCATGTGTGCCTCGGGCCAGTACGATTTGCTGAACTGCCATATATCAATAATATCGCCGTTAAGGATCAGCATTTTGGGTTTAATGCTTTTTAAATATTTAAGCAGTTCTTTGGCGTGACAGCCATAAGTGCCCAAATGCACATCAGATATTATTACAATATCAACCTCGCGTTTTGCCATGAAAGTTTTGGGGGATAATATTCCGTCCGGCAATTTTACCGGTAATGGTTAGAAGTGTATCTTGGAATAAACGATTAATCTTCGCTTTCCTCTTCATTAACTGTAAGTTCATATGGGCTCAAATAAAACAACACTACTAAAAGCAGGAGTATTATTACAACCATATACGCGTACTCAAAATGCATAACTCTATATTTTTACAAACGTCGCCAATCAACATTATTTTAAAGTTAAGACTGCATTAAATGTAAATGGTTTCATTGAAAGGGAAATTTATTTATTCACATTCTAACCCCTTTCCACATTTCACTCTTAATCGAGGTGCTTGAATTTCAGACAGATAAAAATATTTGGGCCAAACTTATCTCCTTTGATGAGGCCAAAGATTACGCAAGTTTACCCTTGATCCTGTCTATCTGCCGCAAATGATGATTTAAATGCACGAGGATAAATTTGAACCATTGACCGGCATTCATCATACCGAAGCGTGAGTGTTTAAAACGGCTGTAAGGCGGCGCGTCTTTTATCTTTTCGGTGATGGTATCTATGCGGCTGCGGCATTTAATGAGCAGATTACGCGCTTCTTCTTTTGTTAGTTTTTTTACGGGGATCTTTGCGCCTTCGGCAGTGGCTTTTACTTTCGGCATGTAACCCAGCAAAAGTGCCAAACGGCCAATTAGGGTCAATCCTTTTTTGGTAGATCCGCAGGTGCCGTTCGCGCAACGCTCGGCAGCTATAGTTGAACCAATGGTTGCTTGCAGGATATGCGAATAAACCTCGGCATACGACCAGCTGCCATCAGACGGGGTAATATCAAACTGATCATCAGAAATGGTATCTAACAAATTACGATAGGTATCCAGCGCTTCATCAATGGATCGGCGTGTGGCGGGTATTTTCATTTGGTGTCCAATATATTTGTTAACCCCGCATTTAATATTGGGTTACAATAGTAAAGTTAGCTCTTTTAAATCACTTACCTGCACTTTTACCTCGTCGGGCTTTGGGGCATTAAACGGGTTAAAATAAATAGCGTCCATACCAAAATTCAATGCGCCCAGCACATCCGCTTCAAGGCTGTCGCCAATCATCAGGCTTTGGTCTTTGGTAGTACCTGCCAGGTTTATGGCATATTCAAATATGGCTTTGTCGGGTTTATTAACGCCAACAATTTCTGATATGATGACATGCGTAAAGTATTTACCGATGCCTGTCCCGCTTATCTTAATATCCTGCGATTCTTTGAAACCGTTGGAGATTAAGTGCAGTGTATATTTTGATTGCAGGTAGGCTAATGTTTCATGCGCGTTGGGGAACAGGTTAGTTTTTGTCGGGCAAAGTTGCACGTACTCGTCTTCAAAACCATGCGGGATCACATCGGGATGTACGCCGAGGTCTAAAAACGTTTGCTTAAAGCGGGCTTCGCGCAGGGTTTCTTTGGTGATATTGCCGACATGGTATTCGCGCCAAAGCCGGTGATTGTTTTGGGTATAGGTTTCGATAAATACATCCGCAGATTTTAAGCCGATATCATTTAAGCGATGGCTGACATACAATTCATGCAACGCTTCTTCGGCATTTTTATCAAAATCCCAGATGGTATGGTCAAGATCGAAAAAGATGTGGGTGTATTTTTTTATTTCGAATTTCGAATGTACAATTTCGGATTTATTCATTTCCAACATTAACTTGTTAATCTGGATTTACAATTGCAGATTATCAGGTCTTAACCATTTCTCGTGTTGCTGTTTAACTTGTTCATGACTTAATAGGTTATTAATGTCAAAACTTTCTTCGTAAGCTGACATTAATTCTTCTTTCACTTCTTCACTAAGGTCATTCCATAGCTGTCCATTCTGGTTATCGTTGATCTTTTGGATCAACGAATAGTAACGTTGCAAAAGTTCTTCATTCTCGATACTATCTATCAAGTGATGAAAATCGTCCTTTATTTTCATGATACACAAATATAATTATATAACATCAATTAACGAACTGATTCAACTTTTGGCTAATGTAACGACAGGTTTAAAATCCCTTCTTTATAAAATATGATAAAGGACGATCCAATAAATCCGAAATCGCACTTCCGAAATTCGAAATTACGCCTTTTCCCCATACGCCAAATCCCCCGCATCACCCAGTCCGGGTACAATGTATGATTTGCTGGTCATTTCTTCATCTACCGCGCATACCCATATTTTTGCTTTAGGCAGGTTGGCACGTACATGTTGTATGCCCTCTGTACTGGCAATTACCGCGGCAATATGCAGATTGGCAATTGTATAGGTAGCCATCAATTCCTTACAAACCTGGACAAGGCTTTGGCCGGTTGCCAGCATGGTATCACATAATATCAATGTTTTACCATCTAAAGTTGGCGTAGCAATATGATCTATCCTGATCACAAAGTCGCCGGTACGCCTAACCTTGCGATAAGCCGTAATAAATGCCGATTCAGACTTATCAAAGTAATTTAAAAACCCCTGGTGGAAAGGCAGGCCCGCACGTAATATGGTGCCTAATACCGGTGCCTCAACAGGGAGTTGCAGCGTACAGGTACCTAATGGTGTTTGTATCTCTTCGGCGTTATATTTAAATGTCTTGCTGATCTCGTAGGCCAATATCTCGCCTAACTTCTCCTGGTTACGCCTGAAACGTTGTTTGTCCTGCTGCACATTAACATCACGCATTTCGGCTAAAAAACTATTGGCAACGGTATTGGTTTTGTTCAGGACGAAGATCATAGCTTTAGGGATTGGAGGTTAGTTGTTTAGAGGTTAGCTGCGCCGTTTGGTTTAATCAAAGTAAATTTAAATAATCCGGGTATAAAACCTAATTAAAGGCCAACTCATTAATACTTACGTAAACCTATTGACATAGGGTTGTCAGCAACGGCATTAATTTTGTTTTAAGTTAAAGTATTGTAAAAACTAAGGCATATGCTTATTTACTGATCTTTAATCTTTAATCACTAATCTTTAAAACCGTATTTTTACATCTGCTAATGGATTTTAACTTAACATCTCAATATAAACCCACCGGCGACCAGCCCGAAGCCATAAGGCAACTGGTTGAAGGTGTAAACAATGGCGACAACTATCAAACCCTGCTGGGTGTTACCGGCTCGGGTAAAACGTTTAGTATTGCCAATGTTATCCAGCAAACACAAAAACCAACGCTGGTTTTAAGTCATAACAAAACGCTGGCCGCGCAATTGTACGGCGAGTTCAAACAGTTCTTCCCTGAAAACGCGGTGAACTATTTTGTGTCATACTATGATTATTACCAGCCCGAAGCATTTATACCAACCACCAATACCTATATAGAAAAGGATCTGCAGATAAACGAGGAGATTGAAAAACTCCGTTTGCGCACCACGTCTGCATTAATGAGCGGCCGCAGGGATGTGATCGTGGTATCATCTATATCCTGCATTTATGGTATGGGTAATCCCGAAGATTTTGCCAATTCGGTATTCAAGTTCGCTGTAGGTACGCGCATTAGCCGCAATGCTTTTCTGCATAGGTTGGTCGAGATCCTTTACTCGCGTACCACGGCTGATTTTAAACGCGGTACTTTCCGTGTAAAAGGTGATACGGTTGATATTTTCCCGGCCTATATGGATTTTGCCTACCGCATTTCTTTTTTTGGTGATGATATTGAAGAACTCAGCACTTTTGATATCGGCACAGGCAAAACGGTAGAGAAAATGACGCATATGGTGCTCTATCCTGCCAATTTGTACGTTGCCCCGCGTGAACGTTTTACACAATCCATCTGGGCCATACAGGAAGAACTGGAGACCCGCAAAAAACAGTTTATTGATGATGGCCGTTTCCTTGAAGCCAAACGTCTTGAAGAAAGGGTAAATTACGACCTGGAAATGATCCGCGAATTAGGTTATTGCTCGGGGATAGAAAATTACTCCCGCTTTTTTGACGGGCGTGCGCCGGGTGCAAGGCCATTCTGCCTGCTGGATTATTTCCCCGATGATTATTTGATGGTGATCGATGAGAGCCACGTAACTGTTCCGCAGATCAGGGCGATGTACGGGGGTGACCGTTCGCGCAAGATCTCGTTGGTTGATTATGGTTTCCGCCTGCCTGCGGCGATGGATAACCGCCCGCTAAACTTCCAGGAGTTTGAACGTTTAGCACCGCAAACCATTTACGTAAGCGCTACCCCTGCCGATTTTGAGCTGGAAAAATCGGGCGGTGTGGTTGTTGAACAGGTGATACGCCCTACCGGCTTGCTTGACCCGGTTATTGAAGTGCGTCCTGTAATTAACCAGGTGGATGATTTGTTAGATGAAGTAGATAAGATAGTAAAACAAGGCGACCGCATATTGGTTACCACTCTAACCAAACGCATGGCCGAAGAATTGGCCAAATATATGGACAGGCTGGGCATTAAATGCCGGTACATCCACTCGGAAGTAAAAACCCTGCAACGCGTTGAGATCCTGCGCGACCTGCGTTTAGGCGTGTTTGATGTTTTGATAGGGATCAACTTACTACGCGAGGGGCTGGATCTGCCCGAAGTATCGTTGGTTGCCATTTTGGATGCCGATAAGGAAGGCTTTTTACGCAGCGAGCGCTCTTTGATCCAAACCATAGGCCGCGCCGCGCGGAACGACCGCGGGCGGGTAATTATGTATGCCGATAAGATAACCGACTCGATGGCGATCACCATCAGCGAAACTACCCGCAGACGTGAATTGCAGATAGCTTATAATACCGAGCATGGCATTACCCCTTTAACTGTTGGTAAAACCAGGGCCGAAATTATTGAGCAAACATCAGTAATGGATTTTGAGGGGGGCGTACAAAAAGCTTATGTAGAGCAGGATATGATCAGCATGGCTGCAGATCCGATTGTGCAGTACATGTCTAAACCTGATCTGAAAAAGTCAATTGAGAGCACCAAAAAGGATATGCTTGCCGCGGCTAAGGATATGAACTTTTTACTGGCTGCCAAACTACGCGACGAAATGTTTGCGTTAGAGAAGATGATGGAAGAGAAATTTTAATCTGAAAATTAATTAATTTGAGGATTTGAAAATTCAATTAATCATTTTCAAATTCTATAATCTTCAAATTTTCAAATTAAGTGTAACAAAGCTTATCACTTAATTGTCATAACAATTGTACAAATCATAACCAAACATTTTTGTCGTTATAATATTATATTTGTGCGCTTAATTTAATGAGAATTTAACAAGATGGAAGAGTTGATCCGGTTTATATTTATTGTAATCGCGATACTATATATCGTAAGGGCCATTGTGCGCTGGGCATTGCCTATGCTTTTTCAAAGCGTAATTAACAAGGCTCAGCAGCAACAACAACAAACAAATTATAAAAGGCCCGAGCAGCCAACCGGCCGCGTAAAGGTTGATTACGTACCTAAAGACAACAAAGGCAAATTCCCTGACAGCGAGGGCGAATTTGTAGATTATGAGGAAGTAAAATAAATTTAAATGATATCTGAGGATATATTTAAACGTAGGCGCAGGCACAACAACACGCCAAAGTATGTTTTACTTATTATTGCAAACTATGTAGTTTGCTGCGCGCTTTTCACGCTCGATTCCAAACTGAACTGGTTTTTTTTCCTGACTCTTATCTTTTTGGCAGTATATAACTACTACAACATCCGCAGAAATATTGAAGAATTTACCAAACCTGCTATCGTATCATATATACTAAGCCTGGCAGGCATCGTACTTTTATATTTCGTTGCCCGCAACGCCGGCTGATAAAAACCTCAACATATAATTCCTATTGTCGGGCAAATTTCTATTTTTGAGCATTAATTAATATCCATTTTAAAATATTTAGATGAGTAACTGGTTTAAGCGCAATGGCATTCACTTCGCCATCGCCGGAATTTTTTTAGTGATATGTTTTCTTTATTTTACACCCGCTTTCCAGGGAAAAGTATTAGGACAAGCGGATGTAACCGGCGCACAATCAACCACTACAGAGATAGACGCTTATAAAGCAAAAGATACTACTATACTGTGGACCAACCAGATCTTCGGCGGTATGCCGGCTTACCAGCTTTGGGCCCCTTACAAGGCAAATATCACTACGCATGTTGTTCACGCTTTAAAAGTAATATTCCCTAACCCGATAGATACTGTTCTATTATTGCTGTTGGGTACTTACTTTTTGTTTATCGTATTAAAGCTTAACCCGTGGCTGGCAGCAGCCGGGGCAATTGCCTTTACATTTTCATCATATAACATTATTTTGCTAGTGGCGGGCCATGCCAACCAGGCATCGGCAATAGCTTATTTCGCGCCTATATTGGCAAGTATAATTTTAACGCTGCGCGGAAAACATATTTTGGGCGGTTCGCTCACGGCACTTTTCCTGGCTATGGAGATTCGTGCCAACCACGTACAAATGACCTATTATTTAATGCTGGCTATATTAATTTTAGCAGGTATTGAATTATATCACGCTATAAAAGCTAAAACGGCCGGTACTTATTTAAAATCATTAGCATACCTGGGCGGCGCCTTAATTATAGCGCTGATGGTGAACGCGTCTATACTATGGAGCACTTATGATTACGGTAAAGACACTATTCGCGGGCAATCAAACTTAACCCAGCATACCAAAGAACCAAGCACCGGCCTTGATAAAGATTACGCTTACCAATGGAGCCAGGGGGTTACCGAGTGTTTCACCTTTTTAGTGCCGAATGCTTATGGCGGCGGATCAGGTACCGAAATGCTGGACCAAAACTCAGCCACCGCGAAGGTGTTTATTGCAAAAGGTTTACCTGAAGATCAGGCTGTAAAATATGCAAACCAGATCAGCGGCTTTCCGGGCATGGGTACTTATTGGGGTAATAAACCATCAACCAGCGGCCCGTTTTATTTTGGCGCTGTAGTTTGTTTCTTATTTATATTAGGATTACTTGTTGTTAAAAGCCGCGTTAAATGGTGGCTGTTGGCTACCGTAATTTTAACAATGTTACTTTCTTTTGGCGCTAACTGGTCTTTAGTTTCAGATCTATTCTTCAACTACTTCCCGCTTTATAATAAGTTCAGGACCGTTGAATCCGTGCTGGCTGTCGCCTCGCTTTGTTTCCCCATATTGGCCTTCCTTGCAATTAAAGAAGTAACAGACGCTCCCGACAGCAAAGAGATAACTAAAAAGCTATTTTTAGCCGGGTATATTACCGGCGGCCTGCTTGTAGTGCTTATTGTACTACCTGAGGTATTGTTGAGCTTTAGGTCTACAGAACAAACTAATGGCGTTGCAGCACTTGCACAGGCACTGCAAAATGATACTGCCACAGCAACTAATATTTCTAATGCTATTGTTAAAGACAGGATCGATCTTGAGCGTACTGATGCTATCCGTTCGTTAATATTTGTGTTAATTGCTTTTGGGATACTTTTTGCCTTTGTTAAACATAAAATAAATGCCACCATGCTATCACTGGGCTTTTTGGCTTTGGTACTGGTTGATATGTGGCAGGTAGACAAACGCTATTTAAAGGACGAGAACTTTGCCGATAAACAGGAGTCGAACGCGCCGCAGCCACGCGAGGTTGACCAGTTTATCCAACGCGATAAAGATCCTGACTTCAGGGTGTTTGATATGACCGTTTCACAGACCTATGATCTGATCAATCCATTCTTCCATAAATCATTTAGCGGATACTCAGCTGCAAGGCTTAAGCGTTACCAGGAGATCCTGGATAGCCATTTTAGCAAAAGCATTAACCATGATGTGCTGGATATGATGAATGTGAAATATATCATATCGCAGGATCCAAAAACTCAAAATGTAAATATGCAGACCAATCAGACCGCGTGCGGACATGCCTGGTTTGTACAACATGTTAAATTTGCGCAAAATGCTGACGAGGAAATGCAGGCCATCAGCAGTTTCTCGCCTAAAGAAGAAGCTATAGTTGATCAGCGATACAAAAGCTTTATCGACCAGAAAGCGACTTATTTAGATACTTCTGCTACCATAAAATTGGTAAACTACAACCCGGATCACATGGTTTATCAAAGCTCATCGACAACTTCACAGATAGCCGTATTTTCTGAGGTATATTATGATAAGGGCTGGAAGATGTTTATAGACGGGCAGGAAACACCCTATTTCCGCGCAGATTATATCCTGCGTGCCGCGCAGTTACCTATCGGCAACCATAAAATAGAATTTATATTCCACCCGGTTACTTATTACGCCGGCGAAGATATTTCATTAGCGGGATCTGTTTTATTGGTGCTGGCATTAGGTTTTGCAGGTTTTGCAGAAAACAAAAAGAAACCAACGGGAAAGAAAGCTTAAGAAATAACGTGTCATTTCGAGCGACAGCGAGAAATCTATACAAGTCAGGCGGCAAAGCAGTGTATAGATTTCTCTCTCGTACCCTGCCCACCGGCAGGCAGGCTTGTTCGAAATGACAAATATTTATTAGTGCTTGTCAGCCCCTTGCGCCAATATCTGCAATATCCCCTCATTCTTAAAAATAAAATACCCCAACGTTTCTGATGACACGCCGTCGATCAGTTTATAATCAAACACAGGTTTATCACCATCAAATTTAGAGTCGAAGTATTTAAACGCGATATTGTCAATCGCTTTTAGTTCAGCGGCAATTTCAACAATATGGGTAGAGATCAGGAAAACGTTATTTTTGATCTTTGACAGCGCGGTAATTGTAGCGAGCGAAGCATCATAAGCGTCTTTTACATTGGTACCCCTAAAAAGCTCATCGAAGATGACAAACAGGTTGTCGTTTTCCAGGATCTTTAATGCCGTTTGCTTAACTCTCATCACCTCACTAAAATAGTGGCTATAGCCGTTGTTGATATTGTCAGACAGGTTTATGGTTGTTATTAATCCTTTAAATACACTGGTTCGCATCCTGGTGGCAGGCACCGGGAAACCAACATGCGCCAAATAAATAGCCGACCCCAACGCTTTTAAAAATGACGATTTACCAGCCATATTCGCACCGGTTAAAAAGAAAAGGTTCTTATCCTTATTTATAGCGACATCATTACTGACGGCATTTTTAATGCATGGGTGATACAAACCGGTGATCTCGACATTAGCATGTTCAATTTCATCATATTCCGGGAAACAGAAACCATGATCAGCAACAGTCTTTGATATAGCAGTATAAGCATCAAGTTCATAAACAAGTTTCAGCAAATCACGCAAAGAATTAATCTCAGTTTTTCTGAATAAGTTATCGTAATAACTAAACTCCAGGTAACTTGTCTTTTTACCGCTTTTTTGTGAAATAAATTTTTGGATCTCTTTTTTTAAAAGAAAGTCACTCAATATTTTCTTAAAGTCGGTTATTGATGCCGGGCCATCTTCAATAGTCAAAGCATCATTAAAGTCATTTAATATTTTTAAGAGCTTATAGATATAGCTTATGCCGCCAGTAATAACATACTCGTAGTGTGCTTCGTTAAAAAGCTTTTTTGTATTCCATATCAAAGCGTCGGCAACATTTGATTGCAATGCCGGAATATTTAACACCAGGTAATATTCAATAAAATCAACATCCTTTTTTATCAGCGGAAGCGGCAATTGCTTTTCGTAAAAATATTTAGCGGTATCCCTGCGCGAATTAAGTATTGACGCATCAAATGACGGCGTTTCCATCAACTCCCTTAATTTTTTCGCACCGCCTATAGTTTTAGCGTTATTAAAAAAAGCATAGATGCTGTTGCCGTCTTCATTAAAAAGGTCAAGATCTTTAAAGGTCTGCCTGTCAATTTCAAAAGAAGCCATTAGGTTTTAGGTTAGTCATTAGTTCTTCTGTTCTTTAACCAATACAAACCCAAATTAAAGGCAATTATTGTGTGGTTAAATAAAGTTGGAACCAAACCATAGTATCGCTTCATAATATCAAAGCGTTCAGCCAGGCTTTGGCGATGTTTTTGTTTTGACATACCACCTACTTTATACTTAGCAACGTATTGATTTACGTTAACTATCAGCTTTGCTTTTTTTGCTGCATGCAGTATCCAGTCTATATCCGCGCTTAACTGATATTTAGGGTCGTAGGGCTCAACAAATGATCGTTTAATGTATATGGCCTGGTGACTAATGCTCATGCCATATTTAAAGCTTTTCCAGGTGAATTTAGCAGGTGCGGCATGGCGGCGGCGCCCAAGGCTTTTGCCGTCCCCGCCTATCATTTCAGTTTCGCCATAATAAATATCGGCACCGGTAGCCGAGGCAAAAACATTCGTTACAGTATCAACCGAGTAAAATTCGTCTGCCGAGTTCATGAACAACACGTAATCGCCGGTAGCAACCGCAAGCCCTTTGTTCATGGCATCATAGATCCCTTTATCTTTTTCGCTGATCAGCGTGGCAATCCGATCCTTGTATTTTTCGATGATCTGCAATGTACCGTCGGTTGATCTGCCGTCGATAACGATATATTCAATGTTTTGATAAGTCTGGTTCAATACCGAAAGCACGGTGCGCTCAATATCGGCGGCGTTGTTATACACAACGGTAATTACAGATAATATGGGCTGCCCGGCTTTCATTTATTTTATGATGGATTGATACAGGTCGTTGTATTGTTTGGCTACTTTTTCGTTGGTATAATTATCCAGCACCTTTTGGCGGGCGTTTGCAGATAGTTTGGCGGTGTCAGTTATGTTAAGAATTTCGTGCAAACCTTTAGCCATATCCGCAGCCGATCTGAATTGCGACAGGTAACCGTTTTGCAGATGGTCTACCATTTCCGGGATCCCGCCGGTATTAAATGCGACGACAGGTGTACCACAAGCTAACGCTTCCATGATGGTATTGGGCAAATTATCTTCTAACGATGGCGTAACAAAAACATCGGCCATACTATATATCTCAGCCAGTTCTTCCTGGGACGTGATGAGGCTCAACTCATGCACTTTAAAAGGCAGTTGCGTCACATCAAAATGCTTGTTTTTTCCAAAAATTATCACTTCTGTTTTGTCTCCTTCCGGATGATTGTTTTTTAAAATATTTAGTGCGTCAACTAAGTAGCTTATACCCTTACGTCGGTCGTTTATATTGGCTGCACCAAACAAAATTATTTTCGCTGACGGATCAATGCCGCGTTGCAGACACGTAGCAACCTTATCCTGCGGAGAAAATATTTTTATATCGATGGGATTAGGTATAGCTTCTATCCTGAAATTTTTGATCAACGAGCTTTGCCGGGCTACCCCCGCCAGCCATTGGCTGCAAGTTACAAAAGTGATATTCTTTGCCCCGGCAAACAGCGCCGCCTTGCGTAACCATCCTTTGTGTGACAGGTCATTGTCGCCTGCGTCACGTAAAAAAGGACAATTGCCGCATTCACGCATAAAGTTTTCGCAAGTACCCGAGTAATGACAGCCGCCGGTAAATGCCCACATATCATGCAGTGTCCACACCATAGGCTTGCCGGTATTAACCAGTTCCTGCAGGTCGGCGATAGATAGAAACCCCGAGTTTGTCCAGTGCAGGTGCAGGATCTCCGCCTCTTTAACCAGCGGTTGGTTAATTATACTTGTCCCCGCATTAGCGGTCGAGAATGCAAACCTCACCGATTTATCCTTTTCATGAAAAAGCAGGAAAGGTATCCGTTCCCACAAAAAATTGAGCTGCGCCTTTAACTTTGAGATCCGGTTATTAACAATCCCGGTAACCCGCCCATCATCTGTCTTTTTATATTGTACCAGCAAACGTGCATCAACCTTTTGCGATACCAGCGCCTTTAACAGGCGCAGGCAGGCAGCAGGCGCGCCTCCCCCGGCATCAGATGTGTTGATGAGCGTTACTTTCATTATCGCAAGTATACTAATAAAGCGGAATTTGTGAGCCAAAAGCTTAAAGACTAAAGCTAAAAGCTTTTTGCTTTGTGCTTTGCTCTTTAAGCTTTACTTTTGGTTATTCAATACTAACACCCAACGCGATAAAACAGGCATGAGCTATTTGTTCCAGGATTGGCAATCAAACCGAAAAAATTTCAAGGGGCAGCTTGTTTTATTTATGTTCAGGCTGGCATCGCTCATCAACCGGTCAATGATAGCCAAGGTGATCTTTATTTTATACCTGTTGTATTACCGCTACCTGGTTGAGTGGGTTTGGAGCATCGAGATCCCACGCAAAACCAAAATAGGTAAAGGTTTGTCATTATTTCACGGGCAGGCATTGGTAATTAACCAGGGGGTGATCATAGGCGATAATTGTACTTTAAGGAACTCGACCACCATCGGCCACAAAAAATTAGCTGATGGTACATTTAGCCGCTGCCCGCGTATCGGCAACAATGTAGATATCGGCACAAATGTGGTGATCATAGGTGATATTGAGATCGGTGATAACGTGGTGATCGGCGCGGGGTCGGTAGTGACCAAAAGCATACCGGCAAACAGCGTGGCAGTTGGCAACCCGGCAAGGATATTAGATAAAAAAGAAACCGCGGCAAACGTATAAAATCAGGCTATAATATTAATGGATAATAATTTAACGGATCGTTCTTTTTGGAAAGCATTTTGGGAATCAATAATTGGCCTGATATTCAGCATTAAGCGTGATTATTTTTTTGGTGAGATCCTGGGTAGCATCAAAGCAGACAAAGGCGCCAAAACGGCAATAGAATTAGGCGGCTTCCCGGGTTATTATGCCATATACCTTAAAAAATATGAGAACATGGATACCACCCTGTTCGACTATTTTATCCATAAAGAACTGATAAACCAATTACTTGAAAAAAACGACCTGAAAGAGGGCGACGTCAAGATCATAGAATCCGATCTGTTTTCCTATGTACCAGCCGAGCAATACGACATGGTGCTTTCCTTCGGTTTGATAGAGCATTTTAAAGATACCA
>JAQBOP010000018.1 GCA_028287975.1 Mucilaginibacter sp. | reverse complement strand
GTAGTCAACGCCTTTTCCTCAATTACATTTTGTTAGTCCAAAGCCCAAAAATATTCTTACTTTTGTATCCCGTACAGAAACAATTAGCCGCGGCTTAAAACTGCTGCCAATTTCAAAAAAAATCATGACTAAATACATATTTGTTACGGGCGGTGTTACCTCTTCGTTAGGAAAAGGCATTATATCGGCTTCTTTGGCCAAACTACTTCAATCGCGCGGATACAGCGTAACCATTCAAAAGTTCGACCCCTATATTAACATCGATCCGGGAACATTGAACCCTTATGAGCACGGCGAATGCTATGTTACCGAAGATGGTGCTGAAACCGATCTTGATCTTGGCCATTACGAACGCTTTTTAAACACACCGACGTCGCAGGCTAATAACATTACTACGGGCCGTATCTATCAAAATGTAATTAATAAAGAACGCGAAGGTGCTTTTTTAGGAAAGACCGTACAGGTGGTTCCGCACATTACCGATGAAATAAAAAGAAATATCCGCATCCTGGGCGAAGATGGCAAATATGATATAGTGATCACTGAATTAGGCGGTACCGTAGGTGACATAGAGTCTTTACCCTACATTGAGGCAGTAAGACAATTTAGATGGGAGGTTGGTTCAGGTAATTCATTGGTGATCCATTTAACTCTGATCCCATTCCTGGCTGCAGCGGGCGAGTTAAAGACGAAACCTACGCAACACTCGGTTAAGATGCTGTTAGAGTATGGGATCCAGCCCGACATCCTGGTGTGCCGTACCGAGCATCATCTTAATATGGATATCCGAAAAAAAATTGCGTTGTTCTGTAACGTTAACATCAATGCGGTAGTCGAATCTATCGACGCGCCAACCATATACGACGTGCCATTGCTAATGTTGAAGGAACAATTGGACAAAACCGTATTAACTAAATTAAAGCTGCCGCACAAGGTTGAACCGAACTTAGAAAGCTGGAAGGATTTCCTGGGCCGTTTGAAAAATCCAACGTCGGAAGTAAAAATAGGCCTGGTTGGTAAATATGTTGAGTTGCCTGATGCTTATAAATCCATTATAGAATCATTTATCCATGCAGGCGCCAAAAACGAGTGTAAGGTGCAGGTAAAATATATCCCGTCAGAAGAGCTTACACCGGGGAATGCCATTGATAAGCTATTGGGACTACATGGCGTATTGGTAGCGCCTGGTTTTGGTGAACGCGGTTTTGAAGGTAAAATAGAAGCGATACGTTATGTACGCGAAAACAATATTCCGTTTTTCGGCATTTGTTTAGGTATGCAATGCGCGGTTGTTGAGTATGGCCGTAACGTTTTAGGGCTAAAAGAAGCCAGCAGTACAGAAATGAACCCGGATACACCAAACCCGGTTATCGCGATGATGGAAGAACAGAAAAAGGTAGTGAACAAGGGTGGTACCATGCGTTTAGGGTCATACGCCTGCGACATTAAAAAGGGAACAAAAGCTTTTGCCATATACGGACAACAGCGTATAACCGAGCGCCACAGGCACCGTTATGAGTTTAATAACGAGTACCTGAAACAATATGAAACAGCGGGACTGGTGCCGTCGGGCTTTAACCCTGAGAATAACTTAGTTGAGATTGTAGAGCTTAAAAATCACCCGTTTTTTGTTGGCGCGCAGTTTCACCCCGAATTAAAATCAACAGTTGCAAATCCGCACCCACTTTTTATTAACTTTGTCGCCGCTTCGATGGCGTATGCCCGCAAGAAATAGTTAATAGAGTACGATACGATAGAAATGGATAGAAATACGTTTACAGGATTATTCCTGATCATGATCATTATAGCCGGTTCGGTTTGGTTATTAAAGCCTAACGCCGCCGAGATCGCAAAAGAAAAAGCAGTACAACACCAGGATTCATTAAAAAGAGTTGGTTTAAAAACAACTTCCTCTACAGCGACAATAGATACTGGCAAAATCACAAATAAACCGGTAGACTCGGCAGCGTTAAAAAGCCCTTTCGGCGGCACACTAAATGGCAGCGAAAAGCTGATAACTATTGAGAACGCCGACCTGCGCGTAAAATTAACTACCCGTGGCGGCCGCATCTATTCGGTAGAGTTGAAAAACTTTAAAACGTTTGATAAAAAGCCGTTGATATTATTTGATGGCGATCAAAACAAGTTCGGATTTAGCTTTGCCGCAGGCGTTGCCAATGTAAATACCAACGAAAGGTATTTTACGCCGAGCACCGCAGGTTTACAGGTTACCGGTAAAGACTCATCAGCTATCACCATGCGTTTAAGCTATAGCCCAACGCAGTATATTGATTACATATACAGCTTAAAAGGCGAAGGCTATAAAGTTGGCCTGACCATTAAAGCCACCGGGTTAGACAATGTAATAGCTAACAACAGCAGTATTAACCTTAACTGGGAAAGTAATCTGCTTAGATTGGAAAAAAGCATCGTGCTTGATCGCACCTATTCCATGATGCAATATTATGATACCGATAAGGACTTTGATTATTTTGGTGATACTAAAGACGATCAGAAAGATATCAATGATAAAAAACTACAGTGGGTATCATTTAAACAGCATTTCTTTTCAAGCTTATTGTTGACTAAGGAGGGCTTTACAAAATCAAGTTTGTCTGTTAGTACTGATACCGCTAACCATGAGAATATCAAAACATTAAAGGCTAACTTAACCTTAGCCCGCAGCAGCGATGGTAGTTTCCCGCTTGATTTTTACTTTAGCCCTAACCGTTATTCTACATTGGAGGCTGAGGGTCATGGTTTTGAAAAACAAATTAACCTGGGCTGGGGCCCGTTAAAATATATAAACCGTATAGCGGTAATCCCGGTATTTAACGTGTTAACCAAATTTGACTGGAACTATGGTTTTATCATCCTGGCTTTAACGGTTATCCTGAAATTGGTTTTATCGCCGCTTACTTATAAGTCATACTTATCAATGGCTAAAATGCGTGTCTTAAAGCCGGAGATGGACGAGATTAAAGGAAAGGTTGGCGAGGATAACCCCACATTATTACAACAGGAATACCTTAAGCTTTATAAGAAGGCCGGAGTTAACCCATTAGGTGGTTGTTTGCCGTTGTTGCTGCAAATGCCGATCGTTATCGCTTTCTTTAGGTTCTTTCCGGGCTTATTTGAGCTGCGCGGACAAGGCTTTTTATGGATGCATGACCTGTCAACTTACGATTCTATTGTAAACTTTGGTTTTACCATTCCATTTTTAGGTGATCACTTAAGTTTGATGTGCGTGCTGATGACCATATCTACATTGATCTATACTTACTTCAATAACCAGATTTCGGGCGTAAGCGGCCAAATGAAATATATAGGATACATTACCCCGATCATATTCTTAGGCGCACTGAACGGTTACCCGGCTGGTTTGAATTATTATTATTTCCTGGCTAACATGTTTACTTTCTTACAGCAATACATTATTCGTTTAATGGTTGATGATAAGAAGATCCACGCGCAGATCCAGGAAAACAAAAAGAAACCGGAAGATACTAAAAAGAAAAAATCAGGCTTCAGTGCTAAAATGGAAGAGATGATGCGTACGCAACAACAAATCCAGGCTAAGAAGGGAAAATAGAGATTAGCGATTGAAGATTAGAGATTAGTAAACAGCCCGCGATTAGCGGGCTGTTTTTGTTTTATATTACATGGTAAAGCGCGCACATTTTACTTAATGTAATTGTAAGCTACGCTTAAACCTGTTGATATAAAATTTATTTTATCTTTCACTAAAAAAATTAGTAAAATCTGCTACATTTGGATATGTATGCAATTGTAGATATTGAGACCACGGGAGGGCATGCCAGCGCAAACGGTATAACCGAAATTGCAATTTGCCTGCATGATGGCAAGAAAGTAACCAAACGATTCAGCACCCTCGTCAATCCCCGCAGAGAAATACCTATCTACATACGTGCGCTAACCGGGATCACCAATGAGATGGTTGCCGAAGCGCCGCCTTTTGAGGATGTAGCTGCTGATATTTACCACTTGTTGCATGGTAAGATCTTTATTGCTCATAACGTAAATTTCGATTATTCTTTTGTGCGTTACCATTTGGCTGCTGCCGGGTATGATCTGCAATGTAATAAGTTATGTACCGTAAGGCTGGGCCGCAAAATCCTACCGGGACTGCCATCATACAGCCTGGGTAAACTATGCAGGCACCTGGGTATTGATAATGAAAGCCGTCACCGCGCCATGGGCGATGCCGAGGCCACAGCCGAACTATTTAGCCTGTTACTGCGCAATGATAAGAGCGACCATATTAAACAGGCGTTAAAGCAAAATTCGAAAGAACAGGTGTTACCGCCTCACTTACCTAAAAAAGCGGTATTGGAACTACCAAATACACCCGGCGTCTATTATTTCCACGACCATAAGGGCAAAGTGATCTACGTGGGCAAGGCCAAGAATATCAAGAAACGGGTAACTAGTCACTTTACCGGCAACAATCCCGGTTTGCAACGGCAGGAGTTTCTGCGCAATATCCACCAGATAACCTACCAGGTTTGCGGTACCGAGTTAATAGCTCTGGTATTGGAAGCCGTGGAGATAAAGCGCTTATGGCCAAAATACAACCGTTCATTAAAGCGTTTTGAGCATGCCTACGGGTTGTATATGTTCGAGGATCAACGAGGTTATCTGCGTTTGGCGGTTGATAAACATCGTAAATACACCGGTGCCTTATACACCTGCAATACCATGCTGGAAGGAAGGGCCATATTAAATCAGTTGATAGAAACTTTTGCGCTTTGCCCGAAGCTTTGTTTTATCCAAAATAATACAGAACCCTGTACCGGTGCAGCACAGGATCAATGTGCCTGCACAGGTATCGAGACTACAGAAATTTACAACCAAAAAGTTGACCTCGCCATTGCCGAATTACACAAAGCCCTGCCGACCTTTGCCATCCGTGATGAGGGTAGGACAGATGATGAGCATAGTTGTATATTGGTAGAGAAAGGCAAGTTTTATGGCATGGGTTATATCTCGCATTATTTTAATGTAGAGAGCCTACAACAGCTTAAAAACTACATTACGCCATACCCTGGTAATGATTATATCAAAAATATAGTGGCTAATTACGCTGAAAAGTTTCCGCAGCGAAAGGTGGTGTTTGCCTGATCTGGAAACTTACGAAGTTTTAAAAACTTCGTAAGTTTGTCTATGTTCGAAGCATGAAAGTTTATTCAGAAACTTGCTATCATTTATACAATAGAGGAAATAATAAGAATCTGATATTCTTTGAAGACGACAACTATATCTATTTCCTGAACCAATTTAAAAAATATGTATCTCCTTTTTGCGAAGTATATACCTATTGTTTGATGCCGAATCATTTTCATTTTTTTATTGGCGTTAATGATAGTGACCTATTTGAAAAAGGGATCAAAAATTTCTTTATCTCTTATTCAAAAGCAATAAATAAAAGATATAACAGAGTAGGTAGTTTGTTTCAGGGCCGGTACAAAGTATCTGAAATTACATCAGATAGTTATTACACGACAATAATTACATATATCCATCAAAATCCGGTAGTTGCCGGGTTAGTAACAAAAATGGAAGATTATAAATATTCATCTTACGCAACATACTTGTCAGATAAAAATACATTGATTAATAAAAAAGAGGTATTGGAATGGTTTGGCGGCTTAGATAGTTTTATAGATCACCATTTATCTATCATAAATGAAATTGAAGTGAATAAAAGATTAAAAATATAGTTTGCAATCAGACTTACGAAGTTTTTAAAACTTCGTAAGTCTTCCTATA
>JAQBOP010000366.1 GCA_028287975.1 Mucilaginibacter sp. | reverse complement strand
AGGGCTACGTACACTACGTCAACATCCGCGCGGTCAAGTAACTCTTTATAGTTAGTAGTAAGCAGCTCAACGGTCGGAATGCTTTTATACCAGGCTAAAACCTGTTCGTTTAAGTCACAAACTGCTTTTAGTTCTACTTTCGCAGGGAAATCGTTAAGCGCGAACCAGCGGCCAAAAGCACTGGCAGCCTCCTTGCCCATCAGGCCACCGCCAATAATGCCAATATTGAGTGTTTTCATAGATGTTTGATTAGTTGTAGGGTTAACTATTTAAAAGGTGCATTACGTCGGCAGGTTTTGCGCCGTCATGCACAAGCGCCATCAAAGCCTTGGTCATACCGGCCGGGTTGGCATGCTGTATCACGTTGCGGCCATAAACAATGCCTTTTACGCCTTGCTGCATCAGGCCGTAAGTTCGGTCCATAATTTCCTGGTCGCTGGCTTTACCGCCGCCGCGTACAAGTACCGGGATATTTCCGGCAATTTCAACTATGCGGTGATACTGGGTTACATCATCGGTTGGGTCGGCTTTGATAATATCTGCGCCCAGCTCAACGCCCTGCCTAACCAGCGGAATGATCTTTTCGGGATCGCCGTTAACCATATAGCCGCCAGCCTCTGTATTAGGGCGGAAAACCAAAGGCTCTATCATCAACGGCATAGCGTATTGTTCGCAAACCGGTTTTATTTTAAGGATGTTCTGGATACACTGGTCTGCAACCTCGGGCTCGCCGGGAATGCTGAACAGGTTTACCACCACGCAGGTGGCATCGAGCCTTAACGCCTGCTCGACCGGGTTCTCAATCATCCTGCTGAATAACGCGCGGGGCAGGTCCTTGCCATATACATTGGCTACATCAGTACGTAATACCAATGATGGCTTATAGCGGCCGGGAACGGATTGTAAATATTGGGCCTGGCCGATAGTTAACTGTATAGCGTCGGGTGCTGCATCTATCAAAACGTCAACAGCTTTTTGAATGTTTTCTATGCCGTTTAGGAACGGATATTCGTTAAAAAATCCATGATCTATAGCCACATCAAAGCAATTGCCCGATCGGCCGTTAAATAACCTGTTTAATCTATATGACTTCATTTCTCAAAGATATATTTTTAATAGTTGTGTATACAAGGTGATGTTGCCTGATGCATTTTGTTTAAATGCTGTTTCTACCTAATATATTAGGTAGAAAAATGGTATTGAGTTTATTATCAATACTATGTGGTTCAATGCAACTAATATAAATGAACGACAGTGCATTTTTAACCATATTGTTCACAATCTTCCTGCTATATTCCATATTGCTCTAAGTTTTTTAAAACCAAAATGCATGTTAGAACATTATTACAACAAAATAGAGTAAGGTCACAGCACTGTTGTGCTTGCATATTGGTAATGTAATTCATTTATTTGACCGGTATTATAGGTACAACGCGATTTATAATCAAACATAGGGAAATTAACTTGTATATACAAGTTAATTTCAAAAAGTTTTTGAAATCTTGTCTGCAATGATTTAAGGATAACATTTATTATATTTGTTATTAACCATAACCTAAATCTATGAGCAAAAAGGAAGTTGTGCATCTATATAAGAAAGTAATTGAAGACCTAAAGTCTTTGATAGAAAAGGGGGAATACAAAAAAGGTGACCTGCTACCATCAGAAAATGATCTTTGCAGATCTTACGATACCACAAGAGTTACTATAAGGCAGGCGCTTTCCGCCCTTGCCAATATGGGATATATTACCAGGAAACATGGCAAGGGAAGCATAGTATCTGAACCTAAGACCGGTTTAGGAATCCTTTCATTAAGCGGCGTTACCGTGGGTGTTGGCGATCAGAAATTAACAACCTCCATTTTGCAAAAGCCCACCAAACAAAACTGGCCTGACGATTTTTTTTACCAATTGGATGAAATCGAAAGCGATGCGGGCTGTATCTTCTTTTCAAGACTAAGGTACATTGATAATGTACCTGTTTTGTACGAGGAAACGCATATAACCAATGTTGATCTGCCTCATTTTTCTTCAAGGAGCCTTGAGAACCGTTCTTTATTTAAAATATTGAAGGATAATTACAAGATCGAAGTTAAAGAGGGCGAACAAAAGATCTGGGCCATACATGCAGATAAAAATATAAGCGCCCTGCTTAACATAAAGACCACGCACCCTATCGTGCACATGAAAAGGCGGCTACAAACCAACAACAAAAAGTTGCGCATCTACTCGTCTTTATATTGTAATACCGAAGAAAATTTTTTGCAGGACAGCTTTTAATTAGTCGAGCTTATCTATCCTGATCCAGTCCATACCGGCTGCTATGGCCGATTGTACACCGGGATCACCGTCTTCAAATACCAGGCAATCTTTTGGGTCGACGCCTAATTTTTCGGCTGCCGCTAAAAACGGATCAGGAAAAGGTTTTCCGTGCGGAGTTTCGCCGGCGCAAACCAGGGTTTCAACCAGGTTGGTGATGCCTAATATGTTTAAAGTTTTTTCAACCGCTTCGCGTGATCCGCCAGATACGACAGCTATTCTCACTTTGCCGACATGCGCTTTCAGGTGATCAACCACGTGCTCAACCGGTGTGATGTGGTTAATGTATTCATCGTGATACAGCTTTTGACGGATCTCTGCAAATTCTTCAGGATCCATGTTTGAACCATAGCGCTTATTGATCTCGATCACTACAGCAGGTACGGGCCAGCCGGCTAACTCATCTATGATCTCGCCGGTAATGGTTACGCCATTGTCTGCCGCTACTTTAATGTAAGTAAGGGCATGAGCGGGCATATTGTCGGCAAGGGTGCCATCGCAATCATATAAAAATGCTTTATAGTGCCCCGTGCTTTTATTTACCAGTTTGTCGTATTTAGATAGTTCTGCTGTTTCCATAGGCCGCAAAATTAAAAAAATTGGCCCATGGTTTTGTAACCGAGTTGTAAGTTATGCGGTACAGTGGTTTGTACTGTACCGCATAACAACTATAAAGCCTGTGGTATGGCTAATTTTAAATGCAGGTTAGCGCCAAAATGTTCAGCGTCTAAAGCCAGTACCTCGGCAAAGGCCTTGCTTGCTTCGTCGTATTGTTCAAGCCCCAGGTAACCTAATCCCTGTATATACAGGGAATGTGCCTGGTTGCGGATATCCAGATCATCATCAAAAATTAACAGGTTAGGCAATGATACCGCAAAGTAATCTATCTTAACGTGATCATTCAAATGCTCTATACCAAACGCAACCAGCTTATTGAAAATTTGCGTTGCTCTTGCTGCGTCGCCCAATTTTTTCCATGCCAGTCCCTGGTAAAAGATCTTGTCGGGCTGTTGGTCGTTATAAAATATGGCTGCTGATGGCTCGTCCAACCCCATAGTCGCTTCGCGAAAATATTTTTGTGCCGGCACCGCTTCATTCAGGCCTTCATAAGCACAACCCAGCCAGTAAAATATATCATTCTCTGCCGCGCCGAATAGTTTGCCCTCGCCTAAATTATGCGGATAGGTTTGTGCCTGCTGCAATAGATCGATGGCGGCGTTAAAATCTTTATTGTTCAATTTTTCACGCGCGACCTCTACCAAACTATAAACATATTGTCCGGACGCTTTGCCTTCGCCTCCTTCCCATGGGTGAAACTGTCTTTGGCTGATCAGTTGTAAAGCTTTTTTGTTATCACCTAAAAAATTATATAACGCCGCACGTTCCAAATAAATGTCGTCGCGTTCTGTGGTGGTTGCTAAGTTGTCTTCTAACAGTTTAAGCCGGTCCGTCGGTTTTTTATTCAGGCGCTTATACAGCTGGTCCAGTTCCATCAGGATCCGGGCATCTGTTTTATCCAACTCAAATGCCTGCTCAAAGTAAGTAACCGCCTTGTCGTGCTCATTACGCTTGTTAAAGTAGGCTATGGCCAGGTTGCGTAAAACGGTAGGGAAAGTATTATCCAGTTTTGCCGAGGCTTCCCAGGCGGCTATCGCTTCGTCATATTGGCGTTTATCGTACCATAGGTTACCTAAGTAATACGGCGCTTTTGCATCCTCAGGATTTAATTGTGATGCCAATTGCAGCACCGCTATATCCTCTAACCTGTCGGGGAAGCAAAGGTATGAGTCGGCCGTTGCTGCTTTTTTCAGTAGTGCTATGGCTTCGTTTTTTTCGCCCGATTGCTGTTTGAAATAAGCCAGGTAATAATAAACCATCGGGTTGGTTTCATTTCCGGCTATGGCGTGTTGTAATAGGTCGAACGCCTCGGTATATAGGCCGGCGTTGGCATAATCCAATGCGTACTCGATAAAGTTTTGGCTCCAGTCGCGTGATAGTTTAAGCAGATCATCTAAATGGTTTTGTCCGTCGCCGGCAAGGTATAATTCAAACAAAGCGCCTAAATTAAAAGCATCGCGGGTTAAGGCGTATTTGGATGCAGCGACTGCATCGTCCATCTTACCCAATTTACGGCAAGCGGCAGATTGTAATACATAAGCCTTGCTGTTGTTTGCGTTGCGGTCAATTGCCGATTGGATGTGATCCGCGGCCAGTTCATAATCACCATTGGCCAGGTCTAACTGCGCCACCATAAAATAGCCGCTGTCTTTCCACGCGTTGCTCCATGTGGCTTTATAAAATGCTTCGTAAGCTTCCGCGTTTTTGCCCTGGAATTTAAGCGACAAGCCTAAATTATAATGCGGCTCGCTGTCGTAGGGGTTAGGGTTACGCTGGATGCCGGTTTCCACTGCTTTGCGAAAATACGGCTCGCTTTTGGCAAACTGCCCGCGGCGAAGGTGCCATAAACCCAAAGCATTATTGTTACGCATATCTCTTGGGTCGCGGCGCAGGGCTTCCTCATAATAAGGCACCGGGCTGTATGTAGCGTGGCGGTACTGCTCTAAATGTTGACCCGTTAAAAATAGTTGTTCGGTATTTTCAACGTCTTCGGGTTGTAGGGCCGGTTTCGCCGCTTCGGGCATGTTATTTACCTTGTTGGCTGCGGGCTCGTAACGCAATAATTCTTTTCCCTGCGGGGATGTAACGGTTATCAGCAAACGGTTCTCATCGATATTGCCGGCATTGATGTTTTTAACAAACACCTGCTCGGGAATTATGTCTGTTATTTCTTCAAGTAGTGTTTTATCTTCATAGCTCAATTTAACTTTTAAGCTTTTTTGCTCGCCGGTTACATATACTTTCAGTTCGATATTGCTGCCTGCATAGTTAAGCGCCAATAAGATATCCTTACTGGCATTTTTAATTACGCCTAACTCGCGGTAAGGCAAAAAGTATTGGGTGAAATGCTTTTCTTCGTTCGGCATTAGCCAGGTAAAATCCGGTTGATTATCCGTAAACATACCTGTCATCAGTTCAATATATGGGCCGTCTTCGTCGGTGAGGTTCCTATCCCAGGCCTGGCCAAAATCGCTGTGGCCCCAGGTCCATTGTTTTTTGCCCGGCGATACATGATGATTGGCCACATGCAGTAAACCTGCCTGGCTATCATGCTCATATCCACCGACAAAATCATAAGCCGAATTGATGGCCATGTACGAAGTAGGCACCGGGATATTTTTATAACGCGAAATATCTGTACCCGGCGAGTAATCTACTTTATAATAAGTCCCGGTAGCGATAGGGAAGGTGGATACGTCGCGCTTGCCATGGTCAAACACTGCGTTTACATCGGGCGGAAAAACAGATTGGTAATCGTCATTAACCTTTACCGCCGGGTTTGCCCACCATAAAAAAGTTTGCGGCAGGGCCGAGCGGTTAAATAGTTTGGCCTTTATTTCAATGTAAGCTTTGTCCGGGTGCAGTGTAAAACCGGTCATGCCCTTGGTGTGGAACATGCGTTCAACCTCGTTGGTCCAGATGGTTTTGCTGCCGTCGGCGTTCTCCTCGATCTTATAGTCTACCGGCTCAAAAGTACTTGGGCGGTGATGCTGCGGCCAGTTAAACTCTATCCCTCCCGAGATCCACGGGCCGGTAAGGCCC
>JAQBOP010000405.1 GCA_028287975.1 Mucilaginibacter sp. | reverse complement strand
GCTGTCCGATACCCGATTACTGTCCGAGACTTTCGAAGAACTTCTCAGAGGCGTCTGCAAAAATGGCGACGCGTTCCGACATTCCAACTAATTACCATTTCCTTTCAATTACGTTCGATCCGGAACGGGATAACCCTGAGGCGCTGTTGAAGTATGGAAAAATGTATCATTATCAGCCTGAACATTGGAGTTTCCTGACAGGCAGCAAGGAAATGACCGATGCCCTGGGAGCCATGTTCAATTTTCATTTTACGGCAGAAGACCAACTGTTTAATCACGATTTTCGAACAGTGATCATCAACGCGGCCGGGAAAGTTCAAATGATTTACCCAATGGGGGGGAACCTATCTGACAATATCGCGGAAGAAATGATTAAAGCGATGAATCCGTCCGAGATGGAAAACAAAAACGCGGCAAAGGGCGAAAAGTAGAATCCCTTAATTGCCTGCGGAACGCGGTTGCATTTGGTTCAAACTATTTCGAGCAGCTTCCAGGGCCTGAATCTCGGCAGGAGATCCGCCAGTGGCGAGGAGCTGATTGATCATCTGCAAGCGGCCTCTAATTTCATCGATTGAGAGAGTCCCGGCCGGGAGACTGTAATAATTCTGATTGCCATCTTCGATGTGGTAAGTTTTCAGTCCCGGTTTCTGAGCATAAGGACTGGGATCCGTGACAGGAGCGGCGAAGGAAAACTGTTCACCGGCGATACCTTCAGCGATTTTTGGCCAGGCAGCATCAGGAACGGCTCCTTTGCCGACTGTATCCATAAACGACTGAGAAGAAACCGAGCTGCGCATGGCTGTTTGTCCGACCATTTGCCAGGCAAAGGCCTTTTCCCCGACGCTTCCCCCACCGGCAAGAGCTTTCGAAACAAGCGCCGAAAAGCCGGAGCCTTCTGGCGCATAACCCAAGGCCATGGCGGAGTAATATTGCCATTGATCCATCCTGGGAGTGACCTTTGTCACGGTTTCAGGGGTGATTTGTTTTTCCAGAATTTTAAAAAGCGAGGAGACATCTGCGGCGGTAGGATTGGAAGAAAAATGATCTATTTGTCTGCTTGCAGCCATGACCAATTCTTCACCAAATTCGCCCGGAGCCTGGCGGTCAATATTCCGTCCAAGCATGGCGATCTCCAAAGGATCAGAAGTCGATTTTAATAACGACCGTTGAAGAGTAACAACCTCTACTCCTAACATCTGTCCAAGGCTATCGATCAAAAGGGTTCTCAAAGTCGGGAGGCCGGTGGATCCCGGAGTGGTGGTTAACCGAACCGAATTGGTGGACTGGAGCAGTGAACCAATGGCTCGGAGGCCTAAACTACCGGTGTCAGCCAACTCACGAGCGTGCCTGTAGACAGCTTCGGTTTGAGATTGAGACAATGTGGTTGAATTTGCGGAAATTGTAAAAAGATCCTGATAGAGCTGGGTCGCGCGGGATTCCTTCTCTTTTTCAATTTGTTCCTGACTGATAGAAACGCTTTCTGCCGGAACTCTTGAACCAAGAATAAAGGCTCCATTGGAATTATATTTTGGGACAGGAATGGGCCGAACTTTGTTTGTACCGTTGATATTTTCCGTTGAAGTTTCAGCAATTTGGCCAGCACCGCGGTCTTGAAGAGTCTTAAGAATCAGCAACGAAACAAACACTAATATCAGGAGGATGATGGAAAGCCTTTTCATCTAATTTCTGTATTTCTAATTCTCCGGTGGGAGCCGCCAAAATCAAAGTGTAAAATTCGCTCGGCACCGAATGGATGAAGTCGTGTGATCAAGGTGTGGATTGCAAAAAAACCGGGGACCTCTCTCGAAGTCCCCGGTTGTGAATTCAACTTAGATTAGAACCACCAATTCTTATACCAATCACTGTGATCGTCATCACAACGACCGCGTCCATCATGTGAATCGTCATGGTCTTCCTTATCGCCGTCGCATTTCTTATCTCCCTTGCAGGAAACAATTGCGCTCCAGGCGTTTCGGTATAGTACGATAGCAGAATTGCCATTTCCTTTACTTGCCTCCTTGTCACCTTGAGAAATCATTTTCAAGGCATCAGCAACGCACTTGGCGTCTGTTTTTACGGTGGCTGCGTCGTTAATGGCGATGGTGGCGATCAAGCGGTCAGAGGCCACTATCCTGTCGATCCAACCCTGGATGACAGCAATGGGTATGTTGTGTTTCTTTGATTGTGATTGAAGCACTTGCAGATCAGTCACTGCATCACGTTCTTCATCGAAGTCATCTTTACCAGTCTTCGGGTTCAGATGGGTCTGATTGATCCAGAAGGATGGGTCCAGTGATTCCGTAATTTCCTCGATAGCGCTATCGAGTTTTTTGCCAGCTTCCTTGTCGGTAACTGTAGGGCGAATTGCTTTCATTTCTTTGAGCAAATCAGCCTTCGTGCCTTTGGCCCCGAGTACTGTTACCTGGAAGGTGCAAACCGTTTTGTTGCCCGAAGCATCAGTAGCGGTGTTGGTAACAACCGTTGTTCCGATCGGGAACACACTGCCGGAAGCAGGAACCGACACGACCTGAACTCCAGGGCAATTGTCAGTGGCCAGCACAGTGAAGGCCACTGTCACGCCGTTGGTGTTCTTGAATTCGACAGTGATGTCCGCCGGGCAAGTAATCTTCGGAGCTTCCTTATCGCTGACGACAACCGTGAAGGTGGTCTTTGCGGAATTGCCGGAGGTATCCACCACTGTGCAGGTCACAGTGTTGGTGCCCTTGGAGAATTCAGAACCGGAAGGAGGATTACAAACCACGGAGGCGATACCGCAATTATCGGCAACGACAGGTGCGGTGAAGCCAACGATCGCGGAGCACTTACCGAGGTCGGTGTTCACTACCACGTTCGTGTGCGAGATGGTCGGAGCTTCCTTATCCACCACGGTGACCACCTGGGTGGCGCTTGAGGAGTTTCCAGAAGTATCGGTAGCGGTCCAGGTAACGGTAGTGCTGCCTTTGGGGAAGATAGCAGGCGCGTTATTGGTTATGGATTTGATATCGCAATTATCAATCGCGCTTGCTCTGCTAATATTGACTCCACTTGCCTGGCACTTGCCAGCGTCAGTATTGACGGTGATCGAAGCAGGAGCAGTGATTTTTGGAGCTTCTTTATCCACAACGATCACGACTTGCGTCGCTTTGCTGTAATTGCCGGAAGCGTCTGTTGCGGTCCAGGTGACTGTCGTATTTCCTTTAGGGAAGATAGCAGGCGCGTCGCTGGTGATCGTTGGGACAACGCAATTATCGGTCGCAGTTGCGGTTCCGATATTCACTCCACTTGCCTGACAGACACCAGCGTCAGTATTGACGGTGACGGATGCAGGAGTTGTGATTTTTGGTGCTTCTTTATCCACAACGATCACGACTTGCGTCGCTTTGCTGTAGTTGCCGGAAGCGTCCGTTGCGCGGCTTTCAAGTTGCCGGCTGCGAGCCTGATGAAATGGGAATCGGTCCGGTCTTCGCCGTGCCCAAACTCCTCGCCAAGGCCGGATTGCGCATCGAGGACATCGGCCTCTGGGAATTGAACGAAGCCTTCGCGGTGCAGGTCATCTACTGCCGCGATCGGCTCGGTATTCCCCCGGAGCGTCTCAACGTCGACGGCGGTGCAATCGCCGTCGGACACCCTTACGGCGTCTCAGGCTCGCGTCTCGTCGGCCATGCACTGATCGAAGG